>DASSTP010000315.1:0-7409 GCA_035707845.1 Gemmatimonadales bacterium | reverse complement strand
CGCCGGAGGTGCGTCCGGACGAGCGGCGCCAGACGGTGGAGGAAGAAGCGGCCCGGCCCAGCGGCATGGTGGACCTGGACGATTTTGACGGCACTCTCTACTTCCTCGATGAGCAGGAAATCAATTACGTCATTGATGCGGTGCGCCACGAGTATACGCGCGACGCGCGCGGCAGCGCACTTGCCATCCTCTTTGACCTCTACGAAATGGAGCGGGCCCCGGCGGTGCGCGAGGAGATTCATGCCATCCTCGACGCCCTGCTGCCCAACCTGCTGAACAAGGGCGAATTCCGCGTCGTTGCGTCCATCCTGCGCGAGCTGCGCCTGGTGGAGCAGCGCGTGGAGGCGCTCTCGCCCGCCGAACGGGCACGTGTCCGGGAGTTTGAGGAGCGGCTCAGCGAGCCGGCCATCGTGCGCCAGCTGGTGCAGTCGCTGGACGAGGCGTCCACCCGTCCGGGCGACGAGGACGTGCGCGACGTGCTGGCCGAACTGCGGGCGGCGGCGCTCGGCCCGATCCTCGCCATGGTGCCCCGGCTCTACTCGGGCACCGTGCGACGCATGCTCGAGGAAACGGTCGACCGGCTGGCCTCGCAGAACTCGGCGGAAGTGCTCCGGCTCCTGCGCGATGGGATCGAGGAAGACGACGCCCACGACGCATTGCCGGCGCTGATCGGCGTCTGCGGCCGGCTCAAGCTGCAAGGCGCGGTGACCGGGCTCGGAGACCTCCTGAGCCTCGACAACAATGACATCCGGCTTGCGGCGGTGCAGGCGCTGGACGCCATCGGCACGCCCGGCGCCCTGGCGCACCTGGATCGGGCGCTGGAGGATGCCGACCGCGCCGTCCGGGTGGCGGCGGTCAAGGCGGTCGGTGCACGTGGCTATCGCAGCGCCCTCCGCCGGGTGGAAAACGTGGTGCAGGGCAAGTCGCTCAAGGACCTCGACATGTCGGAGAAGAAGGCGTTCTTCGAGGCCTACGGTGCGATCGCCGGTCCCTCGGGGATCAAGCTGCTCGCGAGCATGCTGGGCGGCCGAGGCCTCCTGCGCATGAAGGAACCGCCCGAAGTGCGTGCCTGCGCTGCGCTCGCGCTGGGACGCATCGGCACGGCCGAGGCGCGCCAGCTGCTCGAGGCGGCCCAGGACGACAAGGAGCTGGTGGTGCGGAACGCGGTGAAGCAGGCGCTGCGGGAGGGGGCCGCGTGACCCAGCCGATTGCGGAAGGCGCACCCAAGGAAGGCGTGCTGCGGGCCAGTGGCCGCGGGCTCCTGCTGGCGCTGTATGCCGCACTCCGGAGCCTCAAGCTCTATCCGGTCGAGAACGCCACCGTACAGCGCGCCCTCGACGACCTGGATCATGCCTCGGCGGTCCTGCTGGAGCATGAGCCAGGGGTCGAGATCCGGCTCTCCGGCGATTTCATCTTCGTCAATTCCACCCGGCTCCGGCTGGAGCTCGACAACTACGCCTCCTTCAGCAACACCCTGGCGACGCTCAGGGCCTTTGACATCGGCGTCCTGCACATCCATCGCGAGGTGACCCGCCGTGACTGGCAGGCGTTCCTCAGCATCTTGATCAACCTGGCCGAACGCAACCTGCCGGAACCGTTCGACGAACTGGCCGAGCGCTTCTTCACCAGCGGGGTGCACGGGCTGGAGCTGGAACGGGCCCTGCCGTCCGAGGATTCCCTCGATGAGCAGGCGCGCCAGCGGGAACTGGCCAAGCGGACCTACTCGCACGGCGTCGCGGTGGCCAAGGAAGTGGTGACCAGCGTCCGCCTGGGCAAGGCCACCAGCGTCAAGAAGATGAAGCGCGCCGTGCAGCTGATCGTGGACCAGGTGCTCAACAATGAGACGTCGCTGATGGGGCTCACCACCATCCGCGACTACGACGAGTATACCTTCCAGCATTGCGTCAATGTGTGCATCTTTGCCGTGGCCCTGGGCAAGAAGCTGGGCTTCTCCAAGCTTCAGCTGTACGACCTGGGCATGACGGCGCTGATGCACGACATCGGCAAGGCGCGGATCCCGGTCGAGATCCTGAACAAGACGGGCGGCCTCGACGACCACGAGTGGCGGGTGATGCAGGCTCACCCCTGGTTCGGCGCGCTCACCCTGTTCATGCTGCGCGGGTACGATGAAATTCCGTACCGGTCGATCCTGGTCGCGCACGAGCATCACATGAAGGTCGACCTGACCGGCTATCCCAAGACGGTCCGGCCGCGCGAAGTGGGGCTGTTCTCGCGCATCGTGTCCGTCGCGGACGGCTTCGACGCGGCCACCACGCGCCGCAGTTACCAGACGGTGCCGATCGAGCCGGACCAGGTGCTGCGCGAGATGTGGGAGAACCCGCGGCGCGGCTATGATCCGGTGCTGGTCAAGGCGTTCATCAACCTGATCGGCATCTACCCGGTGGGCACCTGCGTCATCCTCGACACGATGGAAGTCGGGGTGGTGAGCGCGCCCAATCCGGACACCAAGCTGCTCAACCGTCCCCTGGTGCGCCTGGCCATCGACGCCGAGGGCGGCATGCTACCGCCGCCCGGCCAGCAGGTGGACCTGGCGGAGCAGGATGGAGAGGGCCGCTTCCGGCGGTCCATCGTCAAGGTCACCAACCCGGGCCGGCATGGCATTGTCGTTGGCGATTTCTTCGTCTGATCCCTTCGTCACCACCTTCGAGGCGCTTCGAGCCCGGCGGCGGGCGGCGCTGATACCGTATCTCACCGCCGGTTTCCCCGATCGGGCAACGTCGCTCGCGGCGCTGCGCGCTGCCGATCGCTGGGGCGACATTCTCGAGGTGGGCGTGCCGTTCAGCGATCCGCTGGCCGACGGGCCCACCATCCAGCGCTCCAGCCACGCTGCGCTCCTGCAGGGAATGACCCTCGCTGGCACGCTGGGCCTCATTCGCGACGCTGCCCTCGCCCGGCCGGTCGTGCTGTTCACCTACCTGAATCCCGTCCTTTCGTACGGCCTGCCACAGCTGCTCCGCGACGCCTCGGCGGCGGGGGTGTCGGGCCTGCTGCTGACCGACCTGCCGATCGGTGCCGATGCCGCCATCGAACGGGCAGTGGCAACGAGCCCTCTCGCACTCGTGCCATTGGTCGCGCCCACGACACCGGACGCCCGGCTCGCGGCGATCGGGAGCTCTGCCCGCGGGTTTCTCTACCTGGTCGCCCGCCTGGGTGTCACCGGCACCAGGCCAACGCTGGCGTCCGACCTCGCCCTGCAGGTGGCGCGGGTGCGTCGCGCCAGCAACCGGCCGGTCGCGGTGGGCTTTGGCATTTCCGAACCGGCGCAGGCGCAGGAGGTGGCAACGCTGGCTGACGGCGTGGTCGTCGGCAGCGCGCTCGTGGAATCGCTCGAGCGGGACGGTGTCGAAGGCCTCGAGGCCAGGCTGGCCGCGCTCCATGCCGCCACGGAGCGGCCGGCATGACGCTGCGCGTCCCGGCCCTGCTCCGGTGGTACGCGTTCTCGCTGCAGGCCGGCGGCCTGCTGGTGGCCGGGCTCGCGCTGCTGCTCGACACCCGCTGGATGGACCAGCCGGTCGGTGTCGCGCTCCTCCTGGTGGGCACCATGGCGGTGCGTGCCGCGCCGATCCGGCTCAGCAAGTACAGCTACCTGACGCAGACCTCGCTCGCGGCCCTGGCGGGCGCAACCATCTTGGGGCCCGGCCCCACCGTGCTCGCCCTGTTGCTGGGCGTCTCCCTCAGCGATGTGCTGGTGCTCCGCAAGGAGCTGCGTTCCGCCCTGGTCAACACCGGGCGTGAAAGTCTCGCCTTCGTGGCTTCGTTCGGCCTGTTTGCGCTGGTGCGCCGGCTGACCGGCGCGCCCGGGCTGGGCGTGGACTTCCTCCCTGCGGCCTTTACCCTGCTGGCCGCGTACTTCATCATCGGCCGGGCGCTGTTCTACTTCACCCTGCTGATCCGCAGCAAGCTGGATGTCGAGGAGCGGCTGCTCATCCTGCGATGGGAAATCGTCTCCTATCTCATCAGCATGATCGGCGTGGTGGTCATCGTGGCCGCGATCGAGACACTGCAGCCGGCCGGCTGGCTTGCGGTGCTCTTCCTCCTCGGCGTCCTTGGCGCGCTGACCCGCAAGATCCTGGAGGAAGCCATCGCCGCCGAGGACCTGAGCAAGGTCCATCTCATGGAGATGGCCATCGCCAGCAACGTGACGCTGCAGGATTCCCTCGAACATATCGAGCGCCTGGCCTATCGGCTGCTGGACTGGGGCGACTTCCGCATTTACCGGGTCGAGGGCGACAGCGCGTCGCTCATGTACCGGAGCAGCATCGGGCGGCCGCACCGCAGCGTGCCCTCGGCGGAACTGATCCCGCTCCGCGGCCACGCGCTGGGCAGCGGGAAGCTGGTGCACGTGCGGAATGGCAGCAACGATCCGCGCATCACGCGGCCCGACCCCGACGTGCAATGCATCGTGATCTACCCGCTCCGGTTCGGCGAGAACACGCTGGGGACCATCGAGCTGGACCATTTCAAGCGGAACGTCTACCACGCGAAGGATCTCGCGGCGCTCAGCACCATCGCGGCCCAGGTTGCGACGGCCATTCACATCGCCGAGCTGCGGCGGCCGCTGACGGGCCTGGTCGAGCTCATCGGCACGCAGGTGGCTGCCCTGCAGCGCGCCACCGACTCGCTCCGCGACAGCGCCGACGCGCTGGGTGAAGTATCCCGTGCAGTGGAGCTGTCCGTGGGCGACCAGGACGCGTTCGTGCGGGAAGGGCAGGATGCGACCGACACCATGAGCGGCATCACCGCCAGCATGGCCGAGGAGGGTTCCAAGGCCGCGTCGGCCAGCCAGCAGGCAGCCGAGACCGCCGCGCACAACCAGACAGTGGTGAGTGACGCACTCAGGCGCCTGGTGCAGTTCAAGCAGTTCGTGGGAGAAAGCTCACAGCAGGTGAGCGCGCTGGGCGAGGTGAGCCGGCGGATCACCGGCTTCATCGGTTCGATCCGGGAAATCGCGGACGCCACCAACCTCATTGCGTTGAATGCAGCGATTGAGGCGGCCCGGGCCGGCCGCGAGGGCCGCGGCTTCGCGGTGGTGGCGGAAGAGATTCGTCACCTCGCCGCGCAGTCGCTGGACGCGGCCCGCGAGGCCGGCTCCCTGGTGACCGAGGTGTCGAGCCAGGTGGATGCGGTGGGCCGCCAGATGCGCATCGGGCAGTCGGTTGCAGCAGATGTGGAGGAAGTGAGTGCGGCCGCGGCGAGCGCCTTCGAGGCCATCGTCGGCGCCACCGGCGATGCGGGGCGCCACGCCCGGCGGGTGGCCGAGATGGCCACCACGCAGGAAGCGTCGTTCCACACCCTGAACGAGCGCATCCAGCGAGTGGCTGAGTCATCCCGGCGCATGCGTGATGACACCCGCCAGCTGGCCTCCCGCTCCGCCGAGGCTGCGCTGGGGCAGGCGGAACTGGAGCAGACCACGCGCGCGCTGGCCGAGATGGCCGCCGAGCTGCAGGTGCTTGCCCGGCACTTTGCCGTCGGGGCGTAGCGGCGGCGATGCATCAGGCGTTCATCGCGCTGGGGAGCAATCTGGGTGACCGGGAGGCCTATCTTGCCTTTGGGCGCGAGTGGCTGGGCGCCTTGCGGTCCACCCGGCTTGTCGCCGCGAGCCGGATCGAGGAGACGGCACCGCTCGGCGGGCGGCGGCAGCCCAGGTACCTGAACCAGATGGTCCAGCTCCGGACCCGGCTGAGTCCGCAGGAACTGCTCGCGAGCTGCCAGCGGATCGAGCGCGCGGCAGGCCGGCTGCGGGAGGTGACCGGGCGCTGGGAATCCCGGACGCTCGACCTCGACATTGTGCGCTATGATGACCTCACGCTCGACGAGCCCGGCCTGACGCTGCCCCATCCCGGGCTGCCGGAGCGGGACTTCTGGCAGCGCGAACTCGCGGAGCTGCTTGCCCATGACGACTGAACGCCGCCCCCGGACCGTGCCCGAGCTGACCGCCATGAAGGCGGCCGGGCGGCCCATCGTGATGCTCACCTGTTACGATGCGATGTTCGCACGCATCCTCGACTCGGCGCCGGTGGACGTGTTCCTCGTGGGCGACTCGGTGAACCAGGTGCTGGCCGGCCGCGAGTCCACCCTCAGCGCAACACTCGACCAGATGATCTATCACGGGGCCAGTGTGCGGCGCGGGACCGACGCACTGGTGTTCGTCGACCTGCCATTTCTTACCTACCAGATCTCCATCGAGGACGCCATCCGGAATGCCGGGCGCGTAATGCAGGAGACGGGCGCCAACGGCGTGAAACTCGAAGGCGGCCAGCCCATGGCCCCCACCGTGGCCGCGCTGGTGGAGCGCGGCATTCCCGTCATCGGCCACCTGGGGCTCACGCCCCAATCGGTGCACGCGCTGGGCGGCTACCGGGTGCAGGGGAGGGAAGCGAACGCCGCCGACCGGCTCCTCGCTGACGCCCAGGCGCTGGAAGAGGCAGGCGCGTGTGCCATTGTGCTGGAGCTGACGCCAGCCGAGCTGTCCCGCCGGGTCTCGGCGGCGCTGACCGTGCCGACCATCGGCATCGGTGCGGGCGCGCACTGCGACGGCCAGGTCCTGGTGCTGCATGACATGCTGGGCATGAACGAGCAGTTCACGCCCAAGTTCCTGAAGCGCTACGCCGAGCTGGCCAGGAGCGTGCGCGCGGCGGCCACCGCGTTCGCCGAGGACGTGCGGAGCGGCCAGTATCCCGACGCCGCGCACAGCTTCGACTGAGCATGCTCGACGTCAGTGGTATCGGCCAGCTCCGCGCGTGGCGGCGGGCGCGCCGCGAGGAAGGACGCCGCGTGGCCCTGGTTCCCACCATGGGCGCCCTGCACGAGGGTCATCTCGCGCTGGTGGGTGCGGCGCGCCGCTCGGCGGACGCCGTCGTGATGAGCATCTTCGTCAATCCGCTGCAGTTCGGCCCCCATGAGGATCTGGCCCGCTATCCCCGTAACATCGAGCGCGACCGGGCGCTGGCGCGGGAGCGCGGTGTCGACCTGCTCTTCCTGCCTGACGTGGCCAACATGTATCCGCCCGGATCGTCCACCCGCGTCGTGCCGGGCGATCTCGCCGGCCGCTGGGAGGGGAGCGTGCGCCCCGGTCACTTTGCCGGCGTGCTGACCGTCGTCGCCAAGCTCTTCCACCTGGTCGAACCCGAGGTGGCATGCTTCGGCCAGAAGGACATCCAGCAATTCACCCTGGTCCGGCAGATGGTGCGCGATCTCGACTGGAACCTGCGCCTCGAGCGGCTGCCGATTGTGCGCGAGCCGGACGGCCTCGCGCTCAGCAGCCGCAACACCTACCTGACGCCGAGCGACCGGGAGGCGGCACTGGCGCTGTCCGCCGCGTTGACCGCCGGTGCCGCCCGTGCGGCGGAGGGCCCCAGCGCCGTGCGGCGGGCCGCCCGCGCCGTCCT
>DASSTP010000314.1:0-5478 GCA_035707845.1 Gemmatimonadales bacterium | reverse complement strand
CCGGAGAGCACGCCGAGCATGACCGGCAGCGCCAGGACCGGGTCGATGTAGCCTCGACTCAGGTACACCCCGGCACTGGCCGCCGCCGTGACACCAATCATGAAGTTGCTGGTGGTGGTGGACACCTTGAACGGCAGCTGCATGGCCCGATCCATGGCCAGCACCTTCACGACGCCCGAGCCGATCCCCAGCAGCGCGGAGAGGATCCCGGCCACGAACATGAGCCCGAATCCGGTGGGGACGTTGCGCACCTGGTATGGCTGGCGTCCCGCCGGCGTGGGGTAATCCGAGGCAAGCCGAAGGCGCTGGGCCAGCGGATCGGAGGCGTCGCTCAGGTGTTCCACGTGAGGCCGGAAGGCCTGGGCCGCGGTGAAGAGCAGCACGACGGCGAAGACGACCGCGATGGCATTGGGCGAAATCCACCCCGCCAGGTAGGCGCCGGCCAGTGCGCCGATGGTAGTGGCCACCTCCAGCAGCATGCCCACCCGGATGTTGGTGTATCCCTCCTTCACGTACGCCGCAGCCGCGCCGGACGAGGTGGCGATGACGGAGACCAGCGACGCGCCGATGGCGTAGCGCAGGTCCACGCCGAAGGCGATGGTAAGCAGCGGCACGATCACGATTCCGCCGCCCAGCCCGGTCAGCGCACCCAGCAGCCCCGCCGCGAAGGCACCCAGTCCCACCAGCAGGCTCATGAGAAGGATGGTCATGAATGCTGGAACCTAGCGGGCGACGTCACGCCTGTCCAAACGGTGCAGAGCTTCCAAGACCGGGTACCGCCCGATCGATATCATGGCTACTCACCCTTTTCGGTCGCCGCCCCTGCCGGGCGGAACCGTGGAGATACGCTCGTGTCACGCCTTGCCCTTCTTGCATCCGCTGCAGCGCTCACCTGCCTCGCGTCCTGCTCCGATTCGAATGCCCCGGACAACAATGCACCCCCACCTGCCACCGCCTCGGTGACCGCCACGACGGGCCAGAAGTTCACGCCCGCCACCGTCCGGGTTGCCACCGGAGGCACGGTGACGTGGGTTTTCCAGTCGCTGGGCCACAACGTGACGTTCGATGCCACCGCCGGTGCGCCGGAGGACATTCCCGGCGTCAATTCCAACACCAGCATCGCCCGCACCTTCAGCACCAACGGCACCTTCGCCTATCACTGCACCATCCATTCTGGCATGACCGGCACGGTGCAGGTGAGCAGTGCCACTGCCACGGTGGCATCGTCGCCATCGACCAGCAACAACCCGCCCATGAACAGCGACGGTAATGGTGCGCCTCCGACCGGGTATTGACGCGATGGTCGTTCTCGCGCTGATGCTGGCCGCGGCCCCGCTGGCATCGGCCCAGAGCCTGCTCGAGCGTGCGCCCAACGTGGGCGGGCCTTGGGCCATTCCCACGGGCGTGGTGGAGTTCAACTTCTCGCACCGGTTCAGCCGAAGCCCGGCGCCGGAGCGCAAGGTCACCGGCTACCCCACGTTCCTGCTGGCCACCGGGCTGCCGGAGCATGCGAGCGTGGGCCTGCGCTACAGCACCAATTCCACCCTGGTGAGCCGCTACCCGAACGAGTGGGAATTCTTCGGAAGCATCATGCCGCTGGCGCAGGTGCGCGGGGCCCCGGTCGATGCCGCGGTCGTGGCGTCCTGGAATCTCGCGGCGCGCGGGCCGGGCGCCGAGGTGTCGCTGGCCCGCAGCGAGGGACCGGCGCGCGTCATCGCACTGGGCCGGCTGCTGGCCGATCCCGACAGCAGCGGCGCCGATGCGGCGGTCGGCGGCGGGCTGGTGCTGCGGCTCACGCGTTACATCGCCATCGCCGGCGATGCCGTCACCATGCTGCACCGGGACGAGGGCGAACGGGTGGCCTGGAGCGCCGGGCTGCAGCTTGCGTTGCCCAATACGCCGCACACCCTGTCGCTGCATGTCTCCAACACCGCCACGACCACCATGCAATCGGGTTCGCGCGGCGGCGGCGATGTGCGCTTTGGTTTCGAGTTCACCATTCCCGTCACGCTCTCGCGCTATTTCGGGGGACGGCAGGCGGCGGGCCAGGCCACCGTCGCGACCGATTCGGTGGTCGAGATTCACATCAAGGACCTCAAGTTCGGGCCGGCCGTGCTGCAGGTGCGCCCGGGGACCATCGTCGAATGGGTCAATGACGATCCGCTCGACCACACCGTCACGGCATCCGATTCGTCCTTCAGCTCCGGCTTCATCAAGCCGGGCACGCGGTGGCGTCACCAGTTCACCGATGCGGGAACATTCAAGTACGCCTGCACGCCCCATCCGTTCATGCACGGTGAAGTGCGGGTCGAGCGGGCACCATGAAGCGCCGGGTACTGGCGGCGCTCGTGGCCTCGGCGGCGGTCGCCGCGTGCTTCTCCATGCACGAGCCATCAACTGACGCAGCCGACGTCACCTGCTTGCGGGCTGCGCAGCCACCCGGTCCGGACACGGCGTTCGTCGTGATCCGGAATTTTGCCTTCCAGCCCGCTGACCTGACGGTGGGGGAGGGGACGACGGTGATCTGGGTGAACTGCGAGGATGTGGAAGGAACGCCTGGGCACACCACCACGAGCGAGGCCTGGGACTCACCCACCCTCACGCCTGGGCAGAGCTTCGCGGTCACACCCGCTGCCGGCACGCACCCCTACCACTGCCGTCCCCATCCGTTCATGGAAGGCAGCGTGACGGTGACCGCGCTTCAGTCGCTCACGAGCGCGCGGCGATACCGCGCCGGTGTGATGCCGTAGGTGCGGCGGAAGAGGTTGGTGAAATGACTTTGATCGTAGAAACCGGCGCGGTGCGCCACCTGGGCCAGCGGCTGCGCCGCATCGGCCAGGTCGAGCAGCGCACGCTCGAGCCGAAGCCGGCGCTGCATGTCGCCGATGGAGCAGCCAAACGCCCGGCGGAACCCTCGCGCCAGCGTGGCCGGGTGCACGCCGACCAGTTCGGCGATGGCCGCGATGGAGAGCGGAGCGGTCACGTTTGCGTAGATGATTTCGCGGGCCTGCAGCGCCCACACCGGGCAATCGCCCGCGCGCTGGCGGTCACTGGCTCGCGCCAGCTGCACCACCAGCTCGAGCAGCAAGCCCTCCATGGCGAGAGGTGCCACCGTGTCGTTGTTCTGGAATTCGCTGTAGAGCCGTCGCGCGATGGCCACTTCCGGTCCCGCCACGAACTGCGCCTGGCGCTGCAGCGCCCGCGCGATCTCATCGTCACCGCCAAGTGCGGCGACTTCGAGCTCGGCCATGAAGCCGTGGACGTCGCTCACATGAAAGCTGTTCCAGTGACGCTCGCCCGCCGGCATGAACTTGAGGGACGAGGGATGGCAGTCCGCCACATGGCCCCTGCTGTATTCCGAAAAGCGGCCGCGCAGGACGAAGCACAAGGTCGGATCATCGTGCGTGTGCCAGGGGATGACGCCCCCGGCCCGGTGGGTGCCCTCGGCAAATCGGGCGCCGCGCACGGTACGGCGGCGCAGCGGCTGGTACTCGTCGGGATGTGAATTGTCACGTGCCATGAGTGCTCCGGACGCGCGCTGCTGGACCCGCTGAATCTGACGTCCTCCCCAACTGCCCTTGCACAGTCTGTAACAGCCGGGACATCCGAACGGTTCACCGATACCTGGAGGTGATGATGCGACTGATCCGCAATTCTACGGGGATGGTGCTGGCACTCGCCGCCCTCGCAGCCTGTGGCGGCTCTGACTCCGGCACCAACCCGCCGCCCCCGCCGCAGCTGGCCGTGGCCAAGGCGCCATCGGCGAGCGGTGATGCACAGTCGGGCGTTGTGGGGTCGGCCCTCGCCAATCCCATCCGGGTTCGAGTCACCGAAGACGGGACGCCCAAGGCAGGAGTGAGCGTGGCCTTTGCCGCCGCCGGGACCGGGGCCGCGGTCGCCCCCGCTTCGGCGACGACCGATGCCGACGGGTTGGCCTCCACCACCTGGACACTGCCCCACACGCCGGGAAATGCCACCGCCACGGCCACGGTCACGTCAGCGGCCGGCTCACCGGTCACCTTCAGCGCCACGGTGGCCGTGGGCACCGCGACGCAGATCGCGGCGTCAGGCGGGAATAACCAGACGGGCACGGTGGGCGTAGCGCTGCCCACGCCCCTTCAGGTGACGGTCAAGGACCAGTTCGGCAACGCCGTGGCCGGCACCGGTGTCACGTGGGCCGTGACTGCGGGTGGCGGATCCCTTGCACCGCCGGCTTCGACGACTTCGGCGAGCGGAGTTGCCGCGTCCGTGCTGACACTCGGACCCGCGGCCGGTACCAACACCGCGACGGCGACGGCCACCGGGCTCACCGGATCGCCGGTGACATTCACGGCCACGGGTGAGGAGATTCCTGTCACCTCGGATGTGGCGGTCGACAACGACTTCTTCCAGCCCGCGACGATCCAGGTTGCCGCGGGAACGACGGTGACCTGGACATGGAACGCCGGCGCCGCGTCCCACAGCGTGCAGTCCATCAACACACCCAGCTTCACCAGCAGCGCCATCATGACCGGCGGCGGGAGCACGTACTCGGTCACGTTCAATACGCCGGGCACGTACAAGTACGACTGTGCCGTTCACGGATTGGCCATGTCGGGGACGGTGATCGTGCAGTGACGGCGATATTCGCCGCCGAGCCGCCGAGCCGCCGAGCCGCCGAGAATTGGGGTTCCTGTTGATGGTCCGTCCTGCTAGAATGGGTGCGGGTAGTTTCCCGCCCTATGTTCCACCCTGCATGAAGGAGGTGATCCATTGTCTAGTGACAGTTGCATCGCATACTCGAATTGGGCAAACGGTCGCCTGACGACGCGCTAAGCACCAATCGGGATCTGCGCCGCCCTGGCGACGCGTTTCGAGATCGATGCCAACAGAAGGCGCCACGTGATGTATTCACGTGGCGCCTTCCACTTTTTAGATGAGCGAATCGGTGCCAGCCGCTGTTGAGCAGTCATTGACCAGGCTGAATGAGCTTGCCCTCCTGCGGGAGTTCCACAGCGAGGGAGGGGCGACGTGTCGCGACGATACGAGCCGTTGGCGGATGGCCGGGAGTCAATCCGCCTCGATGGATTTGACTACGCGAGGATGGGGGCGTACTTCGTGACGTGCTGCGTGGAGCGCCGGAAGCGCATCCTGGGGACGGTTCGCGGCGGCGTCATGCAGCTCAGTGCGGCGGGCCGGATGGTGATGCAGGCCTGGCACCGATTGCCGGCGCATTACCCGCATGTCCGGTTGGATGCATTTGTGGTGATGCCCAACCATGTACATGGGATCATTGTCCTCGGACCGGGAAACGGGGGGAACGTGGGCATGGATCGGGACGTGGGCATGGATCGGGACGTGGGCATGGATCGGGACGTGGGAACGGATCGGGACGTGGGAACGGATCGGGACGTGGGGATGGATCGGGACGTGGGGATGGATCGGGACGTGGGGATGGATCGGGACGTGGGAATGGATCGGGACGTGGGGATGGATCGG
>DASSTP010000313.1:0-11171 GCA_035707845.1 Gemmatimonadales bacterium | reverse complement strand
GCACCCGCATCTGGCATTTCTGCCATGTCATGCCCGGCGCGGTGATTGGCGAGGGATGTTCGCTGGGCCAGAACGTGGTGGTCATGAACGGAACGCGGATCGGCAACAACGTCAAGATCCAGAACAACGTCTCGATCTATGAAGGGGTGATCCTCGAGGACGACGTCTTCTGCGGGCCCAGCTGCGTCTTCACCAATGTGACGAATCCCCGCAGCCACGTCTCGCGCAAGCACGAGTATCGCACCACCAGAGTCGGGCGCGGGGCCACTATCGGGGCCAACGCGACAGTGGTCTGCGGCACCACGCTCGGCGACTACGCCTTCGTGGGCGCGGGCGCGGTGGTCACGGCCGACGTCCCGGCCTTTGCCCTGGTCGTCGGCGTGCCGGCACGGCGGGTCGGATGGATGTGCCGCTGTGGCGAACGGCTCTCGGTGAGCGCTGGCGCCGCCCGCTGCGGGGCTTGCCACACCGCTTATCGGGAGGCCGATGGACTGCTTACGCTCGTTGACCAGGTGCCCCAATCTCGATAATTTGCAAGGCTTTGCAGCCTTTTCGATCCCCTTTCCGGTGACGCGGTGAACGTACCCCTGCTTGACCTGGTGGCCCAGCACGCCACCATCGCGAACGAGATCGTGCCGGCTGCGTTGGCCGTGATCGAGCGCCAGGCGTTCATCATGGGGCCGGAAGTGGCCCAGCTCGAGGCGGCGATAGCGTCGCTCTCGCACGTGAAGCACGCCGTGGCGTGCGCCAGCGGTACTGACGCCCTCCTGCTGCCCCTCCGCGCGCTCGACCTTGCGCCGGCTGATGAAGTCATCTGTCCCGCGTTCACCTTTTTTGCCACCGCGGGCGCGGTGCACAACGCGGGCGGCACGCCGGTGTTCGTGGATATCGAACCGGGCACGTACAACCTGGCGCCCGACGCGGTCGAGGCCGCCATCACGCCGCGCACCCGAGCCATCATCGCCGTGCATCTCTATGGACAGATGGCGGACATGGAGCGGCTGACGGAGATCGCCGAGCGTCACGGGATTGCGCTCATCGAGGACGCGGCGCAGGCCATCGGTGCCCGGCGCAAGGTGGCCGGCACCTGGCGCATGGCGGGCGAGCTCGGCCATGCCGGCACGCTTTCGTTCTTCCCCAGCAAGAATCTCGGCGGCTGGGGTGACGGCGGGATGATCCTCACGCAGGATGACCAGCTCGCCAGCCGGCTGGCCCGGCTCCGGCTGCATGGCGGCGCCAAGCAGTACCATCACGATGAAGTGGGCTACAACAGCCGGCTCGACACGCTCCAGGCGGCGATCCTGCTGGTGAAGCTCCGGCATCTCGGCGGCTGGAGCGAGGCACGGCGCCGGCGCGCGGCACGCTATGACCAGCTGCTCCGCCCGATCAGCGAGGTGTGCACGCCAGCGGTCCATCCGGCCGCCGAGCACATCTTCCATCAGTACACGATCCGGGCAGAGAACCGTGACGGCCTGGTGGAGCACCTCCGCGGCCGCGGCATCGGCTGCGCGGTCTATTACCCCGTGGGCCTGCACCTGCAGCCCTGCTTCGCGGAGCTGGGCTACGCTCCAGGCAGCCTGCCGGAGACCGAGCGTGCCATGCGCGAGGTCGTCTCGCTGCCAAATTATCCCGAGCTGCGGGACGAGCAGCAGGACGCGGTCGTGGCGGCCATCCGCGAGTTCTACCAGTGACCCGCACCGAGGAGCACCGGCGCTGATGTTCGTCACCAAGCCATTCATCACCGACCGGAAGATCCGGTTCGCCGTCGTGGGCTGCGGCCGCATCTCCGCCAATCATTTCAGCGCCCTGGAGCGGCACGCGGAGCGGGCCGATCTCGTGGCCGTATGCGACATCGACCCGGCGGCATTGGCCCGGGCCGGGGGGCGCACCGGCGCGCGCGGCTTCCAGTCGCTTGACGCATTGCTCGCCGGCTCCGATGCCGACGTGATCGTCCTCGCGACTCCCAGCGGGCTGCACTCGAGCCAGGCGGTGCGGTGCGCGGCGGCGGGGCGCCACGTGGTGACCGAGAAGCCGATGGCGACCCGCTGGCAGGACGGCAAGGCCATGGTCACCGCCTGCGACCGCGCCGGCGTGCAGCTGTTCGTGGTGAAGCAGAACCGCCGCAATGCCACGCTGCAGCTGCTCAAGCGCGCCGTCGCCGCCGACCGGTTCGGCCGCATCTTCATGGTGAACGTGAATGTCTTCTGGTCGCGGCCGCAGGAGTACTACGACAGCGCGCCGTGGCGGGGCACCTGGGAGTTCGACGGCGGCGCATTCATGAACCAGGCAAGCCATTATGTGGACCTGCTCGACTGGCTCATCGGACCGGTGGAAAGCGTGCAGGCGTACACCGCCACGCTCGCGCGGCACATCCAGGTGGAAGACACCGGCGTGGTGTCCATCCGCTGGCGCACCGGGGCGCTTGGCAGCATGAACGTCACCATGCTCACGTACCCGAAGAACTACGAGGGGTCCATCACCATCATCGGCGAGCGCGGCACGGTGAAGGTGGGCGGTGTTGCCGTCAATCGCATTGACCATTGGGAGTTCGCCGACAGCCATCCGGACGACGCCAAGGTGGCCGATGCGAGCTATGAAACGACGTCGGTCTACGGCTTCGGTCACCCGGCCTACTACGAAAACGTGATCCAGAGCCTGCGGGGCGAGGCGGTGCCCGACACCGACGGCCGCGAGGGGCTCAACTCGCTCGAGATTCTCATCGCCACCTACCTGTCAGCGCGTGACGGACGGCGGGTGGCGCTTCCCCTGGAGTATTGACTGGATGACCATTGCAGCGGAACTGATCCGGAAAGCCGAGCGCCGTGAGGCGCTCTTCGGCATAATCGGGCTGGGGTACGTCGGCCTGCCCCTCGCCGTGGAGCTGGCGCGCGCCGGCTACCGGGTGCTGGGCTATGACGTGAGCCAGCGGGTAGTGGATGGGCTGAACGCCGGCCGGTCGCATATCAAGGACGTGAAGGACGCCGACCTGCAGGAGATCCTCAAGGCCGGAAAGTTCGAGGCCACCACCGATCCGGCGCGCCTCGCCGAGCCCGACGCCATCTCCATCTGCGTGCCGACGCCGCTCTCCAAGTACAAGGATCCCGACGTCAGCTTCATCGTGGCCGCCACCGAAGCGGTGAAGGCCACCCTGCGCCGGGGCCAGGCCATCATCCTCGAGAGCACCACGTATCCTGGCACCACCCGCGAGATCATGCTGCCGGCGCTGGAGAGCACCGGGCTCGCGGTGGGCGACGATTTCTTCCTCGCATTCAGCCCGGAGCGGGTCGATCCGGGCAACCCGAAATACCACACCCGCAACACCCCCAAGGTGGTCGGCGGCATCACGGCGGCCTGCCGCGAAGTCTGCTGCGCCCTGTACCAGCCTGCCATTGACACGCTGGTGCCGGTGTCGTCCACCGAGGCCGCCGAGCTCGTCAAGCTGCTGGAGAACACATTCCGCAGCGTGAACATCGGCCTCGTGAACGAGATGGCAATTGTGTGCGACAAGCTGGACGTGGACGTGTGGGAAGTGATCGACGCAGCGGGCACCAAGCCGTTCGGCTTCATGAAGTTCACGCCGGGCCCGGGCCTGGGCGGCCACTGCATCCCGATCGATCCGCACTACCTCGCGTGGAAGATGCGCGGGCTCAATTACAAGACCCGCTTCATCGATATCGCCGGCGAGGTCAACTCGGAGATGCCGCTCTTCTGGGTGCGGAAGACGATTGACGCGCTGAACATGCAGGGCAAGGCCATGCGCGGCGCCAAGGTGCTCGTGGTGGGTGTGGCGTACAAGAAGGACATCGATGACATGCGGGAGAGCCCGGCACTCGACATCATCAAGCTGCTGGAGCAGTACGGCGCGGACGTCTCGTACCACGACCCCTTCGTGCCGCAACTGGAGGAGAACGGGCATCGCTTCGCCTCCATCCCGCTGACGTCCAGGGTACTGCAGCAGGCCGATTGCGTGCTGATCGTCACCGATCACACCGCGCTCGACTACGACCTCATTCGCCGCGACGCCAAGCTCATCGTGGACACCCGGCACGCCATGGCGGGGCATTGAGGTGAAGCTGTCCGTCGTCGGCAGCGGCTACGTCGGACTGGTGGCCAGCGCCTGCTTCGCCGAGACGGGCAATGATGTCGTGTGCGTCGAGCGCGACGCGGCACGGGTGGCGCGCCTGCGCGCCAATGACCTGCCGCTGTTCGAGCCGGGACTCGAGCCACTGGTCCGGCAGAACCAGGCGGCGGGCCGACTTCGTTTCGTCACCGACCTGGCCGAGGCCGTGGCGCATGCGCCGGTCATCTTCGTGGCGGTGGGGACGCCGCCGGGCGCCGGCGGCGAGGCCGACCTCTCCCACGTGCTGCACGTGGCGGAGGCCATCGCTCGCCAGGCCACGGAGCCCAAGGTCCTGGTCCTCAAGTCCACGGTGCCGGTTGGCACCACCGCCCAGGTTGCGGCCGTTGTCGCCCAGGCCGGCTCCGTGCCGTTCGAGGTGGCAGCCAATCCGGAATTCCTGAAGGAAGGCGCGGCCGTGGATGACTTCATGCATCCGGACCGCGTCGTGGTCGGGACCGGGAGTCCCGCCGTCCGCGGCTTGCTGAATGAACTGTACGCGCCATACACGCGGCGGGGTGGTGACCGCATCCTGTTCATGGATCCCGCATCGGCGGAGCTCACCAAGTACGCGGCCAATGCCATGCTTGCGACGCGCGTGTCGTTCATCAACCAGATTGCCGCGCTGTGTGAAGCCGTGGGCGCCGACGTCGCGATGGTGCGCAACGGGATCGGCTCGGACCGTCGCATCGGCCGCGCGTATCTCTATCCCGGTCCCGGCTATGGCGGGTCATGCTTCCCCAAGGACCTGCAGGCCCTGATTCACACCGCGGAACGACTCGGCGTGGAGCCGGACCTGCTCCGGGCCGTGGAACAGGTCAACCGGCGGCAGCGCCGCAGCATCGTCGAGAAGGTGCGACGCGCTGCCGGCGGGCTGACCGGGCGCACCATCGCGGTCTGGGGACTCGCCTTCAAGGCCGAGACCGACGACGTGCGGGAGAGTCCGGCCATGGCCCTGATTGACTGCCTGCTGGAATCCGGCGCCCGGGTCCAGGCCCACGATCCCAAGGCCATGCCGGCGGTCCAGGCGCACTATGGCGATCGCATTGCCCTGGCCGACGATCCTTATGCCGTGCTTGCGGGTGCCGACGTGCTGGCCGTGATGACCGAGTGGCTGATGTATCGCACGCCGGACTTCAGCCGTATTGCCAGGGAGATGCGCCAGCCCGCCATCGTGGACGGCCGGAATCTCTACGACCCCATGCGCGTGACGCAGGCCGGCATCCGCTACAGCGGCGTTGGCCGGCGGTGCAGCCAGGTGGAGGCATGAAGTGAGCATGCGAGACGCCATGCAGCCCAGCAGCGACCAGCTCATGCTGCGCGCCCGCGAGCGATTCGTGCTGCAGGACTATCACGGTGCCGTGCACCTGCTCGAGGAGATCACGGCCCAGGGCAATGCGTTTGCCGATGCCCACCATCTGCTCGGCGTCTCGCTGTCGCTGCTGGGGCACACCGAGCGGGCACTGGAACAGTTTGACCGCGCCCTCGACCTCAATCCGCGCTATCTCGAGGCGCTCATCCATCGTGGCCTGCTGCTCAACCAGCTCGGCCGCTCGACAGAGGCAGAAGAATGCTTCCGGCGCGCGGCGCTCGCCGACACCGGGAACGTGAAGGGCTTCGCGGCGCCGGTGGCGGCGCAGCTCGCCAATCGCCATGCCGAGCTGGCCCACGCGTATGCCGAAGTGGGAGCGCTCGACCTTGCCGCCGAGCAGTATCGGCGCGCGCTGGAACTGGGACCGACGTTCCATGACCTGCGCTATCGCCTGGCGCGGGTGCTGCTCGAGGCGGGACGCGCGCTCGAGGCGCGCGAGGAACTGGAGCAGGTGGTGACCGCGCGCCCGGCGTTCCTCGATGCTGGTGCCGCGCTTGGCCTGGCACGCTATCTCTCCGGCGATGCCGAAGGCGCGCGCGAAGTCTGGGAGCACCTGCTGGCGCGGCGGCCCGACAATCCGCGGGTGCAGGCCTACCTGCACATGGTCGGTCGCCCGACATGAGGCGGCGAGTGGCGCTGCTGCTGATCGGTTTCTGCCTTGCCTGCAGCGGCGGCCAGCAGGAACGGGATGCCGATGAGCTGTACCTGAGCGGCCGATATGCAGACGCGCTTCCGCTCTATGCCGGCCTCGCGGCGACACACGAGAGCGCGCGGCTCTGGGCCAAGACGGGCGCCACGGCATTGCGTGCCGGGCAGCTCGATTCGGCCGCCAGCGCCTACCTGGCGCTCGCCTCGGCCGATCCCTCGCGTCATGCCGAAGCCGGCGACGGCCTCGCCGAGGTCGCCAGGCAGGCGCTCCGGACAAGGGCCATGGGTGCGCTGGCAACTGCGGTTGCCGGGCTGGAGCGGATCGCACCGGAGTGGCCGGTGACGTCGTATGCCTATGCGCTGGTGCAGGGTGGCACGCTCAAGCCGGCGTCGCGGGCGAAGATGCTGCCGCTGGCCCTGGCCGGTGCGCCTGACGCGGGCACCTTCGATTCCCTGCTGCTGCAGTACGGCGGGCTCATGAGTACCAGCCAGTGTGCCGAGGCGGCGTATGCATTCCGGGCTGTCATGCGGCGCTCGACCAATGCCGGAATGCGCGACTCCGCTGGAACGGGGTATGCAACGTGCGCCCTGCGGCTTGGAATCGCTGCCCTGGACTCGAATGCGGTCATCTCTGCCGACCGCTGGTTTGCGAGGGCCTCCCGGGGCGATCCGGCCGGCTGGACCGGCCGCCGCGCCCTGCTGGGGCTGGGCGACGCCCGGGTGAAGCAGGGTGACCCGATCGCGGCGGCCATCGCCTGGCAGCGCGCAATCACGCTCGGCACGCCTGACGATACGCTGAGCAAGCTCGCCCGCAACCGACTTGCTACACTCTCCCCTGCCGATTCGGCAGGGGATACAAGACCAGTGGATGTGCAATGACAGTACGCCGGTTCCTGCCCTGGCTCCTGCTCACCAGCGCGTGCGGCTCCGCCACGAGCCGCGGTGCGGTGGTCGCGCCGGTGAGCGGCGCGGAGTCGCTCAGCCCGGCCCAGCTCGATTCGCTCTGGGCCAACGCCCACGCCGCGTTCCGGCAAGGTGACTGGAGCAAGACCATCGAGCGGGTGGAGCGCTTCAACCTGGAGTCGCCAGGCAACGACCCACGCCGCGTCGAAGGGCACTTCCTGCTGGGCGAGGCCAACTTCGCGTCCGGGCGCCGGCTCGAAGCCGCCCGGGAGTTCCGGCGTGTCAGCGACGAGACGCCCACCCATCCACTCGCGGCTGACGCGCTGGTGCGGGTGGGTGACGCCTACGCCGACCTGTGGCGTCGGCCCGAACTCGATCCCACCTACGGAAGCTCGGCACTGAGCACGTACGAAGAGGTGCTCAACCGGTATCCCGGGACCGATGCCGCCGCGCGTGCCAAGACACGCATCGCGGCGCTGAACGATGACTTCGCCACCAAGGAATACAAGGCGGCCAAGTACTACCTGCGCATGAAGGCGTGGGATTCCGCCGTGATCTACCTGCGCGATCTCCTCTCCACCTATCCCCAGGCCAAGATTGCGCCGCAGGCGCTGATCGACCTGATCAGCACGCAGCGGACGCTGGGATACGTGGAGGACGCTGAGCAGACCTGCGGCTATCTCCGGCGTTTCCATCCAGGCACCCCCGGCACTGACCACGTCTGTCCTCCCAAGATTTCCCAGGGGCCCTGATGCGGGTGGGGCTCTTCGGGGGATCGTTCGATCCGATCCATCACGGGCACCTGATTACGGCACGGTCAGCAGTGGAGCAGCTGGAGCTCGAAGAGCTTCGGTTCGTTCCTGCGCACCAGCAGCCGTTCAAGGTCGGCCGTCACCAGGCGCCCGCGTCGCATCGCGCGCGGATGGTGGAGCTGGCCATCGCCGGCGCCCCGGGCTTCCGCCTGGAAGCGGCGGAACTGGATCGCCCCGGCCCCTCGTTTACCGTAGATACCTTGCGGGCGCTGAGCGCCGCCGAGCCGGACACCGAATGGGTGCTGCTCCTCGGCGAGGATGCTGCCCGGGACCTGCCCAAGTGGCGGGAACCGGAGGTGGTGGCGCAGCTGGCCCGTATCGCGGTCTTTGCCCGGCCAGGAACACACCTGCAGGTCACTGACGGTGTGTGGCGCCGGATCACGGTGCCGCTCGTGGAGATTTCAGCCACGGATGTGCGGCGTCGCGTGCGCGAAGGCCACTCGATTCGCTACTGGGTACCTGACGCCGTCGCGGCCTACGTTGCGGCGAACGGACTCTACAAGGGTGACGGAGCATGATACAGAAGCTGGTGACCGCCGTGATCGGCACGCGGCAGGAACGGGACGTGAAGAAGATCCGTCCCCGCCTGGCCCAGATAAAGGCGCATGAGGAACGGCTCGCCGGGCTCGACGAAGCCGCGCTGCGGGCGCAGACCGAGAAGTTCCGGGGCATCATCCGGGAGCGCACCGGCGAGCTGGCCGATCGCGTCCGCGAGGCCAAGGCCGCCAAGCGGGATGCCGCCGACCCGGCCGAACGGGATCGCCTGGAACAGCAGACGGCGGATCTCGAGGCACAGTATCGCAAGGCAATTGCCGCGGTGCTCGACGAGCTGCTGCCGGAGGCCTTTGCCACTGTGCGGGAGGCCTGCCGCCGCCTGCTCGGCACCACGGTCATGGTGACCGGCACCGAGCTCACCTGGGACATGGTGCCCTACGACGTCCAGCTCATCGGCGGGATCGTCCTGCACGAGGGGCGCATCGCCGAAATGGCCACCGGCGAGGGCAAGACGCTGGTAGCCACCCTGCCGCTCTACCTCAATGCGCTCACCGGCCGGGGCTGCCACCTGATCACGGTCAATAACTACCTCGCCCGCCGTGACTCGCAGTGGATGGGGCATCTCTACTCCTATCTTGGCCTCACCGTGGCGTGTCTCGACGACACCCAGCCGCAATCGCCTGAGCGCCGGGCCGCCTACATGGCGGACATCACCTACGGCACCAACAACGAGTACGGCTTCGACTACCTGCGCGACAACATGGTGTTCACGCTGGACCAGCGGGTCCAGCGCGAGCACATCTACGCCATCATCGACGAAGTGGACTCCATCCTCATCGATGAAGCGCGGACGCCGCTCATCATTTCCGGTCCCGTGGGGCACGCGGAGGATGACAAGTACCAGCAGTTCGACCGACAGGTGGCCGAGCTGGTGAAGAAGCAGAGCACGGTGGTAAGCGGACTGCTGGCCGAGGCCGAGCCGCTGCTGGCAGACCCCAAGACCCGCCACGACGGCGGGGTGCTGCTCTACCAGGCCCAGCTGGGCATGCCCAAGAACAAGAAGCTGCTGAAGCTGCTCAACGAGCCGGGGCTGAAGCAGCTGGTGCAGAAGGTGGAGCTCGAGGCCTTGGCCGACCGCAAGCTGCCCATCCGCCAGCAGCGGCTCCGGAACATCGAGGATGTGCTCTACTTCGTGCTCGACGAGAAGGGCCACTCGGTGCACCTCACCGACCGCGGCGCCGAGGCGCTGTCGCCCGGTGACCCGCAGCTCTTCATCGTGCCGGACATTTCCGAGGAGATTCACCGGGTGGATCATGACCCGGATCTCACGCCGGCCCAGAAGGTGGAGGCGCGCGCCGAGCTGGAGGGCGCCTACGCCGCCAAGAGCGAGAAGCTGCACATCATCCACAAGCTGCTCCAGGCCCACGCGCTGTATGAGAAGGACGTGGATTACCTGGTGCAGGATGGCCAGGTGCTGATCGTGGACGAGTACACCGGCCGCGTGCTCCCGGGCCGTCGCTGGTCGGATGGGCTGCACCAGGCGGTGGAGGCCAAGGAGGGCGTGCAGGTCAAGGGCGAAACCCAGACGCTCGCCACCATCACGATCCAGAACTATTTCCGGATGTATGAGAAGCTTTCAGGCATGACGGGCACCGCCGAGACCGAGGAAGGCGAATTCTTTACGATCTACGGGCTCGAGGTGAACGTCGTGCCCACCAACCGTCCCATCAAGCGGCTGGACCAGCCCGACAGGATCTACAAGACGCGCCGGGAGAAGTACAATGCCATCGTGGATGAGGTCGAGCGCCTGCAGAAGGCGCAGCTGCCCACGCTGATCGGCACGGTGAACGTGGATGTCTCGGAAACGCTGAGCAAGATGCTCAAGCGCCGCGGGCTGAAGCACGAAGTGCTCAACGCCAAGTACCACCAGCGCGAAGCGGAGATCGTGGCGCAGGCGGGGCAGGCGAGTGCCATCACCATCGCCACCAACATGGCCGGCCGCGGCACCGACATCAAACTCGGCAAGACCCTCGATCTCACCGCCGAGGAGGCGGGACTCCAGATCATCGGCACCGAGCGGCACGAATCCCGGCGCATTGACCGGCAGCTGCGGGGCCGCTCCGGCCGCCAGGGTGACCCGGGGCAGTCCATCTTCTTCCTCTCGCTGGAAGACGACCTGATGCGGCTGTTCGGTTCCGAGCGCATCGCGGCGTGGATGGACAAGAGCGGGGCAGAGGAGGGCGAGGTCATCACCGGCCGGCTCGTCTCCCGCGCCATCGAGACGGCGCAGAAGCGTGTCGAGCTGCAGAACTTCCAGTCCCGCAAGCGGCTGCTGGAATATGACGACGTCATGAACCAGCAGCGCGAAGTCGTCTACTCGATGCGGCTCTTTGCCCTCGAGCGCGGCGAGCAGGTCAAGGCGGAAGCGATCCGCATGATCGAGGGCGCCATCGAGCGCCACGTGCGCACCTTCCTGGCCGACGCCGAGAAGCCGGAGGACTTTGACCGGCAGGGGCTGGCGCAGTCACTGATGCTCCAGTTCCTGGTGAATCCGGAGCAGGTGCTCGACGCCGAGGCCACGCCGGACCTCGAGGACATCGTCACGGCCGCCGCGGATGAAGGGCGCGCGGCGTTTGAGCGGAAGGTGACGTACCTGCACGAGTTCGGGCAGAAGATCGGCATTCCCGATGTGGACGCCCAGATCCTCTCGCAGGTGATGCTGACCGTCCTGGACGACAAGTGGAAGGATCACCTGTACGACCTGGACCAGCTGCGCAATGCCATTCACTACCGCAGCTACGGCCAGCGCGACCCGCTGGTGGAG
>DASSTP010000312.1:0-15759 GCA_035707845.1 Gemmatimonadales bacterium | reverse complement strand
TGCCTCGGCTGAAATCGGCCTGGGTGGCGGCAAGCCCCAGTATGGCGCCAAGAATGGGCCCTATGCACGGCACCCATCCGGCAGCGAAGGCCATGCCGACGAGCGCGGAGCCCAGGTAGCCCACCGGCTTCTCCTCGAGGTACACCCGCTGCTCGCGCTCGAGGAATGGGAGCTTGATGAGCCCCACCGTCCAGATCCCGAAGATGATGATCAGGACGCCACCAATGCGGGCGATGAGCGTCTTCTGGGTCTTGAGCGCGGTGCCGAAGGCCGATGCCCCGGCACCCAGGGCCAGGAAGACCAGCGTGAAGCCCAGCACGAACAGCAGCGCGTGCGTGACCGTCACCCGCCGCCGGTTGGCTGCTTCCGGTACCGCCATGCCGGTGAGAAACCCGATATACGAGGGCACCAGCGGAAGGACGCATGGTGAGAGAAAACTGAGCAGCCCCGCGGTGAACGCGACGACGACCCCGAGCCCCACGCCATCACTCATTCCCGAAATCCTCCAAGGTCCCGCGCGAGGCACGCACGGCAGATGCCGGTGATCTCGACTCGCTGGCGCTGGCGCTGGAAGCCGTGCTCGTCGGCCACGATGCCGAGGAGGCGGGTCAGCTGCTCATTGGTGAATTCGCTGACCTGACCACACCGGTCGCAGATCAGGTGGCCATGCTCATCGGCCGTGCCGGCCGGCTCGTAGCGGCGATAGCCGCCGCCGAAGCGGTGCGCCCGCACGAAGCCGGCGCGTTCCAGCAGGTCCAACGTCCGGTACACGGTCGCGGTTCCGACCTTGTGGCCCCGCGCCGCCAGTGCCTCGCGCAACCGCTCCACACTGAGGTGCTCGTCAGAAGCGAACACCAGCTCGGCAATGAGGTCGCGCTGGCGGGTGACCGGCTGGCGATGCTCCGAGAGCCAGCCGCGGAAGCGCTCCAGCAGCTCGCGCCGCTCGTCAGCCGACAGCCGGGTCATGACAGCCCGCGAACCACTCGGCGACGTCCACCTCGGCGGGCGGCTCCTCGTCGTCGGAACGGCGATGCGCCTCCTCGAGCAGCGCGGGGAGCCGCTCGACGGGACCGCTCCCGACCTGCTTCAGGTCCGCGTCGAACTTGCCCCGCTCCTTCCCCTTGATCTGCAGCAGGTAGCGCGCCGTGTAGATCCGCACCCGCTCGGCGTCATCACCATCGCGCCGCGCGATGACGGCGGTGCCGAATTCGCGCTGGCCCTGGCGCAGCACGGGGAAACACCAGACGCGGGTCACTTCAGCGACAGGAATGTCCGCCGCGACGACCTGGGCCAGGCGGTCCCATCCGGTCTCCGGCGCCGGTGCCGTCACGCCTTCGCTCCCATGGCTCGCTCAACGTAGAAACGCAGGACGGTCATGAAGTCCTGGGCGTTGGTCACCACGCCGTAGGCCTGATGGGTGCCCCGGTCCTTGAGCTTGTTCACCACGAACTCGGTCTGGTCCACGCAGATCGTCATCAGCGGCTCGGGATATCCACGCGCGGTGTGAAAGGCGGGCAGCATGTTGCCGACGGCGATGGCGTGCAGCGCCGTGGCGATGAAGATGGCTCCGGTGGCCCGTACCGTGTGCTCCCGCATCGCGTCCTGCGCGTCGAGCACGTCCGTGAGCACACCAGGCAAGGGACCATCATCACGGATCGAGCCGCTGAGCACATACGGGATGCCATTGCTGACCAGCGCGTGCATGATCCCGCTCTGGACCAGCCCCGATTCGACCGCCGCCTGGATGGACCCCGCGGCGCGGACCGAGTTGATGGCGCGCATGTGGGTACCGTGCCCGCCCTCGGTGGGCTGGCCGGTGTTGGTCATGCCGAGCGTCGTGCCGTAGATGGCGGCTTCCATGTCGTGCACGGCGACGGCGTTGCCGGCGAGCACCGCCTGCACGAAGCCCTGCCGGATGAACCACTCGAAGTCGGTGCGGGCGCGCGAGTGAACCAGCGCCGGACCGACGACCCAGACCAGGTAGCCGCCATTGCTGCGTTCCTGCAGCACGCGATCGGCCAGCTCCTCGTAATTGACGGGGCGCTCCCGGCTCACCTCGGTGCTCATGAAGCGGAACTCTTCGTTGGCGCTATGCCCGCCCCCGAGAAACCCGGCCCCATGGACCACGATCCCCTCGGACCCGTCTTCCGCCAGCCCCATGGCGATCATGCTGCCCGCCTTGAGGCGCCGGGGCTCGATGGCCTCGAGCACGCCGTCGCGCTTCACGATCACGCAGTCCATGCGGGGGCGGGTGGGCGCCAGCCACTGGCCGCCCACGTGCACATATGTGGGCAGGTTGGAGGTCGAGAAGAAGCCATCGGGCAGGACCCCGTCCGCCGGCAGCGGCGCGAAGGTGGCCTCCGGCGCTCCCTTGAACGGCGGCCGCTCAAAGTCGGGCATGGTGCGGGCTGGGTTCGGCATGGGGGGAAGCTAGACGGTCGTCAGAGCAGAGTCACGGGGTCGCGGTCGAGCGTGATCCGGGTATCACGGCGCCGAGCAGCCATCCGTGCCGCCGCCCGGACAAAGCCACCCATCGGCCGGCCGGGGCCTCGCACCAGGACGTGCCACCGCCAGCGCTCGCGCACCCGAACCACGGGACAGGGTGCCGGCCCCAGCAGCTCGAGCGGCAGGGCATGCTTCTGGAAGAGACGCTCGCACCACTCGGCAAATCGCGCCGCTGCTGCGCTCACTCCCAGCTCGTCGTCGCCTGAAAAGATGGTGTTGACCAACGTGACATGTGGCGGGTAAGTAGGCGATTCGCGGGCCTGGAGCTCGGCGTTGAGGAATCCGTCGGTGTCATGGCGAGACGCGTGCGCCAGCGCGGGATGCTCCGGAGCGCGCGTCTGCACCAGCACCCGCCCGCCCTTGGCCCCCCGCCCCGCCCGTCCACTCACCTGCGCCAGGAGCTGGAAGGTGCGTTCGGCGGCGCGGAAATCCGGCAGGAAGAGGCCGGTGTCCGCATCCACCACGCCCACCAGCGTGACGTTGGGAAAATCGAGGCCCTTGGCGATCATCTGCGTGCCCAGCAGGATGTCCACCTCGCCGCGCTCGACGGCACCGAGAATGCGCTGGTGCGACCACTTGGTGCTGGTGGTATCCAGGTCCATGCGCGCGATTCGCGCCGCGGGAAAGCGCATCGCGATGGCCTGTTCCAGCTGCTGGGTGCCCACGCCCCGCATCTGCTGGACGTCGCCATGGCATTCTGCACACGCGGATGGCATCGCCTCGGTGTGGTCGCAGTAATGGCAGCGCAACCCGCGGGGAGACTGATGCACTGTGAGCGCAATGCTGCAGTGCGGACACTGGGAGACCGTGCCACAGGTGGCGCATTGCAGGAAGTTGGCAAAGCCACGGCGATTGAGGAGCAGGAGCGCCTGCTCCCGCCGTTCGAGCACCTGCGTGAGGGCCTGGTCCAGCTGCTCGCTCCAGGGCACCGGCCAGAGCTCGCGCACCATGGGCGCGGTGCGAAGGTTGACGAGCTCAACCGGGGGCATGGGCCGCGACTCCACCCGCTCGGGCAACGACAGGAGCCGCACGGCGGCGTCACTGCCATGGCAGCGCGCGAAGGTTTCCAGCGATGGCGTCGCAGAACCGAGGATGAGTCGCGCACCTTCCAGGCGGGCGCGCATCGCCGCGACCTCACGCGCGTGATAGCGCGGTGACTCCCCGTTCTTGTAGCTCGACTCGTGTTCCTCATCCACCACGATGAGCCCGAGGTCGGGCACCGGCGCGAAAATGGCGCTCCGGGCTCCCACGGCGACCCGCCGTCGCCCACTCTGGAGCAGCCGCCACGCATCGGCGCGCTCGCCATCCGAGAGCCCGCTGTGCAGCACGGCTACCTGGTCGCCGAACGCGCCGCGAAAGCGGCTCACCGTCTGGGGGGTGAGCCCGATTTCCGGCACCAGCACGATGGCGCTGCGGCCCGCCTCGACCGCCAGCCGCGCCGCCTCCAGGTAGACCAGCGTCTTCCCGCTGCCGGTGACGCCGTAGAGCAGCGCCGTGCCCCCGGGCGGCACCTCGGCCAGCGAGGCGAGGGCCGCGCGCTGGGCCGCCGTGAATGAGGGCGGCAGCGGGGTTTCCGGAAGGCCGGCAAAGGGATCCCGGAACACGGCACTCCGGCTGAACTCGGCATACCCGTTCGACACGAGTGACTTGATCAGCGCATCGGTGAAGCCCAGCTGGTCGCGCAGGTGCGAGACCTCGGAGGCACCACCCAGTCCTTCGATGGCTTCGAAGAGGGCCCGCTGGCGCGGGCGGCGGCGGAAGAGCTTGTCGCGTTCGAGCAGCGTGGGCCGCTCGTCGGCCAGGGTGACGATGCGTTCGTCACGCTTTGCCGCGCTGTCACTCCCCCAGAGCGCGCCCGGCAGGAGCGCGCGCATGGCAAGACCGAGCGGCGCACCATAGTAGCGCGCCATCCAGCAGGCCAGCTCGATGAGCGACGGGGAAAGCGCCGCTGCATCATCCGGCAATGCAATGACGTCCTTGGGCTCACGAGCCGCTTCCGCCGCGTCGAGCTCGGTGATGACGCCGATGAGCGTGCGGCGGCGGAGCGGCACGCTGGCGCGCATCCCGACCGCCGCCCGGTCGGCCAGCGCGCCGGGAAGGCGGTAGGTGTAGGGGCTGTCGAGCGGGAGTGGAAGCTGGATGCGGGCGAGTCGCCCGGTCATCGCCGTCCGAGGCCGAGGCCGGGGCCTGAGGGCAGCGTCACCTGCCCACCGGCGATGCTGGCGCCAGTGAAGGGATCGTTGGACAGCAGCGCGGCGCCATCGAGGTCCACGATATCCACCAGCGGCGTGAAGTGCGCCGCGGCGGTGATCGCGATGGAGCTCTCGATCATGCAGCCGACCATGACCATCATGTGATGCGCGCGCGCCGTGGCGATCATCCGCAGTGCCTCACGCAGGCTGCCGCACTTGGCCAGCTTGATGTTGATGCCGTCCACCTTGCCCACCAGGGCGGGAATATCGGCGGCAATCTTGCAGCTCTCGTCAGCGATCACCGGAATGGTGGCCTTGCGCCGGATGACGCCGAGCCCATCCAGGTCATGCGGGACCAGTGGCTGCTCCAGCACTGTCACCTTGAATTCCGCGAGCACCGGCAGCATCTGGAGTGCGTGCTTCACGGTCCAGCCACAGTTGGCATCCACGCGCAACTCGCGGTCGGTCTCGCCCCGGATCGTCTCGAGAATTTCAACGTCGCGGTCGCCGCCCAGCTTGATCTTGAGGACCGGATATTCGGCGGCCTCGTGGATCTTGGCCCGGATCTTCTCCGGGGTATCGAGCCCGATGGTGAACGTGGAGCGCGGCGCGGCCGCCGGATCGAGACCCCAGAGCCGGTACACCGGCATGCCCAGACGCTTGCCCGCGAGGTCATGCAATGCGGAAGACAGCGCGGCCCGTGCCGCCGGATTGCCACCCAGGGCGCGCAGCCACGCGACTTCTGCCGCCTCCATGTCGAAAGGGTCCTTGGGCAGGACGGTTTCGTATACCTTGAGCGCGGCCAGCACCGTGTCCGCTGTCTCGCCATAAAACTTCGTCGGTGCCGCCTCGCCCCAGCCTTCCACGCCGTCGTCGTCCACCAGCCGCACCATGACAGTGCGATAGGCCGACTGCCCGCCGCGCGCAATGATGAACGGATGGCGAGTGGTGAGTTCCAGCACCTCGGTCTCGAGTCGCAGTGCCACAGCGGCCTCCGGCAGCAGTCAGTTCAGCTCAGGGCGGTGAGATGGGCCATGGCGCCGTCGGCCAGGCGGGATGGAATGTAGCCGCCCTCCAGAAGGCCCACGAGAGGCGGCGCGCCAGGCAGCGAGCGCAGCCGGGTCGTGAGTTCGGCGTAGTGTTCGGGCTCGAGCGTGAAACCGCCCAGCGGATCGCCTGCCATGCTGTCGAAGCCGGCGGAGACGATAACCACATCGGGAGCCCATCCGGCAGTGGCCTCACTGACGGCGGCCCAGAGATCGGCCACGTAGCGCTCGGGCGCGAGCCCGGAGGGCCGGGGCACATTCCACACATTGCCCACGCCGCGCTCCTCGCTCGTCCCGCTGCCCGGCCACCAGGGGTAGCGGTGCATGGAGACGAAGTGAACAGATGGGTCCTGCTCCAGCAGCGCCTGGGTGCCGTTGCCGTGGTGCACGTCCCAGTCGACGATCAGCGGGCGCAGGGCGCCCAGGACCTGGGCGTGCCGAGCGGCGAGGACGGCGTTGGCAAGGAGGCAGAAGCCCATGGCCGTGCCGCTGAGCGCATGATGGCCGGGCGGGCGCCCAGCGGAAAACGCGGTGCGACTCGCCCCCATAGCCTCTTCCACGGCGGCAATGGCCCCGCCGGCACTTCGCCGCGCCGCATCCCAGCTGGCCGCGCTCATGGTGGTATCGGCGTCGAGCACGCCACCACCGGCGTCCGCCGTCGCGGCCAGTCGTTCGAGGTAGCGGGAGTCGTGAACATCCTGCAGCTGGGCATCGGCGGCCAGCGGCGCCTCCTTCAGCGCCACCAGCGACGAGGCGCGGAGCCGCTCCAGCAGGACACGCAGCCGCTCCGGCGATTCGGGATGCCCCGGGCCGGGATCGTGCGCAAGACAATCGGGATGGGAAAAGACCGGAACCGGCACGGCGACTCAGTTGCGGCGGATGAGATCCTGGAGCTGGCGGGCCTCGGAGGCGAGCGCCTGGCGCGCCTCGGCGATTTCGCTGGCCTGCCGCTGGTGCCAGCGCCAATAGAGGCCCACCAGCAGCGAGCCGGCCATGATCACTGCGCCCATGATGGTAAGTACGGCGCGGTGCAGCCAGATCCCGCCAATGAGCAAGGCCAGTCCATCGAACGCGAGGAAGGCCGCCGCTGCGACGGTGAGCGCGCGCAGGCCGGCGGCGCTCGTCATGGTCAGCGCACCGGCCGCCGGCGGCGCGGCAGGACGATGAGATTGGCGTTGGGCACGATGCCAGCGTCCTTCAGCGACCCGGCCTCATTGAGCAGCTCGGCGCCGCGGAACTTGACCACATAGCTCGCGGGATCGCCTTGCACACGGGCCCGCGCGAGCGCATTGCGCTTGAGCGTCGCCACCGACTGGGTCGGCTCCGCCGCCATCTCGACTTCCTCCCACACGTCGTGCACCCGGACGCGGAGCGGCAGCGCTTCCCCGCTCACGCCGGCACCTCTGCCTCGGGCAGGGTCGACAGGAACCGGTCGAGTGGCTGGTCGAAGAAGAGCGTGGACGCGCGGATGCGGAACGCGGAACCGTCGGGGAAGACGGCGATGGTGATTTCCTCGCCGCCCTGGCCGCGAAACACGATCCAGCTCTCGCCACTTTTCTCGGGATAGGCAGCCTGCTGGGGCACCCGCTCGGCGAAGAACTGCCGGGCCCGGGCAAAGATTTCCGCAGCGTCGAGGGAGGTGGTCTTTTCGTAGATCATGGTGACCCTAATATAGTCGCAAGGGCGGGTCCAAGACCCACCCGTGCAGACCCGCCGTTACGACGCGATCCGTTCCCGCACCCACGCCGTCACCTGATCCCCCGCGACGCGCACCTGCTGCATGCTGTCCCGCTCCCGGATGGTAACCGTGCCGTCGGTGAGCGTGTCGGTGTCCACCGTGACGCAGAATGGCGTCCCTGCTTCATCCTGCCGCCGGTAGCGCCGGCCGATGGCGCCGCTGTCGTCGTAGAACGCATTCACGTGTCCACGCACATCGCGATAGATGCGATCGGCCAGCTCGGGCATGCCGTCCTTCTTCATGAGCGGCAGGACCGCCACCTTGATCGGTGCCACCGCCGGCGCAAAGCCGAGCACGACTCGGGTCTCGCCTTCTACCTGCTCCTCGCGATAGGCGTCCACCAGCACCGTCAGCGTGACGCGATCGGCGCCCGCCGACGTCTCCACGATGTACGGCAGGTAGCGCTCATTGGCGGGCTGGTCGAAGTACTCCAGCTTCTTGCCGGAATGTTCCTGGTGCCGCCTGAGGTCGAAGTCGGTGCGGTTGTGGATGCCCTCGATCTCATTCCAGCCGAAGGGAAACTCGTACTCGATGTCATAGGCGGCCCTGGCGTAGTGCGCCAGCTCGCCCGGGCCGTGCTCGTGCCAGCGGAGCCGGCGCGGGTCAAGCCCCAGGCCCTGGTGCCACTCCATGCGCCACGCGCGCCACCGTTCGAACCACTCGGCGTCGGTCCCGGGCTTGACGAAGAACTGCATCTCCATCTGCTCGAATTCGCGAGTCCGGAAGATGAAGTTCCCGGGCGTGATCTCGTTCCGGAAGGCCTTGCCGATCTGCGCGATCCCGAACGGCACCTTCTGGCGCGACGCCTGCAGCACGTTCAGGTAATTGACGTAGATCCCCTGCGCCGTCTCCGGCCGGAGATAAATGACCGCCGCCTGCTCTTCCACCGGCCCCATGAACGTCTTGAACATGAGGTTGAAGAGCCGGGGCTCGGTGAGGTCGCACGTGGTGTGTTCGCCCGGGTGCTTGCTCGGTTTCTGGGGACACGCCGCGGTCGCGAGCTGGTCGGCGCGGAAGCGCGCCTTGCAGAATCGACAGTCCACCAGCGGATCGGTGAAGCCGGCGACGTGCCCCGACGCTTCCCAGACCCTGGGGTGCATCAGGATTGCCGCATCGATCCCTTCGATATCGTCTCGGGCATGCACCATGGCACGCCACCAGCGATCCTTGACGTTCTTCTTCAGCTCGACGCCCAGCGGGCCGTAGTCCCAGACCGAGCCGAGACCACCGTAGATCTCGGACGACTGGAAGACGAAACCCCGCCGCTTGGCGAGCGAGACCAGCTTTTCCATCACGTTGTCAGATTGTGCCATGGCGGGGCGGAAGATACCGGCCCAGAGGGGGGCTAATCAAGCAGGACCGGGCTCAATGCCGGGGCGTCAGCAGGAGCGTTGCCGGTGCGGTGGCGCTCCCGGGCTTTAGCTGCAGCCAGGCCAGCCGGCCCCGCCGCCAGAGCGGAAACTGGTCCCGGTAGTGGGGTGACAGCGGGTTTCCCGACTGACCGGCAGGAAGCACGAACCAGGCGCCGTCGCCGTTGCCCATGTCGGCAACGAAGCGCATCGAGGGACCCTCGGTGCAGGTCCAGGGAATCGAATCGCCACCCGAGGTGCAGAGGTTCACGGTGTAGTCGCCGCCTGGCACTTCCACCGGTCCGATATCGAGCCGAAGCAGCCGGCCCAGCGCCGGCACGTCGCCCAGGGGATGCCGCTCCTCCAGCCGGTGTGCCCTGCCCCACGGCCAACGGACGCGTGGATCAGCAAGGGCCGTGCGCATGGCCCGGGCCGCGAGCGAATCGAAGCCGATCGCACTTCCATCAGCCAGCTGGATCGTGTCGGCCTGCATCCACTGATGCTGGGCCGCCCAGGTGGCCGGGCCGGCCCCGGGAATCCGCCGCAATTCGTCCCGCACGGCGTCGTTCCAGCGCCAGAAGAGCGTGGGCGCCCGCAGGTCGGCGCGCATCGAACCATCCCATCGCTCCAACAGCCGGGCTGCCGATGAATCTCCGGCGTTGACTGCGGCACGCGCCGCGACGCGCTTCATCCGCGCCGCAAAGACGCTCTGCACGTCCATCTGCATTCGTGCTGCGTCCGCCACCGACACCGACGAATCCGCGGAGAGCATGGCGCGAATCCGCTCGGCGCGGTAAGGCGAGGCCCACGCGGCGGAGAGGAAGTGGGGATACTCGCTCCCCACGATCCGGTTGTTGGAGGTCACGTAGAAGGGCGCACCATCGAGCGCAAAGGGCACATCGTCGGCCTCAACGTAGCCCTGCCACACCGAATCGACCGTCCAACCGGGTCCCGACGCGCCGACCCCGGGCTCAGCCCGGACCGGCACGCCGCCTGCCACCGTGTAGCCGATGTGGCCGGCGGCGTCGGCGTAGGTCAATCCCAACGTCGGTGCCTTGACCTCGGCGAGGGCGGCACGAAAGCTGGTCCAGTCATGCGCCTTCATGAGTGACAGCGACGCCAGGAGCCCCGCTGGCGTTGCGTCCTGTCCCGTCCATCGTCGCACCACACCGGTGAGCGGCGTCCCGGCGATCCAGCGCATGACGGGGCCGTTGCTGGTGCGACGACGGAAGTAGACGACCGAGCTATCGCCCTTCACCTGCAACGTCTCGGCGATCATGGTGACAGGCGCCCAGCCGCCCGGGCGTCGCACCCGTGCGGTGTCGGGCGAGAACTCTTCCCATACTTCGTCGGCATCGTCCACGTACGACGCGGTCATGCCCCAGGCGATGTGGCGATTCCGCCCGATCACGATCCCTGGCACACCGGGAATGCTGGCCCCTTCAGCCTCGATGCCTGGCCCGTGCAGCACCGCGAGATACCAGATGGACGGCACACCAAGGGGCAGATGCGGATCGTTGGCCAACAGCGGAAAGCCGGATGCGGTGCGGGAGCCTGCGATGACCCAGGAGTTGGAGCCCTTGCTGGACGCGAGACCCGGGACGTGGGACACGGCAGGAACTGGGCGGCTCGGCGGCTTGGCGGCTCGACTGCCCGGCCAACGTCCCTCGTCCCACGACTCGACCACCACCGGGGCGTCTGCAGGCCACCCTGGTGCCAGCAGCGAATCGGCGCCAGGTCCATACAGTCGCACGGCATTGGCGCGGATGCGTTCGTCGCCGAGGTTGTGCAGCTGCTTGGCCTCGAGCAGGAGGATGGCGTAGGTGTCTTCGTCACGCCACCGCTGGACGGGCAGCCGCAGGAGGCGATGCTCCAGCGACGACTCCCCCTGCGCCAGCCACGTGTTCACCCCGCTGGTGTAGGCGTCGAGCAGGCGCTTCAGGTCAACTGGTGTCGCCCTGCTCGCCTGGTGCGCCAATACCCCAAGCTCCCAGTCTCGCGCCGCCCGGTCCGCGGCGATGGCGCGTGCCCCGAACAATTCGGCCAGCCGCCCCTCGGCGGCACGACGCATGAGATCCATCTGGAAGAAGCGGTCGCGAGCGTGGAGATAGCCGAGGGCGGCGTAGAGGTCGGCCTCGGAGGCAGCCGTGATGGTGGGAATGCCAATGGAATCGAATGCGACGCGCACGCTGTCTGCGATCGCCGTCATGCGGACCGTGCCGCGCTGGCCTGGCACTGTTGACCGCAGCCACAGCCAAGCCGCGAGCGTGGCAAGGACCGCGAGCAGCAGCAGGCCTGTCAGGACGCGGCGCAGCAGGCGCATGCCGGCGTCAGCTCACCGCAATAATCTGGTCCCGCCGCGTCCCAACGCTGACGTAACGAATCGGGGTCTCCGCCAGCGTCTCGAGGCGGTGCAGGTACGTGCGTGCGGCCTCGGGGAGATCTGCGAGGCGGCGCGCTTCCGACGTCGGCGCCTGCCAGCCCTCCAGCTCTTCATAGACCGGTTTCACCCGCTCCAGCAGCTCCACTTCATCGGGAAATTCGTCGCAGGGGTTGCCATCGAGCGTGTAGCCCACACAGACTGGAATCCGCTCGAAGCTGTCGAGCACGTCGAGCTTGGTGACGGCAAGCCCGGTGAGTCCATTGACCCGCACGGCATACCGGACGACGATCGCATCGAACCAGCCGCAGCGGCGCGGCCGGCCGGTGACAGCGCCAAATTCACCGCCCGCCTTCCGGAGTCGCTCATCGTCCGCCGGGCTCGCCGCCGACGGCAGGGGCCCGTTGCCCACTCGCGTGGTGTAGGCCTTTACCACGCCGAGAACACCGTCAATGCTGGTGGGCCCGATTCCCGCCCCGATCGCGGCGCCCCCGGCGGTGGTGCTGGACGAGGTGACGAAGGGATAGGTACCGTGATCGAGGTCGAGCAGCGAACCCTGCGCGCCCTCGAGCAGCAGCCGCTTGCCGGCCCGGAGCGCGCGATGCAGCAGCAGCCCCGTGTCGGCGGTCAGGGCGGCGAGCCGCGGAGCGTACTGCGACAGGAGAGCAACATGCTCATCCAGCGAGGCGCGTTCGGCTGCAGCCATCATCTCCAGCACACGGTTGGCGCGGGCCACGCGTTCCCGCAGGAACGACTCCAGCCGGCCCATGTCCCGAAGGTCGCCCACACGCACCCCGCGACGTCCCACCTTGTCCTCATACGCCGGGCCGATGCCCTTCCCGGTCGTTCCGATGCCCTGGCTCTTCTCGCTGGCCGCATCGAGCAGCTTGTGATACGGCAGCACCAGGTGGGCGCGATCGGAGACGAACATGCGGCCGTCCGTGACGATGCCGCGCTCGCCCAGCGCGTCAAGCTCGGCGAAGAGCGTTACCGGATCCACCACGACACCGTTGCCGATGACGCAGGTGGCACCGGCGTGCAGGATCCCAGAGGGAATCTGCCGCAGGATGAACTGCGAATCGCCGGTGACCACGGTGTGGCCGGCGTTGGCGCCGCCCTGGTAGCGCACGACGAAGTCGGCCTGCTCGGCCAGGACATCCACCAGCTTGCCCTTCCCCTCGTCGCCCCACTGGGCACCCACCACCACGGCGCAGCGTGTCCGCTCGTCGAACATCCGGTCCTCGTCTTGGCAAAAAAAAGAGCCCCCGTGGGGGCTCGTGCATCCTCGTGCAAAGATAGATCGGGATCGGGATGGGGTCAAATTTGTCGCAGGTCGCAGGTCGCAGGTCGCAGGTCGCAAGTCGCAGGTCGCAGGTCGCAAGTCGCAAGTCGCAGGTCGCAGGTCGCAGGTCGCAGGTCGCACGTCGCAGGTCGCGACTTGAGACTTGAGACCTGTGACTCTCGACCGTCGACTGCTCACCCCCGCACGCTCCCCAGCCATGCCCCGATCGCCCGCGCGGTCCCGAAATTCATTGCGGCCGATGTATCCCGTCGGGTGTGCACGCGGCGCAGCGTGCTCCAATTGAGCCGGGCGAGGGTGATGGCGCGCGCCCCGGCCCGCGCGAACGCCTGGCTGTCCACCATGATGCCAGGCAACAGACGCCGCCGCTGAACGCGCAACTCGGGCAGGAGGAGCGTCTGCGCCACGCGCCTGGCCAGCTGCGCACCGAGCCGATCATGCGAGACGATGGCGACGCTACCGGCATCATCCACCGTGTCCACGTTGAGGACGTCCCGGCTCCGCACCAGTTCCGGCGTCTGTTGCGCCAGGATGCGCGCGCCCACCAGGCCAAACTCCTCCGCGCCCGTGAATATGAAGCCGGTACGGTCATCGGACGTTTCCGCCGCAATGAGCGCCGCCACGATTCCCGAGCCGTTGTCCACGGCACCGACCGTGCGGCCCTTGAGCCGGCCCCGGGCGCAGAGTACGCTCGCGGCGAGCGTGAGGCCTGAGGCGGCCGAGACCAGCCATGCCGGCGGCACCGCGCCGAGCCGCGTCGTCGCCAGTGCGAGCATCACCACCACACCAAGCATGGCAATGGCAACGGCCACCACCCGCCCTGCCGTGCTGTGGCGCTGGGCCTTGGTGTCCACGTGCGCCACGATCCAGCGCTCGATCAGCGCATCGGGGCGCTGAATGATGAGATTGGCGTCCTCGCGCTGCTCGCCGCGCGCCGGTGCCCACCCGAATGCAATCCCGGCGGCGACGCTGCCGAGGGCAGCGAGCCCAAGCACCCAGGCGGCGAGCGCCGCCCACGCAGGCGCTCCGGCCATGAGCAGCAATGGGATCATCAGGATGGTCAGCCAGCCCAGGCCCGCTCCGGCGACCGGCAGGGCGTTGAGCGTGCCGGTGGAAAAGACAAAGCGCTGGACGTCCACCTGGAAGCCCAGCGCCTGCATGTGCGCGGATAGCAGCCGGCGCGCCTCCGCCGCCTCGGGAGTGCCGGCCTCACGCTCCAGCGAGACCAGCGCCGTGATCAGTTCGTCAGTGCCGCTGGGCGGAATCTCAGCTGGCGGCACCCGCGCCCCGCTGCGCCGCACGCGCGGTCGCATCATCCACGACACCATCGGCGGTCAGCTGCGCCAGGTGCTGGCCGAACGTCTGCATGAGCTCCGAATCGGCCATCAGCTTGCGCAGCTTGGCAGGCGCCGGCGTCCCTCGCAACAGGTCGCGCGCCGTGTCGGTGACCAGCAGCATTTCCACGGCGGCCACTCTTCCCTCGCCGTCCTTCCGGGGCAGCAGCTGCTGCGACACCACGGCGCTCAGCGATTCCGCGAGCCGCATGCGACCGATCTCCCGCTCCTCGGCGGGGAACATGGCTACGCAATGCTGCACCGTGGACACCACGTCCGGCGTTGCGATGGTGCCGATGACGAGGAGGCCCGATTCAGCGGCCTTGAGCGCCGTGCTCAGGGTCGCCGCATCGGTGATGTCGCCCAGCACCACGACATCGGGATCCTGCCGCAAGGCCGCCTGCAGTCCGATGGACGCAGAGTCGGTGTCCACGCCCACCTCGCGCTGGGTCACCGACGAGGTCAGGTCGCGATGGAGGAACTCGATCGGATTCTCGATCGTGACGATGTGCTTGTGCTTGTTGGCGTTGATGTGGTGCACCATTGCGGCGATGGTGGAGCTGCGGCCGCTGCCGCCCATGCCCGCCACCAGCACCACCCCCCGCTCGGCGTCCGCCACGCGCGCGAGCCCCTCCGGCAGGCCAAGCGACTCGAAGCTGGGCACCGCGAAGGGGATCACCCGCATCACGATCATGAACGAGGAGCGTTGCCGCAGCACGTTCACGCGAAAGCGGCCCACACCGGGCATGCCCCAGGAGCAATCGAAGTCGCGCAGGCGGTCGAGCCGGGCGCGGTCTTCATCACTGGTGAGCAGCCGCAGCGCGATGGCGCGGGTCTGGTCGGGGGTGAGGCGCTGCTTGGTGAGCGCCACCAGCCGGCCATTGATGCGCGCCCGGAAGACATCGCCGGCCTTGATGTGCAGGTCCGAGGCGCCGCGCTCCACCGCGGCCGCGATGATCTTCTCGATGCTGGTGCGCACTGCGGTCGGCTCGCCGTCGGTCATGTCCGCCTCATGAAGCCCATGTGATCGTACACGATGGCCATCGTCTCGGCCGCCAGCTCACGCGCCCGACGGGCACCGGCATGCAGGATTTCATCGACCGTTGCCGGTGAGGCATTCAGCTCCGCCGCGCGCTCGCGAATGGGCGCCAGGGTGGCGATCATGTTGTCGGCCAGCACCCGCTTGCAGTCGAGGCAGCCCCACTTGGCACCCCGGCAGTTCTCGGCCACGAGCTGGACCGTCTCCGGCGGGGAAAAGTACCGATGCAGGTGGTAGATGTTGCAGATCTCGGGCGTGCCGGGATCGGTGCGCCGCTTGCGCGCGGGATCGGTCTTGGCCGGGCGCAGTTTCTCCCAGATTTCTTCCGGCGTGTCGAGGATGCCGATGGTGTTGCCCTTGCTCTTCGACATCTTGGATTCGCCGTCGAGGCCCATGATACGCTTGGCCTCGGTCAGCAGCGCCTCGGGCTCCGGCAGGACCGGCTTGCCCTCCGCGTAGGTGTTGTTCCAGCGGCGCGCGACGTCGCGGGCGAGCTCCAGGTGCTGCACCTGGTCTTCCCCCACCGGGACCTTGTCGGCGCGATACAGCAGGATGTCCGCGGCCATGAGGATGGGATAGTTGAGCAGCCCCGCCGGAATGGCCTCCTGCCCCTCCGACTTATCTTTGTACTGCGTCATGCGCTCCAGCTCGCCGACGTGGGTCACGGCGTTGAGCAGCCACATGAGTTCCGAGTGTTCGGGCACATGCGATTGCACAAAGAGCACCACCCGATCGGGATCGATGCCCGACGCGAGCAGGCCCACCGCCATCTCCCGCGTGCGACGCGCATGATCGGCAGGATCATAGAACGCGCCGGTAATGGCGTGCAGGTCCACGATGCAGAAGATGCACTCGTAGCGGTCCTGCAGCTCGACC
>DASSTP010000311.1:0-8755 GCA_035707845.1 Gemmatimonadales bacterium | reverse complement strand
CCGTCAAAAGATGGACAGATGGACGGATGGACAGTTCTCCCAGGTGGGCATCTGTTCACCTGTCCAACTGTCCATCTGTCCGCCTACCCAGCCCACTCCGCACTCATTTCCCTTGCCATCTCGTGCCATTCCTGCAGCGAGCGGACTTCGCCCACCCGGCTCCGGAGCGCGATGATGGCGTCGCACGCTGCCGACGCAGCCGAGAGCGTCGTAGTGTAGGGCACCCGGTGCTGCAGCGCTGCCCGGCGGATGGCGTAATCATCCTGCTGGGTGAGCTTGCCGAGCGGGGTGTTGACCAGCAGCTGAATCTGGCCGGACAGGAGCAGGTCAATGGCGTTGGGCCGGCCCTCATGCACCTTCAGCACCCGTTCCGCCGGGATGCCTCGCACGCGCAGGTGCCGCGCCGTGCCCTCCGTCGCGCAGATCCGGAAGCCCAGCCCATGGAAGCGCCGCGCGATGGGCACCACATTGTCCTTGTCGTGGTCATTGACCGTAATGAAGACGCTGCCGGCCAGCGGCAGCGCACCGTCGGCGCTCGCCTGCGCCTTGGCGAAGGCCATGCCGAAGGAATCGGCGATGCCCATCACCTCGCCCGTGGAGCGCATCTCGGGCCCGAGCACGAGGTCCACGCCGGCAAACTTGCTGAAGGGAAAGACGGCTTCCTTCACCGCCACATAGGGCTGCACCACGTCGTCCGAGAGGCCCAGCTCGTCGAGCGTCTTCCCCGTCGCCACGGCCGCGGCAAGGCTCGCGAGCGGTACACCGGTGGTCTTGGACACGAACGGGACGGTGCGAGAGGCACGCGGGTTCACCTCCAGCACATACACCACGCCGTTGCGAATGGCGTACTGGACGTTGAGCAGGCCCACCACACCGAGCTTGAGGGCAAAGGCGCGGGTATGCTCGCGCATCTCGGCCACCTGCGCCTCGGTCAGCAGATACGGCGGCAGGACGCAGGCCGAATCGCCGGAGTGGACGCCGGCATCCTCGATGTGCTGCATGACGCCGCCGATGACGCAACGCTGCCCATCCGAGATGGCGTCCACGTCGGCCTCGAAGGCGTCCTCCAGGAACTGGTCAATGAGCACCGGATGCTCCGGCGCCACCCGCGCGGCGCGCTGGAAATAGTCGCTCAGCGTGTCCACGTCATAGACGATTTCCATGGCCCGGCCACCGAGGACGTAGGACGGCCGCACCAGCACCGGAAATCCCACGCGCTCCGCCACGGCCAGTGCTTCGTCCACCGAGAATGCGATCCCCGCAGGCGGCTGGGTGACACCCAGCTCACGTGCGACCTGCTCGAAGCGTCCCCGGTCTTCCGCCACATCGATGGCCTCAGGCGACGTGCCCAGGATCTTCACGCCGGCGGCTTCGAGGCCGCGTGCCAGCCGCAGCGGGGTCTGCCCGCCCAGCTGCACAATGACGCCGAGCGGTTGCTCCAGCTCCACGATCTCGAGCACATCCTCCAGCGTGAGCGGCTCGAAGTAGAGCGCGTCGGAGATGTCGAAATCGGTGGAGACCGTTTCCGGATTGGAGTTGACCATGACGGTCCGGAAGCCCATCTCGCGAAGGGCGAGCGCGGCACGGACGCAGCAATAGTCGAACTCGACCCCCTGCCCGATGCGGTTGGGGCCGGATCCGAGAATCACGACCGTGCGATGGCCCACGGCGCCGGCTTCATTCTCTTCATCGTACGACGAGTAGAGATAGGGCGTGGACGAGGGAAATTCGCCGGCGCAGGTATCCACGGTCTTGTAGGCGGGCCGCACGCCCAGGCGGTGCCGGCGGGCCCGCATGTCCTTCTCCGATTCGCCCCGAAGCGCGGCGAGCTGCCGGTCGGAAAAGCCCATTCGCTTCATGGCGCGCATCAGCACCACATCGTCCACATCCGGCGCGGCGGCCCAGCGGCGTTCCGCCTCCGCCAGCTCACTCATCTGGTACAGGAACCAGGGGTCGATCCCGGTCCGCTCGGCGATTTCCTCCACCGGCACGCCGTGGTCGAAGGCCCGCTTCAGCTGGAAAATGCGCTCCGGCGTGGGCGTCCGCAGTGCTGCGAGCACTGACTCGCGCGAGGTATCGCCCAGGCGATCGTCGGCTAGTGCTGCGGCGGCACTCCAGCCGGGCCGGTCGGTTTCCAGCCCGCGCAGCGCCTTCTGGAAGGCTTCCTTGAACGTGCGCCCGATGGCCATGACCTCGCCCACCGCCTTCATCTGCGTGGTGAGCGAGGGGTCGGCCTTGGGGAACTTCTCGAAGTTGAAGCGCGGCACCTTCACCACCACGTAGTCCAGCACCGGCTCGAAGGAGGCGGGCGTCGTCCGGGTGATGTCGTTCGGGAGCTCGTCGAGGGTGTAGCCGACCGCGACCTTGGCGCCGATGCGTGCGATGGGAAAACCGGTGGCCTTGGAAGCGAGGGCGCTGCTGCGCGAGACGCGCGGATTCATTTCGATGACGAGCTGTTCGCCATCGGCCGGGTTGACGGCAAACTGGATGTTGCATCCGCCCGCTGCCACGCCGACCTCGCGGATGATGGCGATGGCGGCGTCCCGCATCTTCTGGTATTCGCGGTCCGAGAGCGTCATCACGGGCGCCACGGTGATCGAGTCGCCGGTGTGCACGCCCATCGGGTCGAGGTTCTCGATGGAGCAGACAATGACCACGTTGTCCCGCCCGTCCCGCATCACCTCCAGCTCGTATTCCTTCCAGCCGATGATGCTCCGCTCGATCAGCACCGATCCCACCGGTGAAAGCTCGAGCCCGCGCCGCACCATCTGCTCGAATTCGTCCGGATTGTAGGCGATGCCGCCACCGGTACCGCCCAGGGTGAACGACGGGCGGATGATGGCCGGGAAACCGGTGCTGGCCACCGCGGCGCGCGCGTCATCCACGCTCTTCACGGTGCGTCCCTCGGGCGTGGCGAGCCCGATGCGGCGCATGGCGGCGGCAAACTCGTCACGATCCTCGCCGATCCGGATGGCGCGCTCGTTGGCGCCGATCAGCTCGACCCCGAACTTCTCCAGCACCCCGCTGGTGTGCAGCGCCATGGCGCAGTTGAGCGCCGTCTGCCCGCCCATGGTCGGGAGCAGCGCGTCCGGCCGCTCCCGCTCGATGACCTTGGCCACCCACTCCGGCGTCACCGGCTCGATGTAGGTCCGGTCCGCCAGTTCCGGATCGGTCATGATGGTGGCGGGGTTGGAGTTGACCAGGATGACCCGGTAGCCCTCCTCCCGAAGCGCCCTCACCGCCTGGGTGCCGGAATAATCGAACTCCGCGCCCTGCCCGATCACGATGGGGCCGGAGCCGATCAGCAGGATGCTCTTGATGTCAGTCCGCTTGGGCATCTATCACGTCTTTCAGCGTTTGATCGAGACTGATGGAAGGCGACCACCCGGTGGCCGCGCGCAATCGCGTGTTGTCCCCGATGAGGTGAGGAATGTCCGCCGGCCGGGCAAGCACCGGATCGGGTACCGGCTCGGCGCGCACGCCGATGAAGGTTGAAAGCTTGCCGAACAGCGCCTCGAGCGACACCCCGTCGCCCCGGCAGACATTGTACGTCTGGCCCGGCACACCGCGCTGGAGCAGCGCGGCGTACGCCGCCACGACGTCCCGCACATCCGAGATGTCCCGCACCGGCGCAAGGCTGCCGACCGGAACCTGGCGCGCGCCTTCCCGCTTCGCGTCCCGAAGCCGCCGCGCGAACGCCGGCACGACGTACCGCTCGGTCTGCCCCGGGCCAGTGTGCTGGAATGGGCGCGCCACGATGATGCGCAGTCCGGTCCGGCGCCCGACTTCGGCCGCCGCGAGTTCGGCGCCGGCCTTGCTCGCCGCATAGGGCGAAACCGGCATCAGCGGAGCGTCTTCGACGCGGTGCCCCTGACCGGGACCGTAGACCTCGGCGCTCGAGACCACCAGCATGAGCGGATCGCCAGCACCGGCGTCACGGACCGAGGCCGCTGCCTCGAGCAACCGCGCCGTGCCCGCTGCGTTGATGACCCAGGCGCGACCCGGATCCTCCCGCGCCTCACTGCTCGAGGCGATAGCTGCCAGGTGCACCACCGCATCCACGGGGGCCTCAAACAGCTGCTCGACGCTGGCCTGGTTCTCGAGTTCCAGGCCGGTCCAGCGTACCGACCGGTATTCGGCGTCGGTGAGCCACCCGCGCGCCGCGTCCGAGCCGTGCCGCACGGCTCCGGCAAGCTCGTGTCCGCTCCGCAGCAGCTGCCTGAGGAGGTATCGGCCCACAAAGCCATCGGCACCGGTGACCAGGACGCGCATCAGTTCAGCGGCCGCCCTGGAGCCGCGCCAGGTCGGCGTCCACCATCATGGCGACCAGCTCCTCGAAACTCACGCTCGGCGCCCAGCCCAGCTTGGCCCGCGCCTTCGACGGCTCGGCCTGCAGGACGTCCACTTCGGCGGGGCGAATGAAGCGGGGATCGACCACGACGTGCTTTTCCCAGTCGAGACCCACGTGACTGAACGCTGCCTGGACCAGCTCCCGCACGCTATGGGTGGTGCCGGTGCCGATCACATAATCCTCGGCCTCGGGCTGCTGCAGCATCCGCCACATGGCATCCACGTAGTCGCCGGCAAAGCCCCAGTCACGGCGGGCGTCGAGGTTACCCAGGCGGAGGTCCCTGGCGAGACCCAGCTTGATGCGGGCCACGCCGTCGGTGACCTTGCGGGTCACGAACTCAATGCCGCGTCGCGGCGACTCGTGGTTGAACAGGATGCCGCTCACGGCATAGATGCCGTAGCTCTCGCGATAGTTGACGGTAATCCAGTGGCCGTAGGCCTTGGCCACGCCGTACGGAGACCGGGGATAGAACGGGGTGCGCTCATTCTGGGGCGTCTCGACCACCCGGCCGAACATTTCCGAGCTGCTCGCCTGGTAGAAGCGCGCCGACGGGTGGACCAGGCGCACCGCCTCGAGAATCCGGGTCACGCCGAGCGCGGTGAATTCGCCTGTCAGCACCGGCTGGGTCCAGGAGGTGGGCACGTAGCTCTGGGCCGCCAGGTTGTAGACCTCATCGGGCCGGGTCTCCTGCAGCACCTGGGTGAGCGAATGCTGGTCCAGCAGGTCGGCGGCGACGATCTGGACCCGGTCGAGCAGGTGCTCGATCCGCTCGTAGCTGTGGTGGCTGGTGCGGCGCACCATCCCGGCCACCTCATATCCCTTGGAGAGCAGCAGCTCGGCCAGGTAGGAACCGTCCTGCCCGGTCACTCCGGTGACCAGTGCCTTAGGCATGTCGTGATCCGCGTGGAAGTTGCGTCATCGTGGCTGGCTGGTTAAACTTGAGGGCTCGACAGCAACGGAACCTACAATCTCAGCAGGGTGGTAGATATGGCACGCGTCTGCTCCGTGTGCGCCAAGGGTCCCTCGACCGGCAACAATGTCAGTCATGCCAACAACCGCACCAAGCGGCGCTGGTATCCCAACCTGCAGACGGTGCGCGTCCTGGTGGACGGGGCGCCCCGGCGTGTGCAGGTCTGCACCCGCTGCATCAAGAGCAACAAGATTCGCAAGGCCGTCTGAGCGCTCACCGGGTGCTGGATAGCAGAAAAAAGGGGACCCTCGGGTCCCCTTTCGTGTTTCGGTGCCGGCGCTGGCAGGGGGCACGTCGGGCGCCCTACTCCGCCAGCAATTCGATGCGGGCCACGTCCGCCCCGTCGCCCGGGCGATGCCCCAGCTTGAGGATGCGGGTGTAGCCGCCGGGCCGGGACGCGAAGCGGGGCCCGATTTCCTTGAAGAGCCGGTCCCGCACTGCCCGGCTCTTGATGTTGCGCTCCACCAGCCGCATGGCGTGGAGATCGCCGCGGCGCGCCAGGGTGATGAGCTTTTCCGCGAAGGGACGGAGCTCCTTGGCCTTGGCCTCGGTGGTGATGACGCGGCCGTGCTCGAACAGGCTCGTGGCCATGTTGTTGAGCAGGGCCCGGCGGTGCGTGGACGTGCGTGAAAGCTGGCGTCCCTTGGAACGGTGGCGCATTACTGGGCGTCTCCTTCAGCCGGCGACGCGACCACGGTGTCGGGCGACTGTCCCTCGTTGACCACCCGGACGTCGCCATCCACGTCCTCGAAGCTCATGCCGAAGTTCAGCCGCTCCCGCTTGAGCACCGAGGCAATCTCCTCGATAGCCTTGTCGCCGACGTTCTTGACGTCGTTGAGCTGGGCCGGCGAGTAGGTCACCAGGTCGCGCAGGGTGCGGACGCCGGAATTCTTGAGCGAGTTCAGCGACCGGACCGTCAGGCCAAGATCGTCAATGGGCTGGGCCAGGCGGGTGGCCAGCGAGCTGGGCTCCGCGGGTGAGGCCGCCGGCTGGCGCGCCTCGGGCACGTGGCCAAACTCGACGAAGTGCCGGAAGTGTTCCTGCGCCAGCGCCGCAGCATAGGCGATGGCATCTTCGGGCGAGATGGTACCGTTGGTCTCGACCGAGACGGTGAGCCGGTCGTAGTCGGTCCGCTGGCCCACGCGGGTTTCGGTGACCACGAAATTGGCCCGGCGCACCGGGTTGTAGATGGCGTCGATGCGGATGAGGTCGACCGGGAGCGACCGGTCCGCCGGGTGCAGCTCGGACTCGACGTAGCCGCGGCCCTTGTTGACGTACAGCTCGACGTTGATTTCGCGATCTTCCTGCAGCTCGAAGAGCAGGTGATCGGGATTGACGATGGTGACGGCGCCGTGCGGCTGGATGTCGCGGGCATGGACCGGGCCGGCGCTGGTGCGCTTGATGTGCAGCACCGCGTCGTCCACTTCACTGGCCATGACCAGCGTCAGTGCCTTGAGGCGCTGGATGATCTGGTGAATGTCCTCGAGCACGCCGTCGACCGTGGAGTGCTCGTGCTGCACGCCGTCCATGCGGAAGCCCCACACCGCGCTGCCGCGGAGGGAGGAGAGCAGCATGCGGCGCAGCGCGTTGCCGAGGGTGTGGCCGAAGCCGCGCTCGAGCGGCTGGAGCCGGAACTCCGCCACATTGGGGTTGTCGTCCCGCTTGGCCACTTCGACAAGCTGGGGCAGGACCAGTCCGGTCAGGTCAATATTCATGGTCACTTCGAGTACAGCTCGACGATGAGCTGTTCCTGGGCGTTGACGGGAATGGACTCGCGCGTCGGCAGCTCAGCCAGCCGGCCGGCCGCCTTGTCGGCGTCCACGGTAAGCCAGCGCACCGGCTGGCCCCGGCTGGCGAGTTCCTGCGCCATCTTGACGCTGACCAGCTCGCGGCTGCCGGGCGCCACGCGGACTTCCTGGCCCACGGCGACACGATAGGACGGCACGTTGACGCGGCTGCCGTTGACCTCGACATGGCCATGCCGGATGAGCTGGCGGGCCGCCTTGCGGCTGGGCGCGAAGCCGAGCCGGTAGGCGATGTTGTCGAGCCGGGTCTCCAGCGCGAGCAGCAGGTTGGTGCCCTTCACGCCGGGCTGCAGCGTGGCGCGCTCGAAGGTGTTGCGGAACTGGGCCTCGGTGAGCCCGTAGATGCGCTTCACCTTCTGCTTTTCACGCAGCTGCTTGGCATACTCGGAGGTCTTGCGGCCGCGGCCGCCACCGGACTGGCCGTGCTGGCCCGGGGCATAGGGACGCCGTTCCACCGGGCACTTCTCGGTGAGGCACTTGGCGCCCTTCAGGAAGAGCTTGACGCCTTCCCGGCGGCACTGCTTGCAGCTGGCATCGGTATAACGCGACATGAATCAGACCCGGCGCTTCTTGGGAGGACGGCAGCCATTGTGCGGAATGGGCGTGACGTCGCGGATGGAAATGACCTTGAGGCCCGCCGAGGCCAGCGCCTGGATGGCCGACTCGCGCCCGCTGCCGGGACCCTGCACACGCACATGCACGCGACGGAGGCCCATGTTCACGGCTTCCCGCGCGCAATTCTCGGCCGCCACCGTCGCGGCAAACGGCGTGCTCTTCTTGGAGCCCTTGAAGCCGGCCTTGCCGGCGGTGCCCCACGAGAGCGTGTTGCCACGCATGTCGGTGATGGTGATCAGCACGTTGTTGAAGGTTGCCGAGATGTGGGCCACGCCCTCACTCTCGACCACCCGCTTGGCACGCTTGCCGCCCGTGGTCGGCTTGGCTGGAGCTGTCATTACTTCTTGGTCACCTTTTTCTTGCCGGCAATGGCGCGACGCGGACCCTTCTTGGTCCGGGCGTTGGTATGGGTGCGCTGCCCTCGGACCGGCAGGCCCCGGCGGTGCCGGATGCCACGATAGCTGCCGATATCCATGAGCCGCTTGACGTTCATGGCCACTTCGGTGCGGAGCGCGCCTTCCACCTTGACGGTGCGCTCGATGTACTGGCGCAGCCGGGCCACCTCGGCATCCGAGAGATCGCGGACGCGCGTATCCGCGCTCACGCCCGTCTCGGTCAGGATGCGCGTGCTGGTGGGCCGGCCAATGCCGAAGATGTAGGTGAGGGCGACTTCGACCCGCTTCTCGCGCGGAAGATCCACGCCTGCGATGCGTGCCATGATCAGCCCTGCCGCTGCTTGTGCTTGGGATTGCGCTTGCAGATGATCCGCACCACACCGGCGCGCTTGATGACGCGGCAGTGCTCACAGATCGGCTTGACGCTTGAACGAACCTTCACACCATCTCCCGGACCGGAGCCGTTTAAAGACTAGCTTTGGATTATAGCCACCGGACGGAAGTCCTGCAAGGGTGAGGGATTAGGGGATAGGGCTTAGGGCTTAGGGCTTAGGGCTTAGGGCTTGGGGCGTGGGGCCAGCCGTCCAGCCGCCGAGCCGTCTATCGAACCACCCGCAGC
>DASSTP010000310.1:0-10608 GCA_035707845.1 Gemmatimonadales bacterium | reverse complement strand
AGCACGGTGCTGACGGCGCTCTTCCTCTTCCAGTTCGGCACCGGCCCCGTCAAGGGCTTCGCGGTGACACTCATCATCGGCATCGTGGCCTCGATGATCACCGCCATCTTCGTCACCCGCACCTTCTTCCTTCTCTGGCTGCAGCGCCGGCCCGAGATGGCAACGCTGAGCATCTGACCATGACTCGATTCTTTGCCCACGCGAACTACGACTTCATCGCGCTCCGGAAATGGGCGTACATCATCACGGCGCTCTTTGTCATTCCGGGACTGATCGTGCTGGCCGTTCGTGGGCTCAACTACAGCGTTGAGTTCACCGGCGGCACCATGATCCAGATCCGGACCAATGAGCCGGTGGACGTCGGAGTCCTCCGTGGCGGCCTCGACAAGGCCGGCGTCAGGGGTGCCGAGATCCAGTCGTTCGGCAGCAACCAGGAATACGTAATCCGCGCCGGGCTCGCGGCCGCCGGGGCCGACTCGACCAACACCCAGTCGGTGGCCAGCGAGGTAACCCGGGCGCTGGATGCCACCGTCGGGCAGGGCAAGTACCAGATCCGGGATCGCCAGGCCATCGGCCCGAAGGTCGGTGGCGAGCTGAGGAGCAAGGCCTTCCTCGCCATCTTCCTGTCGTTCTTTGCGGTGCTGGCGTACCTGGCCTTCCGCTTCGAGTGGCGATTTGGCGTGGCGGCCGTGCTCGCAACGGCGCACGATATCCTGGCCACCATCGCGTTCGTTTCCTTCCTGCATCTCGAGGTAAGCCTCACGGTAGTGGCGGCCATCCTCAGCATGGTGGGCTACTCGCTCAACGACACGATCATCATCTTCGATCGTGCGCGCGAGAACCTGCACAAGCACAAGGAGATGAGCTTCAAGGACATCCTCAATCGGTCGATCAACGAAACGCTGCCGCGCAGCGTGCTGACGCATGGTACGACGCTCGCCTCGCTCATCGCACTCACCATCTGGGGCGGCGAGGTCATCCGGCCCTTTGCGCTGGTCATGCTCTTCGGCGTCGCGACCGGCACCTTCTCGTCCATCTATATCGCCAGCCCGCTGCTCATGTGGATCGAGGAGAAGTGGCCGGCGGCGCACATCCGCGGTACCAGGAAGAAGGAGCAGCCCTCCGCCGCCAGCCGGCGGCGGACCCAGACGGTCTCCTGAGCGTGCTCGTGGATACGCACTGCCACCTTGGCGATCCGGCCTATGATCCGGACCGCGCCGAGGTGGCAGTGCGCGCATGGGACGCCGGCGTGGCGCACGTCGTGGTGATTGGCGACGCCCAGGACTCGTCGGACCGGGCGCTCGAGCTCGCGCGCAGTACCGCCCGGCTGTCTGCCACCGCCGGCGTGCATCCCCACGTCGCGTCCACCTGGTCCCGGGAATCGGCTGGGTGGCTCCGCGAGCGCCTGCGGTGCCCCGAGGTCGTTGCCGCGGGCGAGATGGGACTGGATTACCACTATGATCACTCGCCCCGCGAGCTGCAGCGACAGGCGCTGGGCGACCAGCTGGCTCTTGCGGCGGAAGCCCGCAAGCCCGCGGTGATCCACTCGCGCGAAGCCGACGACGACATGATGGCCATCCTGCGCGAGCACGCCGCCACCCGCTGCATCATGCACTCGTTCAGCAGCAGCGCCGCGCTCCTGGACCTCGCGCTCGAGCTCGGACATTTCGTGTCGTTCAGCGGGATTATCACCTTTCGCAGCTGGGGCCAGGATGAGGCGATCCGGCGGGTGCCGAGGTCGTCGCTGCTGGTGGAAACCGACGGGCCCTATCTCGCGCCGGTGCCCCATCGCGGGAAGCGCAATGAGCCGGCCTTCGTCGCGCTGGTGGCCGAGCGTGTGGCCGGCGTACTCGGCTGCAGCGTGCAGGACGTGAGCGATTTTACCGGGCGGAACGCCCAGCGGGCTTTTGGTCAACGGATCGCAGCCTGACGCCAGGAGATGACGTGAGCAAGGTGCCGTCGGACATCGAGATTGCCCAGGCAGCACGGCTCCGCCCGATCGCCGATGTGGCGGCCGAAGCGGGCCTCGGACCCGAGGAATTCCTTCCCTTTGGCCGCTACAAGGCCAAGGTCACCATGGAAGCCATCCGGGCCCGGAAACCGTCCGGCCGGCTGGTGCTGGTGACTGGCACCAATCCGACCCCGGCCGGTGAAGGGAAAAGCACCGTGACCGTGGGTCTGGCGCAGGCGCTGCGCCGCCTCAGGAAGAAGGTCATGGTCTGCATCCGCGAGCCCTCGCTCGGCCCGGTGTTCGGGGTCAAGGGCGGCGCGGCGGGTGGGGGCTATGCCCAGGTCGTGCCGATGGATGAAATCAATCTCCATTTCACGGGCGACTTCCACGCCATCACCTCGGCGCACAATCTCCTTTCCGCGCTGCTCGACAACCACATCCACCAGGGCAACGCCCTCGGCATCGATTCCCGTCGCATCACCTGGCCCCGCACCCTGGACATGAATGACCGTGCGCTGCGGTCCATCGTGGTGGGACTGGGCGGACTCAACGGCGGTCCGACGCGTGAGGACCGATTTGTCATCGTGCCTGGCAGCGAGGTGATGGCCATCCTGTGCCTCGCAACCGATCTTGCCGACCTCGAGGCCCGGCTCGGCCGGATCATCGTGGGCTTGCGCCGCGACCGGACGCCGGTGACCGCGAGCGACCTCAAGGCCGAAGGCGCCATGACGCTGCTGCTGAAGGACGCCCTGCTGCCCAACCTGGTGCAGACCCTGGAAGGCGGCCCCGCACTGGTGCACGGCGGCCCGTTCGGCAACATCGCCCACGGCTGCAACAGCATCATGGCCACCAGGCTGGGGCTCTCGCTGGCCGACATCGTGCTCACCGAAGCGGGGTTCGGCGCCGACCTGGGGGCGGAGAAGTTCTTCGACATCAAGTGCCGGTTTGGCGGGCTGAATCCCGAGGCGGCAGTCGTGGTGGCTACGGTGCGCTCGCTCAAGATGAATGGTGGGGTCAAGAAGGACGCGCTCGGCACGCCCGACGTGGCCGCACTGGCCCGGGGACTCGCCAATCTCGAGGCCCATGTCGCCAACGTGCGCAAGTTCGGCGTACCGGTAGTGGTGGCGCTCAATCGATTCATCACCGACACGCAGGAAGAACTCGACACCGTGCTGGATGCCGCCCGCGGCTGGGGCGTCCGCGCCGCACTTAGCGACGTCTGGGAAAAGGGTGGTGTGGGTGGGGAAGCGGTCGGGCGGGAGGTGCTCGCGCTGCTGGATGAGGGAGGCAGCAACTTCCATCCGCTCTATGACGCGGCGCTGCCAATCAAGGCCAAGATCGAGACCATCGCGCGGGAGATCTACGGCGCGGATGGAGTGATCTACCAGCCGGCCGCCGACCGCGCCATCGCGCAGTGCGAATCCATGGGGCTGGGCGCCACGCCGGTCTGCATGGCCAAGACCCAGTATTCCTTCAGTGACGACCCGTCCCGTCTCGGCCGGCCGCGCGGCTTCCAGATTACCATTCGGGACGTGTACGCATCCGCCGGCGCCGGCTTCGTTGTCGCGCTGGCCGGTGACATCATGACCATGCCTGGTCTCCCCCGTACGCCCGCAGCGGAGCAGATGCGCGTCTCCGCTGACGGCACAATTCAAGGGCTTTCCTGATCATGGACTTCATTTCGACCGACCGTGCACCCCGCGCCATCGGACCCTATAGCCAGGCCGTGGTTCATGGCGGGCTGCTCTACTCCGCGGGACAGATCGCGCTCGATCCCGGAAGCATGGAACTCGTCGCCGGTGACACCGCCGCGCAGACGGAGCAGGTCTTCGCCAATCTCAAGGCGGTGCTGGCCGCTGCTGGCGCCGACCTCTCTTCCGTGCTCAAGACCACCGTCTACCTCGCTGACATGGCCGACTTCCAGCCCATGAATGTGGTCTATGCCCGGCACTTCGGGGAGCATCGCCCGGCCCGCAGCACCGTGGCCGCTGCCGCGCTGCCCAAGGGTGCCCGGGTGGAGATTGACGTGATCGCGGCGGTCGCGGGCTGAGTGATGTTCCGGCTGCGCCTGGCGCCCGCGATGCGCATCGCCGTGATGGCCCTCGCCGGCCCGGTGTTGGCGTCAACGCCAGGCTGGGCGCAGGACTCGACCGCCGCTGTTCCGGCGCCGGACACCTCCCAGCTGGCCGCTCCGCAGGACGCAATCCACAAGCCGAGCGCCACCGGCAACATGCTCAAGTCGCTGGTGGTGCCCGGGTGGGGACAGCTCTCGCTGGGCCGTGAGCTCACGGCACTGGTGTTCATTGCCGGCGAGGCCGGCACGCTGACCATGGTGATCAAGAGCCAGAAGGACCTCAACCGCGCGCGCGATGCCGGCGACACCGAACTGATCGACAAGTACAGCAAGAAGCGCGAGGACTGGCTGGTCTACATGGGAATCAATCACGTCCTGAGCGCGCTCGAGGCGTACGTCTCGGCCAAGCTCTGGGACTTCCCGGGCGACCTCGACCTGCAAGTGGCTCCGGGCGGCATCGGGGCCGCCGCGCGGATTCCCGTACGCATTCCATGAATCCCGCTCCCATCGGGATCTTCGACTCGGGCATCGGCGGGTTGACAGTTGCGCGAGCCATCTTTGAGCAACTTCCCGCCGAATCCACGATCTACTACGGCGACACGGCGCGGGTACCGTACGGCCCCAAGTCGCCCGACACCGTCCGGCGCTACAGCCGGGAGATTCTTGCGTGGCTGCTGGAGCAGCGGGTCAAGGCGGTCGTGATTGCGTGCAACACCAGCACCGCACACGCGCTGGCTGACCTGCAGGCCATCTCACCGGTGCCGGTTGTCGGCGTGATCGAGCCGGGCTCGCGCGCCGCCGTGGCGGCGAGCCGGTCGGCCATCGGGGTGATCGGCACCGCCGGTACCATCGCGAGCGAGGCCTACCCGCGCGCCATCCGGGCGCGGAAGCCGGATGCGCGGGTGAGCCAGGCGGCGTGCCCGCTCTTCGTGCCATTCGTCGAGGAAGGGTGGTTCGATCATCCGTCGCTCGAGCTGGTGGCCAGGGAGTACCTGGAGCCGCTAAGCCAGTCCGGAATGGACGCGCTGGTCCTCGGATGCACCCATTATCCCCTGATCAAGCCACTGCTGCAGCGGGTGCTGGGGCAGGGGGTGCGGCTCATTGATTCCGCGGAGGAAACAGCGCGTGCGCTGGGTGAAATCCTGCAGCGCCAGGGCCTGCAGGCGCCCTCCGGTGCCGATGTCACCCATCGCTTCGTGGTGAGCGATGATGAGGCGCGCTTTCGCACCGTCGGCGCCCGCTTCATCGGCGCTCGGCTGGATCGGGCTGAGGTGGTGCCGGTGGGGTGAGGAAGGTCGAGCGGTCCAGGAGGTCGAGGGGGTCGAGAACTTGACCTCTCGACTTCTCGACCGCCTCGACCTCCTAGAACTGCCTCAACCTCGCCCCCTCCGGCGTTACCACCGCGTAGCACTGCTCGTCGATCCAGGGCCCGGGATTGAGGTAGAAACGGGCGGGGGAGATTTCTTCAAGCGCAGGAACGTGGGTGTGCCCCATGATCAGCATCCACGGCCCGGGATTGCTGGCCATGCGTTGCCTGGCATACTCCAACTGCCGAGCTGCACTGGCGGCCTTCTGCTCAGCGGTCGAGTGAAGTTCGCCGAGCCAGGGTGAGAGCCGGTCCACCAGCCAGACGCCAAGGTCGGGATGCAGCAGGCCGAACGTGCTGGCCGTGAGCGGATGGCCAATGAGGCGATGGGACCACGACACCCGTCCCGGGCGCTCCGCCACCCCGTCGCCGTGCAGCGCGTGAATGCGATGCTCGCCGACCCGGAGTTCGAGCAGCCCGCGTGACCAGATGATGCCGGCGTCTGCCCAGGATTGCCGGCCCCAACGATCGTGGTTGCCGCCGAGCATGCTCACCGGCATGCGGGCCGCCAGTTCTGCCAGCGCCGCCGCCACGGCAAAGCCGCGCCGGGGAATGACTCGGCGCCAGCCAAACCAGAATTCGAAGAGGTCGCCGGCCACGAGCAGCGCGTCACCCATGGTGGGGGCGTCGCGCAGAAAGCGAAGCAGCGCCACCTCGTTCGCCATGGAGGCGCTGCCGATGTGCGCATCCGCGATGACCAGGAGTCGTTGGGCAGGCACGGCGCAAGATACCGGGCGCCGCCGCTGCCTCGCAACGCAGCGTCCTCGACATGCGCCAGTTTCCCGGAGCGGCACGTGAACCAGCCAAGCCCTGATGGTGTCTCCAGCGTCACCGTGCGCGTCAATTACTCCGAGACCGACCAGATGGGCGTCGTCTATCACGCCCGCTATGTCGTCTGGCTCGACATGGCGCGGACTGAGCACCTGCGCCAGGCAGGTATGAGCTACCGCGAACTGGAAGAGGCCGGATACCGGCTCGCCGTTGGCGAACTCGCGGTCCGCTATGCGCGCCCCGCGCGCTATGACGACCTGGTCCGGATCCGTACCTGGGTGCGCGAGGCTGCATCCAGGCGCGTTACCTTCGGCTATGCCATTGAACTGGTCGAGAGCGGCACGCTGCTGGCCACCGCGCGCACTGCCATGATGGTGCTGAACGCGGGCATGGAACCTGCCCGGTTGCCGCCGGACGTCGCGAGGCTGCTGACGGTGACCCCGGATCCTGTCCGCCTCGGGCTGTGACAAGGGAGGGATTGATGCGACTGATCGCTGTCCGAACAGCGGGTGCTGCGCTTGGGCTGCTGCTGCTGGCCGGTGCCGACGCGCGCCCGGCCGCGGCGCAGCAGAGCGCGGCGGTCGAAGTGCTGGCGCCCGTCCTGCAGGCCGAGGACAGTCGCCGCTTCGATGAGGCAACCCTCACCGCGGCAATGAGCCATCCCGATTCGTTCGTGCGGAGCACGGCGGCGATCGCCATCGGCAGGATCGGGGACGCCCGCGGCCTCGACCTGCTGGTTCGCGGCATGTCCGATCCAGATACCACGGTTCGTCTCGCTGCGGTGTTCGGGCTCGGCCTGCTACGCGATACTGCGGCCATTGGCCCGATCCTCGAGCGGCTGCGCGCGGAGCCGGTGCTCGACTTGAGTAGCGCCGTCGAAGCCATGACTACCCTCGCCAAGATCGGCGGGCCGCAGGTCGGCGACATCTTCCGCGCCATTCTCGATGGGCGTGCCGCGCTCGACCTCTCGGCGCTCGAACTCCTCCGCCGGCAGATCGCCCTCGAGTCGTGGCGCCTGGGGCCTGATGCACCGGTTGCCTCACTCCTCCCGCTGGTCTCCGACACGAGTAGCGACATGCGCTGGCGCGCCGTGTATTCGCTCAGCCGGCTGCGGCCGGTGTCGGCGGCGCGGCGACTGGCCGAGGCGGTGCGTGATCCGCTGGCCTATACCCGGGCCGCCGCAGTACGCGCGTTCACGCCTGGCTACGTCGATAGTGCCGGATTGGGCCGGACCACGATCGCACGGCTGCTCACGCCGCTGCTCACCGATGACAACGCCGGCGTCCGGATTGCCGCGTTGCGGGCCGTCGGAGCCCTGGGCGATACCAGCCTGGTCGGCCGGGTGGCGGACCGGCTGGATGATCCGATGCCCAATGTGCGTGTCGCCGCCATCCAGGCGCTCGGCGATCTGGGCGGCCCAGTCGCGGCACGCGAGCTGGGCAGGATGCTGGATGGAAAGCCGGTCTTTGCGATGGGACGCGCGGCGCTGATTGCGCTGGCAAGGGTCGATACCGCTGCCGCTCGTCCCTGGCTTGCCACCTGGAGCGCCCGGCCCGACTGGGCGGGACGCATGGCTGCCGCCGAAGCCGGCGCGGCTTACGCCGGCAGGCCGGCGCTGCTGGATGATCGTGACCCTCGCGTGGCATCGGCCGCGCTCCTGGCCTGGTCGTCGAGCGAGGATCCACCAGGCCAGGACCTCCTGGCTGAGGCCCGCACGCGACTCCGCTCGTCGGACGCCGTGGTCCGCGCCGTCGCAGCGGGCATCCTGGCGCGGGTCCACGATCCCTCGGATGTAGGCGCCCTGGCGGACGCATACGGCCGCGCGGCCCGTGATTCCTTTCCCGATGCCGCGCTCGCCGCGCTTGACGGCCTGCGGCAGATTGCGCAAGGCAGTACCGCCGCCGCGGCCGCTGTGCAGCGGCAGTTCCTGGGCCGTGCACGTCGACCCGACGATTACGTCATTCGTGCATGGGCCGAGTCAGCCTGGCCCGCGGCGGCGGCCCGGTGGGGTCCCGCCTACCCGCTCGATCCGGGGCGCACGCTGCAGGATTACCGGGAAATCCTGCGGCGCTATGTTGTCGCGCCCGATTCGGTCCGGCGGCCGCACGTCATCATCGAAACCGAGCAGCGCGGCAATATCGAGCTGGAGCTGATGGGCCCAGAGGCTCCGCTGACGGTCGCCAATTTCCTGTCGCTGGTGGATCGTCATTTCTTCGACGGGAACCGGTGGCACCGCGTGGTGCCCGATTTCGTGGTGCAGGACGGCGACCCTCGCGGTGATGGCTGGGGGTCATCCGGTACGCCCATTCGCGACGAGATCAACCGGCAGCGCTACGTCCAGCCGCTGATTGGCATGGCGCTTTCAGGCCCCGACACGGGGAGCAGCCAATGGTTCATCAACCTGAGTCCCCAGCCGCACCTCGACGGCACCTACACGGTGTTCGGCAAGGTCGTGGGCGGCCTGCAGGTCCTCACGCGCATTACCCAGGGCGACATCATCCGCACCATCCGGCGCTGACCGGTGCGCTGCGCCTTGCGGCGCTGCTGGTCGGCCTCCTGGTGCTCGCCCGGCAAGCCAGTGCGCAGTTCTTCGAGTTCGGCGAGAACAAGATCCAGTATCGTGAATTCGACTGGCGAACGCTCCGGGGCCCGCACGTAGACCTGTACTACTACCCCGAGGAGGCAACCCTCGCGGCGAGCGCCCTGCAATGGGCCGAAGCCAGCTACGACACCCTGGCGCTGCGCTTCGGGCACGAAGTGGCAACCCGCATTCCGCTCGTGATCTACGCCTCGCACATCGATTTCGAGCAGACCAACATCCTGCCGTTTGTCCCGCCCGAAGGCCTGCTCGGCGCCACCGACTTCATGAAGCGCCGGGTGACGATGCCCTTCCGGGGCAATCTCGCCGAGTTTCGCAACACGCTGCGCCACGAGATGGTGCACGTCTTCCAGTTCAGCATGATCAGCGAGGCGTACCATCGGGCGCCGAGGGCGCCGCAGTTCAACGCGCCGCTCTGGTGGACGGAAGGCCTCGCCGAGTACTGGTCCGGCGGGCAGGACGCGCGGGACGAGATGATGCTGCGGGACCTGACCTATTCCGGCAGGCTTCCGACGTTCGATCAGCTCAAGTATTACACCGGCTTCCTGGTCTATCCGCTGGGCGGCCGGATTCATCAATGGCTGGCCGAGACGTATGGTGCCTGGCGGGTGGCGCTGCTCTACCGGGAGCTCAATCGCTATGGCTCGTTTGAGGACGCCATTGCCGGCATCTATGGCAAGTCGCTCGATGAGCTCAACGAGGCCTTCCAGTACTACATGCGCCAGCAGTACTACCCGACGGCGGCCACGCACGCGCCGCCCGCACTGCTGGGACGCGAGATCGCCGAGCTCGCCATCAAGCCCGCCCTGCGGGCGTTGACGGCTGAGGGTGACACGGCGCCCGAGGCGTTCTACACCTCGCCCGCCACGGGGTACATGACCGTCTATCGGCGACGCCTCGACACGCTCGGCCCCCAGCGTGAGGTGGTGGCGGCCGGGAAGTCGGAAGGGCTCGAGTCAATGCACCCGTTCGACAGCCGTGTGGATGCGAGCCGGCCGGGGCTTCTGCTCTTCAGCGCGCGCTATCACGATCGCGATGCGCTGGTGGTGTGGGACCTGACCCGCCACCGGCTGGCGGGCCGCTACCAGTTTCCCGGAATAGTGTCGATCCTGTCTCCCGCATGGATGCCGGACGGGCAGAGCATCGTCTTCAGTGGCCTGGCCGATAACGGCATGTCCGATCTCTATCGTGTCACGGTCCCGGGCGGCACGTTGACACACCTCACGAGCGACCGCTACCAGGATCTCGATCCCGCGCCGGACGCCACCGGCCACCGCCTGGTCTTTGCGTCCGACCGCACGGCCGATGGGGAAGGCGGAGCGGTGAATCTCTTCATGCTCGATCTCGAATCCGGAACCGTGCGGCAACTGACCGCCGGACGCTGGGTGGACGAGACCCCGGCCTGGGGCGCCGACGGCCGGATCTATTTCACGTCGAGCCGGGGTGATGTGCTCAACGTCTGGTCCATGGACACGCTGGGCAATGGTCGCCGGGAGTCTTCGGCGTGGAGTGGCGCGTTTGACGCGGTGCCATTGCCCGGCGGTGGCCTGATTGCAGGGTCCTTCCAGCACGGCAGCTTCAACATCTACCGGCTTGCCCCCGACTCGGCGGCCGAGACCGAAACTTTCGCGCTGGGGCCGCACGCGGCAGCGGCGGAGTGGACCTGGGAGGCGCCCAACGAGGTCGCCACGACCGATACCACCACCCAGCGGTATGATCGTCGCATGACACTCGACTTCGCCACCGGCGGTGTGTCGGTGGCGCCCGGCTATGGCGGCGTGCAGGGTGCCGCATTCCTGCTGTCGGACCTGCTCAACGATCATCTCCTCTATGGCAGCATCGGCTCG
>DASSTP010000309.1:0-5896 GCA_035707845.1 Gemmatimonadales bacterium | reverse complement strand
AGGGCCGCATGGATGAGGTGCTTCGCGATGCGCGGGCGGGACGCCTGTCACTCGTGTACGTCTCGCCTGAGCGGCTCCCCACGCTCGCCTGCCGGGCATTTTCTGCGGGCGTGTCAGCCAGGCGCCTCGCTGTGGACGAGGCGCACTGCATCAGTGAATGGGGCCACGACTTCCGCCCCGCGTTCCGGAACATCCGGCAGGCAGCCGAGCTGCTCGGGCGCCCGCCCATCGTGGCGCTCACCGGCAGTGCCACGCCCACCGTCCGGGGTGATATCATGGAATCGCTCATCCCGGGGGATGAACGATTTGACGTCCACCTCGCCTCGTTTGATCGCGCCAATCTCTGGTTCGGCGCCTGCCGGATCCGGCGCGAGCCGGACCGGATGGCGGTGCTGCGATCGCTGCTCAAGCGGGATGAAACGGCTATCGTGTACGCCTCCACGCGTCGGGCCACGGAGAAGCTGGCTCGCGCGCTGCGCTACGCTGGCCATGTGGCCGAAGCCTATCACGCCGGCCTCTCGCGCGAGCGTCGCGACGCCTGCCTCGACCGGTTCATCAAGGATGAGATCCGTGTGGTCGTGGCCACTTCGGCTTTCGGAATGGGGATCGACAAGCCCGGGGTTCGGCGTGTCGTCCACTGGACCATTCCGCCCACTCCGGAGTCGTACTACCAGGAGGCGGGCCGGGCCGGCCGCGACGGGGCGGCGGCCCGCTGCTACGTGCTGTTCTCACCTGGTGACGCCGAGATTCACGAGCGCCAGCTGGATGTCACGTTCCCACCGAAGAGGACGCTGCGCGCCCTCTGGAGCGGGGAACTTGCGCCGGAGCGTGTCACGGCCGGCGTGCGTGCTTCGGCCGATCGGCTGCTCAAGGAACTGGGCGGCTCCGAGCACGTCGAGGGCTGGCGCCGCATCGAGCGCCGGCGCGCGGCGGCACTGGCTCGGCTCCGGGCCATCACGCGCTATGCGGCTGGGGGGCAGTGCCGGCGGCGGGGGCTGGTCGGGTACTTCGGGGAGCGGCTGGAGGGATGCAGCGGGTGTGATGTGTGCGAGGGTGGCGCGAAGAGTCGATTCGGCTCATGGGTCGGACGATTTGTCACCCTGAGCCCGCGCCAGCGGGCGTAGGGGCCGTAGCTGCAGAATGGCAAGAACCTTCGTCGTCTACATTCTCTCGAATGAAGCTCGCCAACTGTACGTGGGCGTGACCAGTCGCTTCCTTCAGCGCATGTGGGAGCACAAGTCCGGGGCCGTTCCGGGTTACAGCTGCCGTCATGGAATCTCGCAGTTGGTGTACTGGGAGCATGGACCCAATGCCCTTTCAACCATTGCGCGAGAGAAAGAGATCAAGGGCATGCGCAGATCGCGCAAGTTGGCACGCATCGAAAGTCTCAATCCTGATTGGCGTGACCTGTACGAGGATCTGTACCCTGAGCCGAGATCGGCCCCTTCGCTTCGCTCAGGGTGACATTTTCGCCGAGCCGCCCCTTCGCTGCGCTCAGGGCAAGCTACGCCGCCGAGCCGCCGAGCCGTCTACTCTCCCTCCTCCACCCGATAAATCCGCCCTGACGCGTATACCACGTACACCTCGCCACTCGCATCCTCGCCGAAAGACACCGCGTTGTCCGTCACGCCATTGACCAGGGGTGCCGCGACCTCGGGATACGCATCGGTCGGGCCGGTTGACGTCATGCGGAAGCTGCGGATCCAGCCGCCGCAGAAGTCGCTGTACAGGTACACGCCGCGCATGGCGGGGAAAGCCCGGCCGCGATAGACGTAGCCGCCGGTCACGGCGCACGCATTGATATGGGTGTATTCCTCGATGGGTGTCACCAGTCCCGCGGTATCGCAGTCGACCGCGGGCTGGTAGCAGCCGTCGCCTTCCATGAAGGGCCAGCCGAAGTTGTTGCCGCCCTCGACTGGGGCCGCCAGGAAATTGATCTCCTCGGTATTCTCCTCGCCGACATCGCCGATATAGAGATCACCGGTGCTGCGGTCGAAACTCCACCGCCACGGGTTCCGGAGGCCGAGCTGCCAGATCTCCTTCTTCCATCCGGGCCGGCTGACGTACGGATTGTCGGCCGGAACGGCGTAGGGCGAGGCGGCATCCACGTCGAGCCGCAGCATCTTCCCGATCCATGAGCCGCTGTCCTGGGCAAAGCTGAGCGGCTCGCCGCCGTTGTCGCTATCGCCGAAGGCGAAGTAGAGCATGCCGTCAGGGCCGAATGCCACCTGGCCGCCATAAAGCACCGCGGTGGACGGCTGGACCTGATGGAGAATGGATTTTTCCGAGGCCGGATCGGCGGTGTCGAAGTCGGGGCTGGCCGTGAACTCGGAGAGCTGTGAGTTGCCGTCATTGTCCACGTAGTAGACGAAGAGCCGGCGGTTGGTGGCATAGTCGGGATGGAAGGCGATGCTGTACACGCCGTACTCGTGCCCGCCGCCGGTGAGCGCGCTCAGGTCGAGGAACGGCGTCGGTTGCCGGACGCCATTCTTCCGCAGCCAGATCTTGCCCCCGCGCTCAACCACCATGAGCCGGCTCTCATCGCCGGGAGGGCTCGCGACGTAGACCGAGAAGTCATAGCCGCTGTCCACCGGCACCAGCGTGAGACTGGCGGCCGGGGGCGGATTCTGCTCCGTGCCGCAGGCGGCCAGGATCAGCAGCGGAATGACGTATGCCAGGCGGCGCATGGTGGCTCCGTTGGAGGGTTATATTGAAGGCGCTACGCACTAAGCGCCAAGCGCTATGCGCTATGCGCTAAACGTTCAGCGCTCACGACTCTCGACTCTCGACTCTCGACTCTCGACCCTCGACTCCCATGGACCTCTCCCTCTACTTCTCCGAGCAGCATTACCAGGTGCGCGACATGGTGCGCGAGTTCGCGCGGACCGAGGTGGCGCCGGTGGCCGCCGAGCTGGACCGCACCAGCGAGTTCCCCTGGGAGAACATCCGCAAGATGGGCGAGCTGGGTCTCCTGGGCGCACCCTGGCCGGAAGAGATGGGCGGGGCCGGCCTCGACCAGCTGTCCTACTACATCGTGATTCACGAGCTGGCCAAGGTGGACGCAAGCCATGGCCTGACCGTCAGCGCGCACACCAACCTCGGCACCTCGCCGATCGTCGAGTTCGGTACCGAGGAACAACGTAATCGCTACGTCCCGCTGCTGGCCTCCGGCAAGGTCCTGGGCGGCTTCGGGCTCACGGAGCCGGGCGCCGGCAGCGACGCCGGCGGCACCGCCACCATCGCCGAGGACAAGGGCGATCATTTCCTGCTGAATGGTGCCAAGATTTTCATCACCCACGCCGGCGTGGGCGAGATCTTCTCGGTGACTGCAAGAACGGAACCGGGGCAGGGAAACAAGGGCATCTCGAGCTTCATAGTCACCAAAGACGCCGTAGACCTGGCCGCCTGCAAGGCCGCAGGGGTTGGTCATGCGCCCGACCTTCCCAAGACGGCCGGGGTGCGCGCCGGGAAGAAGCAGGAGAAGATGGGCTGGCGGGCCAGCGACACCCGGGAGCTCATCTTCGAGAACGCGGTGGTCCCGAAGGAGAATCTCCTGGGGCAGCGTGGCAAGGGCTTCGTCAACTTCCTCAAGACCCTCGACGCGGGTCGCATCGGGATTGCCGCGCTGTCGCTCGGCATCGCCGAAGGGGCCTACGATGCCGCCCTGGAATACGCCGGCATCCGCAAGCAGTTTGGCAAGCCGATCGCCAGCTTCCAGGGGGTGCATTTCCAGCTGGCCGACATGGCGCTCGAGATCGAGGCCGGCACCCACCTGCTGTTTCATGCCGCGTGGCTCAAGCAGCACGGCAAGCCGTTCAAGAAGGAAGCGGCCATGGCCAAGCTGTTCTGCTCCGAACTCGCCATGCGGGCCACCACCAAGGCCGTCCAGATTTTTGGCGGCTACGGCTATACCACCGAGTACCCCGTCGAACGGATGATGCGGGACGCCAAGGTCTGCGAGATTGGGGAAGGGACCAGCGAAATCCAGCGGATCGTCATTGCCCGCCAGATCCTGGGGGATGTGGTGGGCTGATTGCCGTAACTCCCAATCTTTCCTATCTTTAGGGGTCAACTGGCCGCAGGTCGGCCGGCGCCCTGGTCCCGCGAGCGGGAGGGCCGCCGCCGGACGGGCCGCAACTCCAGACTTCGCATCGAGCGGACGGGCAGCGTGCCATGGGCGCGCGTGCCACAGGTCCGTCGAGGTGACCCCTTGAAGCGCGAGATCCTGATCAACGGCAGCCAGCGCGAAACGCGCGTGGCCATCCTCGAAGACGATCGCCTCGTAGAACTCCTCATAGACCGCCCGGACAAGCGGCGCATTGTCGGCGACATCTACCTCGGCAGGGTCGAGGCGGTGCTTCCCGGCATTCAGGCGGCATTCGTGGACATCGGGCTCGAAAAGAGCGCCTTCCTCCATGCCTCCGACCTGCTCGAGCCCGAAGACGAGGACGAGGAACCGGTCGACCCGGAAGAAGACAACGCCGAGGCCGACGCCGCCGAGGCCGCCCTGGAAAACGGTGCGGCGGAGGAAGAGGCCGAAAACCCGCGCCGCAGCCGCCGGGGCCGGAATGGCAACGGATCCGGCCATTCCCGGCACCCCATCCCCAACATCCAGGACATCCTCAAGAAGGGCCAGACCCTGCCGGTCCAGGTCACCAAGGAGCCCATCAGCACCAAGGGCTGCCGGGTCACCGCCCAGATTTCGCTTGCCGGCCGGTTCCTGGTCTACATGCCGTACGGCTCCAAGGTCGGGGTAAGCCGGAAGATCGAGAGCCGGGAGCAGCGGGTGAAACTGCGCGAGATGGTCACCCGGATCCTGCCCAGGGATGCCGGCGGCGTGATCGTCCGCACGGTGGCGGAAGGGGTCACCGAGGAGCACTTCCGGCGCGAGATCGAAACGCTGATGAACCAATGGCGTAAGATCAATCGCAAGAAGACGTTCGTGCGGCGAGCTCCAGCACTGCTTCAACGGGAAACCAGCCTCACCCGCGGCATCATCCGGGACGTCTTCAGCAGCAAGGTGGACGCGCTCTGGGTCGATTCCAAGGAACTGCACCATGAGGTGGAACAGTACCTGGAGCAGGTGGACCCTGACCTCATGCAGCGGGTCCATCTCTACGGCGAAGCCACTCCTCTGTTCGACAAGTTCGACATCGAAAACGAGATCCGCGACCTCTTCAAGGCACGGGTGGAGCTGCCCACCGGCGGCTCCATCATCGTCCAGCCCACCGAGGCGCTGGTCAGCATCGACGTGAACACGGGGCGCTATACCGGCAAGAAGGATCCCGAAAAGACCATCCTCCGCACCAACCTCGAGGCCGCGCGCGAGATCGCGCGCCAGCTCCGGCTCCGTGATGTCGGCGGCATCATCGTCTGCGACTTCATTGACATGGAGTCCCGGCAGAACCGGGAAAAGGTGCTGCAGGAACTCCGCATGCACCTGGGCCGCGACCGGGCGCGGACCAAGGCCTTTGCCGTGTCCGAGCTGGGGCTGGTGGAAATGACCCGCCAGCGGGTTCGCCCGTCGCTCTGGCACTCCCTGACCACGGATTGTCCCACCTGCGCCGGCAGCGGGCGCGTCTTTACGCCCGAGGTGGTCACCCGCCGGCTGGAGCGCTCGCTCCGGCGGGCCGGCCACGAGCACCGGGAGCGCCAGCTCACCGTACGGCTGCACCCCGAGGTCGCGCTCTATCTCCTGGAGGAGGAGCCCCGCTTCCTGGCCCAGCTCCAGAAGGTCACCGGGATCGATCTGGAGCTGCGCGACGACCCGATGATGCGGCTGGACGAGTTCCGGATCATGAGCCGGCCGGCCGGGCGGGATGTGACCGAGCTGTACGCCGTCGCTTGACCTAAAGCCGCGCGCCGGATACTTTTGCGGGCTAACGCATTTCCCGAG
>DASSTP010000308.1:0-13665 GCA_035707845.1 Gemmatimonadales bacterium | reverse complement strand
GGCGGCCGAAGAGGCGTTGTGCTTCTTCGATCATCGCGAGCTGGGTCGAGGGTCGAGTGTCGAGGGTCGAGGGTTCGTCTCTCGACTCTTGACTCTCGACCCTCGACGCCCTTGGCGCCTCCCCCAGCGGCCCCTGCTCCGGCGGCTTCTCCGGCGCCACGGTGATCTCCTCATCCAGGTGCTCCCCGCGCTTCACCTGCGGGCGGGGCATGCGGTCGGGAGGGGGCGGTGGCTCGGCGGCTCGGGGGCTCGGCGGCTGGAGCTTCGGCGGCTCGGCGGCTCGGCGGCTCGGCGGCTGATAAGGTGGCAGCGTGACCAGATCGACCCGGCGCTCGGGTACTGCCTGGGCTGACTGGGCTGCCTGGTCCTGGTGAGTTTCCTTCCGCGTAGTCGCGACAATGGCAGCGAGAAGAATCAGGTGCACCAGCGCGCTGAGCGCGAGCGCGAGCCACGGTCGGCGCTTGGGCGGGAGGTCGCCGTTGAGAAAGAAGTGGGTTCGCTTGACTAATAAACTATTCATATGAAGCTTATATCATGCCTATCAACCAAGCGAACCTGCTCCAGACGCTCTGGCGTGCCGCTCGTGTCTCTCGCGCCAGGATCGCCGAGGTCACCGAGGAGGGCGGGGTCACCTTCCAGCAGTACATGGTACTCAGCGTGCTGGGAGACGCCAGTGATCAAGGGCTGCCTACCCTGGAAATCGCCTCGCGAATGGTGGAACGAGCGCCGGCCATCACCGGCCTGGTGGATCGGCTCGAGCGGCAGGGGCTGGTCCGTCGCCAGCGGATCGAGTCCGATCGGCGGCAGATACGATGCGTCCTGACCGATGAGGGTCGCGAGCTGGTCGATCGGCTCGATGCCCGGGTGGCGGATGCCAGCACGAAGGCCATCGGAATGCTTACGGGCCATGAGGTTGGGGTGTTGCGGCATTTGCTGGCGAGGATGGGGAAGGGAGATGGCTGATTGGTGAATAGTTTGTTAAACGGCTAGATGGCTCGGCGGCGTAGCTTGCCCCGAGCGCAGCGAGGGGGCGGCTCGCCCAGCCCATCCTGCCCATCCTGCTCGCCCTGCCCGTCCTGCTCGCCCTGTCAGCAAGCACCCACTTGCATCCCCTCCCAAACCCGCTACCTTGCTCCGCCCTATGGACGTGCGTGAGCGAATTCTCGAAGCAGCCGCGGCGCTGTACAGCACTGTCGGCTTCCGTGGCACCACCACCCGGCGCATCGCCGCCGATGCCGGCGTCAACGAGGTCACCCTCTTCCGCCACTTCGGATCCAAGGAAGCGCTGATCCGTGAAGTAATCAGCCGGGGCTGGAGCAGGTTCTGCTTCGAGGCGCTTCCCGAACAGCCTGGCGATCCCGCGACGGAAATCGCCGAGTGGGCCCTCCGCTACTATGGCCTGCACGCCGAGTGCGCCGCGTTCATCCGCACCCGCCTGGGCGAATTCCAGGAACACCCCGAAATCCTTCCGACCACCGAGCCGCCGCCGCCGGCCCGCATTGCTGCGCTGCTGGCTGCCTACCTCGAGCGCTTGCAGCAGGAGGGACGCATGCGCCCGGACATCAGGCCGGCGCGCGCGGCCGCGATGCTGATCGGGGCGCTCTTTGCCGATGCCATCACCCGCGTCGGCGTGGTGCAGATGTACGGCACCAGCCCCGACGAGGACGTGAGGCAATACGTGCAGATCTTCCTCCGCGGCATCGGAGTGACGAGCTGATGCGGTTGCGATACCTGCGTTCACTGCCGCTGCTCCTTCTCGTCACCACGGTCGCGCAGGCCCAGGTGCCTGCTACGCGCTCGCTCTCGTTGGAAGAGGCGCTGCGGAGCGGTCAGGCCGCCAGCGAGCGCACCGGCATCGCGCGCGCCGGCGTGCAGCGCGCGCGCGGCCAGCTCAAGCAGGCGCGCAGCGAGTTCTTTCCCCAGCTCACTGGCAGCGCGAGCTACACGCGCACGCTGGCGTCGCAGTTCTCGCGTGCGGTGGAGGAGGACACGTCGAGCGCACCGGCACCCGAGTGCCGCAGTTTTACTGCCGATCCGACGCTGCCCATCACCGAGCGGCTCGATTCACTGGAGAGCGCGCTCGAGTGCGCCTCACTGCAGAATCCGTTTGCCGCGTTCAAGGATCTCCCTTTCGGCCGGGCCAACCAGTACAACCTCGGCCTGCAGGCGTCACAGACGCTCTATGCCGGCGGCCGCGTGGCGGGGCAGGCAGAGGCAGCGCAGGCGGGACTTCGCACCGCGCAGATCGCACTCGAGAGCGCCGAAGCGCAGACCGCGCTGGACATCACCCAGGCCTATTACGACGCCGTGCTTGCCGACCGGCTGCTCACGATCGCGGACTCCACGCTGCGCCAGGCCGAACGCACCTACGAGAACACCAGGCTGGGTTACGACGTGGGAAACGTGGCCGAGTTTGACCTGCTGCGTGCCCGGGTGGCGCGCGACAACGCGCGGCCGGCCGTGATCTCAGCCCGGTCGCAGCGTGACGTGGCCTATCTCCGGCTCAAGCAGCTGCTGGAGATCCCGCTCAGCGACGCGCTCGCGCTGGAGACGCCACTGGGCGATTCCACCGATTCACTTCCACCACCGCCGCTGGGCACCCTCGCAGCGGACACCGGCGTCGAGGCGCGGGCCAGCGTGCGCCAGGCGATGGAAGCGGTGAACGCAGCGGAAGGGACGGCCAAGTCGGTGCGCGGCGGTGCGCTGCCGCAGGTGAAGCTGACCTCGTCCTACGCCCGGCTCGGCTATCCCGACGACGTCTTCCCGTCGTGGAGTGACTTCGTGGATGACTGGACCGTCTCGCTCGGCGTCACGCTCCCGCTCTTCACCGGCGGCCGCATATCGGGGGAGAAGCAGGTCGCGAGCGCCAACGTGGATGAAGCGAAGCTGCGCCTCAAGCAGGCGCGCGAGCTGGCGGCGCTCGACAACCAGAGCGCCGATGCCACGCTCGCCGCGGCGGAAGCCGCGTGGGCCGCGAGCGCGGGCGTCGTCTCGCAGGCCCAGCGCGCCTATGAAATTGCCGAGCTGCGTTATCAGGAAGGGCTCTCGACCCAGACCGAACTGGGCGACGCGCGGGTGCAGCTGCAGCAGGCACTCGCCAACCGGGCCCGGAGTGCAAGAGACCTGCAGGTGGCGCGGGTGAGGAATGCGTTGCTTGGAGATCTGCCTTTGGCGCTGAGCGCTGAGCGCTGAGCGCTGAGCGCTGTGCGCTATGAGTGCACGCGACCGCACTGCGCATGTCATTGCGAGCATCCCGAAGGGATGCGAAGCAACCTTGCAGCCCGACCGCGATCGTCGGCAGAGCCAGGCCGGCATCGGCCAAGGGATCACGGTAAGGCTCCAAGGTTGCTTCGCGCGCCGCTGGCGCGCTCGCAATGACAGCCCGCGCCGAGCCACCGAGCCGCCGACTTACGACTTGTGACTTGTGATTTGCGACCCGTGACTTGCGACTTTTGACCATGAAGAAACTCAGAATCTTGCTTCTCGCCCCCCTCCTCCTTGCCGGCTGCAAGGGCCGGGCAGAGGAAACTCCGGCGGCACCGCCGCCCGCGCTCCTCGGCACCGAGAACATCGCCGTGGCCGACACCGCGACGCTGATGGCGGGGCCGGTGATTTCCGGCACGCTTACGCCCGAGCTGGGCGCCACGGTGCGCGCCGAGATCACCGGCACCATGGTCGAGGTGGACGCCGATCAGGGCATGACGGTGAAGAAGGGCCAGGTGCTGGGGCGCATCGATGACGCGGCGCTGCGCGACGCCTTCCTCAGTGCGCGCACCGGCCTGCGCACGGCCGAGAGCAATCTCGAGCTGCAGCGCCACAACCTGGAGCGCACCGAGCGGCTGCACGCCGCCGGCGCCGTGGCCGATCGCGAGCTCGAGACCGCCCAGCTCACCGTCAAGAACGCGGAAGGTGCGGTGGCGGATGCGCGTGCTCGCACCACGTCGGCGCAGCGCCAGCTGGACAAGGCCACGCTGCGTGCGCCCTTCAGCGGCATCGTGAGCGAGGCCAAGGTGAGCGAGGGCGATGTGGTCTCCTCGGGCAACGAGCTCTTCTCGGTGGTGGATCCGTCCACCATGCGGCTGGAAGCGGCGGTGCCGGTGGAGCAGCTCTCCCAGGTGAAGCAGGGCATGGCGGTGCGCTTCAGTGTCACCGGCTATCCCGACCGCGAGTTCGAGGGGAAGATTGAGCGGGTGAATCCCGTGGTAGATCCCGCCACGCGGCAGGTGCGCGTGATCGTCACCATCCCGAACGCGTCGCGCTCACTGGTGGCGGGCCTCTTTGCGCAGGGCCGCGTGGCCACCGAGAGCCGGCACGCGGTGGTGGTCCCCAGTGACGCGGTGGATCGCCGAGGGGTGCGGCCGCTCGTGGTGCGGCTCAGGAACGGACGGGTCGAGAAGGTGGATGTGGAGATCGGGCTCGATGATACCGTGAACGAGCGGACCGAAGTCACCAGTGGCCTCGCCGCCGGCGACACCGTGCTCATGGGCGCGGCGCAGGGACTCACACCAGGGACGGTGGCACGGGTGCGCTCGGCCAGCGAGGCGGTCACGCCGGGTGATACCAGTGTTCATCAGTGATTTTGCCATCCGGCGGCCGATCGTCACCATCGTCACCATGCTGGCGCTGGTGGTCTTCGGGTTGTTCTCGCTGCTCCGGCTCAAGACGGATGAGTTCCCGGAGGTGGCGCCGCCGTACGTCTCGGTGGCGCTCATCTATCCGGGCGGCTCGCCCGACGGCGTAGAGAACGAGGTACTCGACCCGGTGGAGGAGGCGATCTCGTCCATCAGCGGCGTGAAGAAGATCATGGGCTCGGCCGAGGACGGCTATGGCTTCATCCTCATCGAGTTCGTCTTCGACAAGCCGCTGGCCGAGGCGACGCAGGACATTCGCGACGCCATCTCGGAGATCCGCTCCGACCTGCCGGACGAGCTGGAAGAGCCGATCATCAAGAAGATGAACGACACCGATCTCCCGATCGTGTCGCTGGCGCTCAGTTCGCCGACGCTGTCGCCGGCCCAGCTCACCCGGCTCGCGGATCCCGGCATCACGCGCGAGCTGCGCTCCATTCCCGGTGTGGCGGAAGTGAATGTGGTGGGCGAGCTGGAGCGCGAGCTCACGGTGGAGCTGCGTCCCGAGGCGCTGGAAGCGGCGGGGGTGAGCGTCGCGCAGGTGGTGCAGGCGCTGGGCCTGCAGAACCTCGCGGCGCCGGTGGGGCGGGTGACCGGCAACCTGCAGGAGCGCTCGATCCGGCTCATGGGGCGGCTGCAGAGTCCTGCCGAGTTCGAGCAGCTGGTGGTGGCCGAGCGGAATGGCAACATCATCCGGCTGGGCCAGGTGGCCACGGTGCATGACGGCACCGAGGAGCAGCGCAGCCTCGCGCTCTTCAACGACAAGGAAGCCGTCGGCATCGACATCAAGAAGTCGCGTGGCTACAGCACCACCGACGTGAGCGCCAAGATCCTGGAGCGGGTGAAGGCCATCGAGCCGACGCTGCCCAAGGATGCCAGGCTCGATGTCGTGGTGGACGCGGGCAGCCGGGTGGAGGCGGCGGTGCGGAACGTGGAGGAGGCGCTGCTGGAAGGCGCCATCCTCACGGTGTTCGTGGTGTTCCTGTTCCTCAACTCCTGGCGGAGCACCGTCATCACCGGCCTGGCGCTCCCAGTGTCGGTGCTGGCGTCGTTCATTGCGGTGTGGGCGTTCGGCTTCACGCTCAACACCATGTCACTGCTGGGACTCTCGCTGGCCATCGGCATCCTGATAGATGACGCCATCGTGGTGCGCGAGAACATCGTGCGGCACGTGGAGATGGGGAAGGACCACTACACCGCGGCACGCGAGGGCACCGACGAGATCGGCCTGGCGGTGGCGGCGACCACGTTCTCGATTCTTGCCGTCTTCGTGCCGATCGGCTTCATGTCGGGCGTGGGCGGGCAGTGGTTCAAGCCCTTTGCGCTCACCATTGCCTGCTCGGTGCTGGTATCGCTCTTCGTCTCCTTCTCGCTCGACCCGATGCTGTCGGCCTACTGGCCCGATCCCCAGCTGGAGGAAGGCCAGAAGAACTGGATCACCCGGAAGCTGGACCGGTTCAACGACTGGTTCGGGAAGCTGGCGGTAGGCTACAAGCGGATCATCGCGTGGGCGCTGGACCATCGGCTCGCCGTGGCGGTGGTGGCGCTGGGCGCCTTCTTCGGCTCCTTCACCCTGCCGATGAAGGGGCTCACCGGCCTGCTCGCGGTGATCATCGGGCTCGTCGTCATGGTGTGGGGGCTCACCCACTTTCACGGGAAGCTGCTCCCGCGCCTCGCCACCATTGCGCTCGGGCTCCTGCTGACGGTGGGGATCTACCGGATCATGCCCGAGTGGCACAAGGTGGGCGTCGGCTTCTTTCCCGAGGATGACCGCTCGGAATTCTACGTGAAGGTGGAGACGCCGCCCGGCTCCAACCTCGAATACACCCGGCTCAAGGCAGCGGAAGCGGCGCGACTGATCTCGGCGCACCCGGAGGTGCGCTACACCTACACCACGCTGGGCGGGCAGGGCTCCGGTGCGGTGGACGTGGGGCAGATCTACGTGCGGCTCACCCCCAAGGGCGACCGCGATATCAGCGCGGAGGAGTTTGCGTCGGTCGTTCGCGGGGAGATCAACCGGCTGACCGGCTCGACCATGGCCGTCTTCACCAATGCCTTCGGCGGGGGGCGGAAGCAGCTCGCCCTGCAGATCACCGGTCCTGACATCGCGTCCATCAACAAGGTGGCCGATTCGGCGCTCGCGATCGTGAAGGCGACACCCAACGCGGTGGATGCCGCGCTCTCGAGCAAGGGCCAGAAGCCCGAGATCAACGTGGAACTCGACCGCGGGCTCGCGGGCGCGCTGGGGGTGACGGTGGGGCAGGTGGCCCAGTCGCTCCGGCCGGCCTTCGCCGGCATTGATGCCGGCGACTGGGTGGATCCGAGCGGCGAGACGCGGGACGTGGAGGTGCGCTTCAGCCCTGAATCTCGGCAGCGCGCGGCCGATCTTCGGCAGCTGCCGCTGATCGTGCCCGGTCCTGATGGCGCGCCCATCACCATCCCGCTGGGCCAGGTGGCCACGATCGAGCCGGCCATCGGGCCGGCGGTGATCAACCACCTGGACCGTGACCTGGTGGTGAACGTGGAATGGAATGTCTCCGGCCGCTCCACCAACGAAGTGATGACTGACGTGCTGGCCAGGGTGAACCAGATCCAGCTGCCCGCGGGCGTGGCGGTCACCGTGGGCGGCGACCAGGAACAGCAGAACGAGGTGTTCGGCAGCATCTTCTTTGCGCTGGGCACCGCGCTGCTGCTCATGTACCTGATCCTGGTGGTGCAGTTCGGTTCGTTCCTGGCGCCACTCGCCATTCTCATGTCGCTGCCGCTCTCGCTCATTGGCGTGATGCTGGCGCTGGCATTCAGCGGGATGACGATCAACATCATGAGCCTGATCGGCGTGATCCTGCTGGCCGGCATCGTGGCCAAGAACGCGATCCTGCTGATTGACTTTGCCAAGTGGTCGCGCGAGCGGGACGGCGTGCCCCTGCGCGAGGCCTTGATCGAAGCCGGTGCCATCCGCCTGCGGCCCATTCTCATGACCACCTTCGCGCTCATCGCCGGCATGATCCCCGTGGCGCTCGGTGTCGGCGAGGGCGCCCAGTTCCGCGCACCCTTGGGCATTGCCGTGATCGGCGGCGTGATCACCTCCACGCTGCTCACCCTGCTGGTGATCCCGACGGTGTATGAGATCCTGGAAGGATGGAAGGAAGGGCTGGCGAGGATGCTTGGGAGGGCGGACAGACGGACAGATGGACAGATGGACAGTCGGGAGGATGTGCTGCTGGTGGATTAGGGCGGGATGGGCAGGATGGGCAGGATGGGCAGGATGGGCAGGATGGGCCCGATGGGCGAGTGATGCGGGGCAAGGTGTCACCCTGAGCGAAGCGAAGGGGCCGAAACTCAGCTATGAGCTTCGGCCCCTTCGGTCGCTACGCTATCGGGGCGGATCGGGACGCGTTTGAGCTTCGGCCCCTTCGGTCGCTACGCTCCCTCAGGGTGACAACCTGCCCATCCCGCCCATCCGGCCCATCCTGCCCATCATGTCGGCCCATCCCGCCCGTTCGTCCGCCCCCAGCCGCCTAGCCGTCCAGCCGTCCAGCCGTCTATTATGCCCCCAATGCCCACACCCACCTACGACGTCATCATCATCGGCAGCGGGTTTGGCGGCACCTTTGCCGCCGCCGGGCTGGTGGACCGCGGGCTCCGGGTCCTCATGCTCGAGCGCGGGCGGCGGGTGACGCGGGGGCCCGAAAACTGGGAGCCCAACGCCGCGGCCCAGCTCTCCGAGCACTATTCCGAGGCCACCCCCTATCACGTCACCGACGACCACGGCACCGGCACCACCGGCGGCTTCTTCTGCCTCGGCGGGCCGTCGGTGTTCTATGGCGGCGTGTCACTGCGCTATCGCGAACGCGATTTCGAGCCGCATGCGGACGTGATCGGCGACTCCGGCGCGCGCTGGCCCTTCGGCTATGGCGAGCTGGAGCCGTGGTACACGCGCGCGGAGCAGATGATTGGCGTGGCGGGACGGGCGGGCGAGGATCCCACCGAGCCGCCGAGGAGCAGCAGCTACATCGCGCCGCCCCGTCCCCTCGCGCCCATCTCGGAGCGCCTGGCGCGGGCGGCGTCGAAGCTGGGGTACCATCCCTTCCGGCTTCCGCTCGCCATCAATTACGGCGGCGACGGCCGGAATCCGTGCATCGAGTGCGCCACCTGCGATGGATTCCCCTGCGCCATCGAGGCCAAGAACGACCTGGCGACGGCGGTCCTCCCGTCGCTGGTGAGCAAGGGCCTGGAGGTGCGGACGGGTGTGGCGGTGGTCGGGCTGACGAGGGACGAGGGACGAGTGACGAGCGTCGAGGTGATGGATGTTGAGACGGGAGCGCGCGAGGCTCTCGTCGCTCGTCACTTCGTCCTAGCTGCAGGCGCCATCGCCTCGCCGCACCTGCTGCTGGCCTCCGGTCTTCACGAGCTGAGTCCCGCGCGCGAGGCCGTGGGCGGATATCTCATGCGCCACTGCAATCGCATCGTCTTCGGGCTCTTCCTCAAGCGACCCGATCCCGAAGGCCGACATCACAAGCAGATCGGGATTCACGATCTCTATAATGAAGCGGGCGGCCTGCAGCAGCTGGTGACGCCGCCCGTGTCCCTTGTGCGGGCGCAGATCCCGAAAATCATCGGGCCGGTCGCCGCGCGGCTGGTCCCCCATATCACCGGCTTCCTCGCCATCGCCGAGGACCAGCCGCAGGCAGGAAACCGCATCAGGATAGACGGCGCGCGCCGTGATGCGCTGGGGATGCCGGTGGCGACCATCACCCATCATTACAGCGACCGCGATGAGCGCGCGGTGGCCACGCTGGCGGCAGCGGGGAAGGGAATCCTCCGCGCCGCGGGGGCCGTCGCCTTCTATCGTCACCGGATCTGGACCTTTTCCCACGCCATCGGCACGGTGCGCATGGGCGACGACCCGCGCTCCGCGCCGCTCGATGCGCGGGGACGCTATCGCGGGCTCTCCAACCTCACCATCACCGATGCGAGCGCGCTCCCCACCTCGGCGAGCGTCAATCCCAGTCTCACGATTGCGGCCACCGCCTTCCGCGCCGGCACCCTGCTGGCCGGCGAGCTGAGCCAGACTCGTCACAGCGCTGACATCTCCATCGCATGAACGACACTCTCCGCACGGTGCCGGCTGACCGCCCCATCCGGCTGGTTTTTCTCGGTGCCGGCAACGTCGCGCGCCGGCATGCGCGCCTCCTGGCCGGCTGGCGCAACGAGGTCCGCTGCTATTTCGCCAGTCGAGACGCCGCCAAGGCGGCGCTCTTCCAGCGCGAGCTCCACGGCGTGGGTGCCTTCGGGAGCTACGAGGCGGCGCTGGCGGATCCCGCCATCGATGTCGCCATGGTCACGACGCCCACCCGCCAGCACCTGGAGCTGGCACTGGCGGCGCTCGCGGCCGGCAAGCACGTGATCGTGGAGAAGCCGCCCTTCATGAAGAGCAGCGACTTCGACGCGATCGAAGCCGCGCAAGCAGAACATGGCGGCCGGGTATTCGTGGCCGAGAACTACTATTACCGCCCGCTGGCGCGGACGCTCAGGAAGCTGATCAGCGAGGGGGCCATCGGCGAGGTGCGCTACCTCGTCGTCAAGGCGCTCAAGGAGCAGACCACTGGCGGCTGGCGTGACGACGAGGCGATGGCGGGAGGTGGCGCGCTGTTCGAGGGCGGCATCCACTGGGTCAACTTCATGGCCGGGATCGGGCTGCATGCGCAGGAGGCCCGTGGCTACCGGCCGGGAAAGAATCCGGACGGTCCCGAGCGGAGCATGCTGGTGGTCTTTCGCTACGCCGAGGGTGCGGTGGGGACCCTGTTTCACTCGTGGGACACCCCGTCGGCGCTCAAGGGGCTCCGCCTCTCCAGGATCTACGGGTCGGAGGGGTCGATTGCCTTTGAGTCGAACGGGCTGGGGGTCCTGGTGTTCGGGCGGCGCCGCCGGCTTATCTTTCCCGGCCTTCGCGACATCAGCGGCTTCGGGGCCATGTTCTCCGATATCCTGGCCTGCCTGCGCAGCGGGCGGGCCGCCCAGCTGACCCTCGCGCGCGCGCGGCGCGACCTCGAGCTGGTCGAAGCCGCCTATGCCACCGCCCTCGCCCCCGAACGGGAGACTGTTGCATGACCCCTTGGCTCGCAGCCGCCATCATCGGATTCGTCGCCGGCGCCCACGCCTCCATCTGGGGGATGTACAAGGACGCGCCGCACGAAGGCTTCACGGTGCGCACCTTCCTGCGCAGCATGCTCTTCGCGGCGGTGATCGGCGCGCTCATCTGGCGGGTGACGGGGCTCTGGCCGGCGGACGCCGCCAGCGCGGTGGTGTTCTTCGGCGTGACCTACGTGGTGGAACGCGCCATCATGGAGGCGTACAAGACCTTCTTCCGCGAGGCGGACCAGTCCAAGTACACGATTCCGATGCAGTTCGCGGTCTTCGGAAAAGTAGTCACGAGTCGCGGGCTGCGGGCGCTGCTGGGGCTCTGCTACCTCGGCATCATGCTGGTGACGGTCTGGCTCATCACCATCTTCCAGCGCACCATCGGCGGGCCGCCGCCGCTCTGGGCCATCTTCCTCATCGGCGCAGCCGGCGGGTGGATCTCGGCCTTCGGCGGCGCGTGGAAGGACGCACCCATCGAGGGATTCCAGCTCTTCAAGTTCTTCCGCAGCCCGCTCATGGCGGGCACCTACGCGCTGCTGATGTCGCTCCTCACCGATGACCTCGTGTTCATCACGCTGGCGGCCGAAGGGTTCGTGATCGCGACGACCGAGACGTACAAGACCTTCTTCTTCCCCAGCAAGCCGCGCGGCAAGTTTGCCAACAAGCCGGTGATCTTCCCCGAGTGGCTCAAGCTGCGCCAGTTCTTCGTCCCGCTCTATGTCGCCATCTGGCTCGGCGTGATCGCCGCCTATGTCGTGGCGCTCAGCCGGCACCAGCACGTCCTGCCCAGTATCGTCTTCCCGCAGGCGTGATCCAGGAGGCCGCCGAAGCCGGCAAGTTCAGCGCGTTCGTGGTGACCACGCTCTGGGTGCACGGGCCGTGGTCACCGCTGCTCCCCGCGGCGTACGAACCGGTGCTGATGCTCTTCGGCAAGCTCTACCCACCGTGGCTCATCGCGCTCACCGGCGCCACGCTCAGCTGCATCGTCGAGTGGATCAACTACCGGGTCTACGACTGGATCGCCGACCTCAAGCGGCTGGAACGGCTCAAGCAGAAGGCCACCAGCGGCCGGTTCGTGCGGCTGTTCCGGAAGCAGCCATTCCTGGTGGTGTGGATCTTTGCCTGGTCGCCGCTGCCCGACTGGGCCGCGCGGATCATGGGCGTGGTGGCGGGCTACTCGGTGTGGAAATACGTCCTGGCCTTCTGGCTGGGCCGGCTGCCCAAGTTTCTCTTTCTCGCCTGGCTGGGGAAGCAGCTCCCGCTCACGGCGGTGCAGTTGACGGTGATCGCGATCGCGACGGTGATCCTGGGGTATGGCATTGCGTGGGTGCGACAAGGCAGGCAAGCCTGAGCGCCGGGATCCTTGGAATTCACCGCAGAGGCGCAGAGGGCGCAGAGTTGTTCTTGAAGTGGTCACAGGGCGAGTGCGCCAACGCCGGCGCAATTGTGCGTCGGCCGCTTGCTCAAGCACACCACAGCAGATCCTCCGCGCCCTCCGCGCCTCTGCGGTTGATTCCAGGCGATAGGATGTCCGTGAGTAGAGGCTGATTCTAGTGACCCGGAATCTCAGCCTGCCCGTCGTCGTGGTGTCACCACATTGGAAATGAGAATGCCCGACACGATTGACACCGCGATCACCACCATCTTGAACGCCGTCTCGATGCCGGAGACCACCTCGCGGTCCATCAGCGCGGCGAGGCTGCGGAAGCCGACGCTGCCGGGCACCAGCAGGAGGATGCCGGGCACCAGGTAGATCTGCGACGGCCGGTCGAGGAAGCGGGCAATGAGGTTGCTGGCGACACCCACGGCGAACGCGCCGACGAATGAGCCCAGGTCGGGCCCGAACACGACGGCGCCCAGCTGGCTGGCGTAGAACGCCAGCACGCCCATCACGATGATCCAGGGCGCGTCCTTGGGCTCCGCCTTGAGCAGCACCACGAAACCGAGCGGGGCGAGCAGCAGCACCACCGGAATAAGCCATGCCGGCGAGACCGCCGGCAGCAGGTTGACGGAGGTCCCGAACAGCTGCTCGGCGAGGGTGTTGCCCAGTGCCACGCCGAAGGCAATGCCCAGGAATGTCATGAACGCGGCACTCATGCGGGCGGTGCCGGAGGCGAGATGCCGGGTGGAGAGCTCGGTCATCGCCACGGTGAGCGTGAAGCCCGGCACCAGCACGATGAGCCCCGCGAGCGTCGCAATGAACACCGAGTGGGGGAAGGCGTGGCTGATGGCGCCGGCCAGGAAGGCCGCGGCAAAGGAGGCGAGCGGCTCGAACACCCGCGCCATCGGGGCGTAGCGCACCGCCACCACCGACAGCAGTCCGATCACGAGTCCCAGGATTGCGCCCACCAGGATCTCGCGGGGCCCGCCGCCCAGGAACCGGGTCACGGCGCCGCTGGTGAGCGCAAAGGCGCCCACCATGTGCCACGGGCCGTAGGTCGGCGGCGCCGCGGAGACGAGGGCGATCTGGTCCGAGCCGTCGCTGGGCGACATCGTGCCGTTGAGCACGGCCACCACGATCCGGTCGATCTTGGCCAGCTTGCCGAGGTCGTGGTCGCCCGGCTCGACCCGGATCATGTAGGTGCGCTGGCGGTCCAGTTTGCCGAACGAGGCAAAGATGGACGTCGGCGTGGAGAAGAACTGCGCCTCGACGCCCAGCTGGCGGGCGGCGAGCCCCAGCACATCCTCCAGCCGCCCGGCCTCGTAGCCGTAGCCATGCATCGCCCGGCCGACGGTGAGGATGAAATTCGCGGCGTCGGTGGGGAAGTATTCGGGTGCGGGTGAGGGCATGGCTGAAGATAGATGGACAGTTGGACAGGTGGACAGATGGACAGGTGGACAGGTGGACAGGTGGACAGATGGACAGGTGGACAGATGGACAGGTGGACAGATGGAC
>DASSTP010000307.1:0-5900 GCA_035707845.1 Gemmatimonadales bacterium | reverse complement strand
GAGCTGTGAGCTGTGAGCTGTGAGCTGTGAGCTGTGAGCTGTGAGCTGTGAGCTGTGAGCTGTGAGCTGTGAGCTGTGAGCTGTGAGCTGTGAGCTGTGCGAAGGTACTGCTCGTAGCTCGTAGCTCGTAGCTCGCAGCTCGCAGCTCGTAGCTCCTAGCGCCCCTTCGCCCTTCTGATTTCCTCCGTCAACCTCGGCACCACCTCGAACAGGTCGCCCACGATGCCGTAGTCGGCGATCTTGAAGATCGGCGCATCCTTGTCCTTGTTGATCGCGACGATGACCCGCGACGTGCGCATGCCGGCCAGGTGCTGCACCGCACCGGAAATGCCGACGGCCACGTAGAGGTCGGGATTCACCATCCGTCCCGTCTGCCCGATCTGGTCGGTGGCCGGCCGCCACCCGTCGTCGGTCACGGCGCGGGTGGCACCCACCGCCGCGTTCCCGAACGCCGCCGCGAGATCTTCCACCAGCTTGAAGTTTTCGGCGGCCCGCAGCCCACGCCCACCGCTCACGATGACGGGCGCTTCGCCCAGGTCGAGCGCGGCACCTTTCTGCTCCACCGTTTCCTTCACCCGCACCCGCGCCGAGGCCGGGTCCATCGCCGGTGCCATGGCCTCCACCGTGCCGCCTTTCGGCGATTCGGTGACATCGATCGCGCCCGGCCGAAGGCTCACGACGGCGGGTGCGCCGGTGAGCCGTTCCGTGACGATGGCCTTTCCGATATAGACCGGATGGGTCGCAGTCATGGCGTCGCCATCAAACGCGAAGCTGGTGACATCAGCCGCCATGCTCACCTTGAGCTTGGCCGCGACCCTCGGCGCGAGATCGCGGCCCTCCGCGGAGGCGGAGAAGAACGCCGCGCGAAACCCGCCATCGCCGATCAGCTTTGCCGCGGTGGCCGCGAACACCTCGGGGAGACAGTTCGCCAGCGCCTGATGCTCGACCACCAGCACCCGGTCCGCACCAACCGCGCCCAGCTCCGCTGCGTGGGCACCGATGCCTGGTGCACCGATGAGCAGTGCCGCCACCGCACCGCCGCCGGTGGCGTCGGCTGCCTGCCGTGCCGCGGTCACCGTCTCGAGCGCTACCTTGCGCAGCTCACCGCCGCGCGCTTCCGCAAATGCCAGCATGTCGGCCATCAGAGCACCTTCGCTTCGTTCTGGAGGAGCCGCACCAGCTCGGGCACCGCATCGGCCCCTTCGCCCACGATCCGGCCGGCGGCACGCTCGGGCGGCAGCGCCATCTTCTCGATGACGACGTTGGCGCGGCCGAGCGCTGCCTCGCGCACTTCGATCGGCTTCTTCTTGGCGGCCATGATGCCCTTGAGCCCCGGGAGCCGGGGCCGGGCGATGCCTTCGTCAATCGTGAGCACCGCGGGCAGCGGAAACTCGACGATCTCCGCCGCCCCCTCCAGCTCACGCCGCGCCGTGCCGCTGGTGCCATCAATGTGCAGTTCGGAGATGGCGCTCACGCAGGGCAGGCCCAGCAGTTCGGCGGTCATGGTGCCGACCACGCCGTTGGCGGAATCGGTCGCGTTGCGCCCGAAGAGGATGAGGTCGTAGTTCCCCTCCTTCAATTCCGCCGCCAGCGCCTGGGCAATGGCGAAGCCATCGAACAGCACATCGGCTGCCTTGAGCTGGATCCCGCGCGCGGCACCCATGGACAGCGCCTTCCTGATCGTCTCCTGGACCGCATCCGGCCCCACCGAAATCACCGTGACCTCGCTGCCCTCATGCGTTTCCGCGAGCCGCAGGGCGACCTCGACGGCGTAGCCGTCGAAATCACTCATGTCGTACTTGAGCCCGGCTGAATCCACCGACTTTCCATCAGCGGCAATGGTGAACCGGGTTTCGGTGTCGGGGACGCGTTTGATGGGGACGGCGATGCGCATGAGGAGAGGGATTAGGGAATAGGGATTAGGGGCTGGCGATGAGGGGTCAGGGATTAGGGAGCAGGGGCAAGGGGCCAGGACTGAGAGACAAGGCTCGGCTGTTCCGCCCTGACCCCTAATCCCTAGCCCCTAGATCGCACTCATCCCCGTCACGCTCTGGCCCACGATCAGCGAGTGCATGTCGTGCGTGCCCTCGTAGGTATACACCGACTCGAGGTTGGCCATGTGGCGCATCGAGTGGTACTCGGCGAGGATGCCATTGGCGCCGAGGAGGCGGCGGGCCTCGCGAGCCACGTCGCAGGCCATGCTCACGTTGTTGCGCTTGCAGATCGACACCTGGTCGAACGTCATGGTACCGGCATCCTTGAGCCGGCCCAGCTGCAGCGTCATGAACTGCGCCTTGGTGATCTCGGTCAGCATGTCCACCAGCCGCACCTGCTGGATCTGGGTCTGCGCGATCGGCTTGTCGAACATGATCCGGTTCTTGGCGTAACGCAGCGCCTCGTCATAGCACGCCATCGCGGCGCCGATGCCGCCCCACGCAATGCCGTAGCGCGCCTGGGTCAGGCACATGAGCGGGCTCTTGAGCCCCCCGCTCTTCGGCAGCAGCGCCGAGTCAGGCACATGCACGTCCTGCAGGTGAATCTCGCTGGTGTCTGAAGCGCGCAGCGACAGCTTCCCCTTCTGGTCCTTGCCGGTGTAGCCCGGCGTATTGGTGGGGACGATGAAGCCGCGGATGGAGGAGGCATCGTCTACGCTGCCGGTCTTGGCCCAGATGATGGCGACGGTGGCCTGCGAGCCGTTGGTGATCCACATCTTGGTGCCGTTCAGCACCCAGCCGTCGGCGGTTTTCTTCGCGGTGGTGATCATGCCGCCGGGATTGGAGCCGTAATCGGGTTCGGTGAGCCCGAAACAGCCGATCTCCTGGCCGGCCGCGAGCCGCGGGAGCCACTGCTTCTTCTGCTCGTCGCTGCCGAAGGCAAAGATGGGATACATCACCAGCGCGCCCTGCACCGACGCGAAGGAGCGGATGCCAGAGTCGCCCCGCTCCAGCTCCTGCATGATGAGGCCGTACGCCACGTTGTTGAGCCCGGCGCAGCCGTATTCTTCCGGGAGGTTCGCACCAAAGAAGCCCAGCTCCGCCATGCCGGCAATCAGCTGCTTCGGGAACTTCCCCTCGATGTACGCCTCGCCGATGACCGGAATCAGGTGCTCGTCCACCCAGGCGCGGACCGTGTCCCGCACCGCGCGCTCCTCTTCGGAGAGGAGTGAGTCAAGGTTGAGGAAGTCCACGCCGGTGAACTGGGATGCGGGTGCTGCCGTGGCCATGCGGGCTCCGGAAATCGGGGTTCGCTCTGAGACGGGGAATATAACGGGTCGCACGTCGCAGGTCGCAGGTCACGCCTTCTGCGGCCTGCGACTTGTGACCTGGGACAGTTTCCGCCTGAACTCCGCCCCATGATCCACCCGCCGGCCGGTTTCCGCCTGCCACTGGTGCACCATCTCGTGCAGCAGGGTGTCCTCCACCTGGGGCCATGGGTCCCGCTGGACATGCCGGCGGTTCATGGCAATCTCGACCGCAGCCCCGGTCTCCCGGCTCAGCATGACATGGCCCAGCCGCCGGCGCATGTGGCCGCTCAGCCGGATCGGGAGTTCGCCCAGCTCACCACCAAATCGCTCGGTGTTGAGCCTGGCATGCTCGGCACGAAGGCGCTGGATCCAGGGACGGTCAGGCTCGGCGGCTCGACGGCTCGGCGGCTCGGCGGCGTAGCTTGCCCCGAGCGCAGCGAGGGGGCGGCTCGGCGGCTCGGCGGGTCCGTGGCTCGGTGCGTGTTGCTCGACCGGAAAGCCGATGAACGTGCGCCGCGCGGCGAGGCGATCACGCCGGCGTGTCGATGGCGAAAGAAAGCGTGCGATGGCCCGAAGCACGTCGTCGGGCGCCGAGGCGTAGCCCTCGTGCAGCCGAAGCACGCCGCGGCTGAAGGTGAGCAGTACAACGCGGTTGCGGTGGAAGACAATGTGTTTCAGCGAGGGGAGGCCGAGGGCACGCAGCTTGTCTCCCAGGATGACTTCGCCGGCTTCGCTGCGCTCAGCGTGACAATCCACTCGCCCATCCTGCCCATCCCACCTGCCCGTCTCGCTCGCCCTGGCCACCTGCTCGCCCTGTCACAACGCTCCCCCGCCCCCAGCCACCGACACCGCCGCCTCCCCTTTTCGTCGCGCGAAGCTGTGGCGGTCGGAGGGAACGAATTCGCGCCGCCCGGACTCCCAGCGGTAATGCTGGATCTCGACACTGGTGGGCTTGATGGTGACCACGTTGAACACGCTGGGGCGCCCGCCGCGGGTGCGCGACGTGTGGGTGCCGGCGGTGCTGATGGCCACGAGGTTCCCCACCTGCCCCGCACCTTCCTGGTGATCGTGGCCGCAGAGCACGACATCCGCACCGGTCTCCGCGATGCGCCGCTGGGCATCGGCGTAGTGGGCGAGGCCCATACGCTCGGAAATGCCGCCACGCAGCACGTTGTGGTGCATCACCAGCACCCGCGCGGCGTCGGCGGGAGCCTGGGCAAAGATGGAGCGTACGCGGGTGGTTTCCGACCTGGGGAGATGCCCCTTGACCGCCAGGTCACGCAGGTTCCAGGTCATGGAACCCGGCGCGACTCCCCACGCCGTGAGTGCGCCCGCGATCACGGCGCCCGGAATCTCCAGCGTCGGCGTGAGGTTCGCCCCGAACCAGCGCCGGTACTTGGTGTAGAGCCGCTCGGTGCCCAGGAGATGCATCGGGCTCTTCCACCACTGCACATCATGGTTGCCCGGCACCACCAGCGTAGGCGCGGTATCACTCATGCGCTTGAGCAGCGCGTGGGCCGCCTGGAACTCCCCGTGGCGCGCGCGCTGCGAGAGATCGCCCGAGAGGACGACGCCGTCGGGCTTGAGCGACGGCGCCGCCGCCTCGATCGCTTCGAGCTGATCGAGCTGGGCGTCCACGCCATAGTGGACATCCGAGAGATGGAGCAGCGTGACGGTCACCAGACCGCCCGCACCCGGTAGGTGAGCGTCGCCTCGCCCCGCGCCGGTACCTTCACGCTGAATCGCGTGGCCGTGGAGGAAGTTTTCTGGGCGGGCACGGAGCTCGACACAATGGCCCACTCACCCGCCCGTCGCTCCTCCACGACCACGGTCACTGCTGAATCGGTCGCATTGGTGAGCGTCACCCGGTAATCGGCGGTGGCGGTGGTACGCCAGGTTCCCTGGGTGCTGTCGCGACGGGTGGTATACGACGTCTGCACCCGCTTGGCCGAGAGGTCAAAGGCGCTGCCGGCGTCGAGCCGAAGGTCTTCACCCGCGGGCGTGTGGTCCACTGTCGCTTCGCCCACCAGTTGCAGCTGGCCCGCGTCATCGGCCTGATAGAGGCGCGCGACGCCCGCCGGCAGCGGCGTGTCGCCAAAGGGTGTCTTTCGTTCCCGCTTGAGGGTGTAGGCGATGTTCACCGGCACGTCGCCCTCATCACCGGTCTGCGGCAGGTAGCCCCAGTACGGCACGGAGCCGCGCACCAGGTACATCTTCTCATAAGGCGTCGTCACCGGCGCGAAGAGCGACGCGAGGGTGGTCTGGCCCGGCTTCAGCGTCTGCTTGCCGTTCAGGGAATACAGGTGAAATTCGCCCACCCGCTGCTCCACGGCGCCCACTGCATCTGCCGCCTTCGCCGCTTCCGCCCTCGCATACAGCGGTCTCGGCGGCTGTGGTGCAGACGCTGCCCTGCCCACGTCCCCTGCCAGCAGCTGTACATCGGCGTCCTCCACCGCGAGCGCCTCGGAGCTGAGTGCCGCCGTGCCAGTGATCCGCGCGCTCGACTTGTCCAGGATCACCGAATAGCCAGCGCTCCACTGCGCACCGCTGGTGAAGTAGCCCAGGCGGAGCCGATCGAGTGCGGACTTGCTGGAGAGCTCGAGCGCGAGCGAGGGTTCGCCGCCCGCGAGTTCGGCAGGATACAGCGCATGGCCCG
>DASSTP010000306.1:0-3718 GCA_035707845.1 Gemmatimonadales bacterium | reverse complement strand
GGCGAGCAAGGCGAGCAAGGCGAGCAAGGCGAGCAAGATGGGAAGCCTGGCTAGACCAACCGAGACCCGCGACTACCTGCTCGCCCTGTTGTCCTGCTCGCCCTGCTCGTCCTGACTACACTCCCTTTTCCGCCAGCAGTTGCATGAATTCCGCCGGGGAGGCGACTTCACTGAGCCGCTGCGGCACATCGGGCTCCTTGACCAGCTGGGCGATGCGGCCGAGGACGGGGAGGTAGTCGTTGGAAATCTCGATGGGTGGCGCCACCAGCAGGAAAATGTTGAACACCGGCTGGTTGTCCACGGCATCGAAGTCCACGCCGGCCGGCTGCCGGCCGAAGACGATCCGCAGCTGGCCCACCACCCCGGTGCGGCAATGGGGAATGGCAACGCCCCGGCCGATGCCGGTGGATCCCAGGTGCTCCCGCCGCTGCAGTACCCGGAGCACAAAGGACTCATCCGGCGGCGCCAGTCCCAGGCTGCCAACCAGTGTCGCCAGCACCTCGTCCTTGCTGCCGGCCTTGAGGTGCAGGTGGATGTCGGATTCGCGGACGAAATCACTGAGGACCATGACGACTGGTCTCCCGTCGAGGTGGCGAGGTTGAGCGGGAAGTATGAAACGGTAGGGAGATTGAGGGAAGTGGCGCGCCTCAGTGCTGCAGCGAGGCCGCGAGCGGGCCATCCAGACCGTAAAGATCATCGAGGTAGCGCACTGTCCCGTCCGGGTTCGCCTCGGCCGTGGTGTAGACAATAAGGATCGGGATCGCCTGGCGCAGCTGGACTCGGCGCGTGGCGGGTCCCCGCAGTGCGGCCTGGACCTGGTCGGGGGCCCAGCCCGGCTCCTGCGCCATGACCCACTGCGCCAGGGACGCAGCCTCCTCTACGCGGATGCATCCATGGCTGAAGTCGCGCCGGGCGCGCTCAAAGAGCTCCCGATCGGGCGTGTCGTGCGCGTAGACGCTTGCCGTGTTCGGGAAAAGAAACTTCACGACGCCGAGCGCGTTCGCGCGCGATGGACGCTGCCGGACGCCGAGCGAGCCATCGGCCAGGCCTTGGAGCAGCTCCGGTGTGGCACGGTCTCCCATCACCTGGTCTCGGGTGTTGACGATTTCCATGCCCCGGGAGCGGAGATAATCGGGGTTGCGACGCAGGCCAGGCAGGATCTCCCTCAGCAGGATGCTGCGCGGCACATTCCACCAGGGCCAGAACTCCACCATTGTCATCTCGTCGAACAGCAGCGGCGTCGGGTTCCGCTCGGCGGTGCCCACAATGACCTTTGACCGAAGCTCCAGCCGGGGACTGCCATCCGGAGTGTCGAAGGCCAGCAGCTCGAAGGATGGAACGTTCACGACGATCATGCGTCCGTGCACGTTTCGTGGCACCCAGCGCAGTCGCTCCAGGGCCAGCCTGAGTTGCGTTACGCGTCGTATTGCCGCAGTGTCACCTGGCGCGGCCTCCAGCGCGGTCCGCTCCCGGGCCAGCGCAGCCTGGAGCAGGCGATACTGGCGGAAGGGTGGTGACATGGCCCGCTCCAGCTCGGCGAGCGAATCCGCCGCGGCGGCACTCGCCACCGCAAGCACGAGGTCGGGGCCGGAAGAGTCTGGCGGCAGCGAGGCCGGCCGTGCGCGTCCCTGCCGCAGGTCACGCAGGAATCGCATGATGCCGCCGCTCAGCAGCAGGTCGATCTCGGCTCGTACGCTGTCGGCCGATTCCGCCCGTTCGTTCGCCAACAGCGCGCCCAGGCGAGGGACATCGTACAGGCTGGAGTCCAGGCCCTGGTGGGTGCTCTGCCGCAGCAGATCCAGGGCCTGACGACCAGCAGGGTTCAGGCGGGTACCGGCATCCAGCCAGAGCGGGGCGAATTGGCGAGTCTGGTAGAGCCGGATGACATCCGGATCCGTGACGGTCGGGAGGCGATCGGCAATTGCCTCAGCCGCGGCCTCCTGGCCTGATACGACATCCGGTATCATGCCGGTCAGCGCTACGAGCGCGAGTGCGGATCGGATCATTCTCATTGGCGGTGCTCCGCCTCCACCATACACCTTTCGACATGAAGCAGGCCTGAAGTCTGGAATAAGGGAACGCTCAGGTGCCTGATTGGTGCCCGGGCCTGCACCCGAGTAAGTTGAAGCCGCCTCCTCAACCCACCTGCTTCGCGAGCGGCCATGTCCGACTCACTGATCAATCGCCGAAGCTTTGTCGCGACGGCCGGAACCCTCACGGCAGCCGTGGCGGCGCCGGCAATCCTGCGCGCCCGCTGGCTCGACTACGATCTCATCGTCCGCGGCGGGACCGTGTTCGATGGGCTCGGTGGTCCTGGCATCGAACGCGATCTTGCCGTCAGTGCGGGCCGCGTCGCCGCCATCGGGAAGGCGCTGTCCGGACGGGCGGCGCACGAAATCGACGCTCGCGGCCTGGCCGTCGTCCCCGGCTTCATTGACATGCACTCGCATGTGGACGGCTCGCTTCGTGCCGACGCGCGGGCCGAATCGGCCATACGACAGGGCATCACCACGGTCATCGCCGGGCAGGACGGAAGTTCGCGCGCGACGGGCGCGGCAGATGACAGCTTCCGCGACATGTTCGCGGCACTCGACGCGCTCCATCCTGCCGTCAATGTGGCCTCGATGGTAGGGCTCGGCTCCATCCGCGGCAAGGTGATCGGCGACGATGACCGTCCCGCGACTGCAGCGGAAATCGCGACCATGACCGGGATGGTGGAGAGCGCCCTCGATGACGGTGCCTGTGGCGCGTCGTCAGGGCTCGAGTACACGCCGGGGGGGTTTGCGTCGCGCGAGGAACTGATCGCGCTCTGCCGGCCGCTCGCTTCGCGCAAGCTGCCCTATGCCACGCACATGCGGAATGAGGACGACCATGTGCTCGAGGCCATTGACGAAGCGATCGCCGTCGCCGAGGGTGCCCGGTGTCCACTGGAGATTTCCCACCTCAAAACCCAGGGCCAGGCCAACTGGCACAAGCTTGATGACGCGTTTGCGCGTATTGCCGCCGCCAACAGGCGCGGGATGGATGTGGCCTTCGACCGCTACCCCTATCTCGCCTACTCGACCGGCCTCACCAACCTGTTTCCCATCTGGAGCCGCGACGGCGGGACTGATGCCTTCCTCGGCCGGCTGGACGACCCGGCAAGTTCGGCAAAGATCAAGGAAGCCACGCTCGCCAAGGTGGCGGGCCTCGGAGGATGGGATCACGTCGAGGTCACCTCGGTCCGCAATGACGCCGACCGCGCCGCCGAAGGGAAACGCCTCGGCAGCTACGCCCAGTCAATCTCGGCCGACCCATATGACACGGCCGTGGCGCTGCTGCGCCGGAGCAATGGCGGGGTCGGCATGGTTGGCTTTGCCATGAGCGAGCAGAACCTGGAGCGGATCCTGGCCCATCCGCTGGCGACGGTCTGCACCGATGGCAGCGGATTCGCGATTGATGGCCCGACTCGGCGCGGCAGCCCGCATCCGCGTGGCATCGGGACCTGCGGCCGGGTCCTGGGCTACTACGTGCGCGAGCGCAAGGCGCTCACGCTACCTGACGCCATTGCCAAGATGTCGTCCCGCGTTGCCCGGCGGCTGCACCTCAAGGGGCGCGGCCAGCTGGCCAGGGGCTTCGCGGCCGACGTCGTCGTCTTCGACCCCGCGACCATTGCCGATGTGGCGACGTACGAGAATCCCTTCCAGTACCCCATCGGCGTGCACGCGGTGGTGGTGAA
>DASSTP010000305.1:0-16272 GCA_035707845.1 Gemmatimonadales bacterium | reverse complement strand
GCGGTCGCGTCGGAGATGGCCTTGGCCACGCCGAAATCGGCGACCACCGCGGAGCCGGCGGAGAGGAGCACATTGTCGGGCTTGATGTCGCGGTGCATGATGCCCTGCGCGTGGGCATATGCCAGCGCGGAAGCCACGTCGCGCAGGAGCCGCACCGCTTCGGGAACGGGCAGCTCGCCATCCCGCGCGATGCGGGTGCGGAGCGACTCACCCTCGACGTACGGCATGGTGAAGTACGGCAGGCCCATCGCCTCGCCGACGGTGTGGACCGGCACGATATGGGGATGCTGGAGCTTGGCGAGCAGGAGGATTTCGCGGCGGAAGCGGTCCCCGCTCACACCGGCGGCGAGATCGGGTGAGAGGACCTTGATGGCCACGCGGCGCCCCAGCGCGGTTTCGTGCGCCAGGAAGACGCGGGACATCCCGCCGCCACCGAGTTCAGTCTCGAGCGCGTAGGAATCGCCGAGCGCCGCCGCCAACTGCTCGCGCAGATCCGTGTCACACCTCCACACCGCGACTGGGAACGTTCAGCTCGAAAGGCTGTGGAGGGTCTAATATCCTGCGGGCGGTCGCAGGTCACAAGTCGCAAGCAAGTCACAGGTCGCAGGTCGCAAGTCGCAGGTCGCAAGCGAGTCACAAGTCGCAGGTCGCAGGTCGCAGGCTGTAGCAGAAGAGCCCCGGGGTTATCCTCGGGCGCTTGCCTGCGACCTGCGACCTGCGACCTGCGACTTGGAACCTGCGACTACTTCACCTCCAGCCACCCCACCTCATCATAGGCCCGGTGCGGCAGGCAGAAGAAGCGATAGCGGCCGGCGGGCATGCTTGCGGGCAGCGTCACCGCATACTCCTTCCCCTTGGAGAGCAGCGGGCCGGAGAGTTCACCGACGCGGTTGGGCATGCCGCTATTGAGGGCATCGCGAGCGGCGGCGGAAATGTTCTTCTCGAACGAGATGGCGTGCCTGCCGTCGCCGTCAATCCGGAAGACGATCACATCACCCGGCCTGGCCGTGACGGTGGAGGGTGCATAGCCGTACTCGTCCTTGGCTGCGTCACCGTTGACGTGCACCAGGTGGCGTGTCTGGGCGGCGAGTGGTGCCGCACCCATGATCATGGCCGAGGTAAGCAGAATGAAACGCATGAAAATCCTCCTTCAAGGCTTGCGACCTGCGACGCGTGACCTCATTGTCCCGGGCGGCCCTTTCGCCCTAAATTGCACGGTGGCGGGTGACGCAGGTTGCGGGCCAATCCATCCGCCGGGAAGGGTATTGCCGTGGGTCGCCGGGGCATCAAGGAATATCGTGCACCTGAAGCCCTGATCTTGATCGCGCTTGATCGGGACCGGAAGCCCCTCGTCTGTCCATCCTGCGATTCCACCGACATCACACGCATTCCCGGCCGCGACGACGACGACCAGGCCGGCCGCATCACGCTGCGTTGCAACAACTGCGGCCGCTGCGCGGTCTACCTGCAGCGGGGATCGGGACCGGTGGTGACGCCGGAGGAACCGAAGAGGGGTTAGGGGTTAGGGATGAGGGGCCAGGGCGAAAAGGCAGGATTCCTGTTCTCACCAGAAGTTCCAATCCTTCCCATGTCGGGCTAATCCCTGATCCCTAATCCCTAGCCCCTGATCCCTACCTCACCCGCTCCCCCACCCTCCCCCACCGCACATCCGTGACCCATGGCAGCGCATCGTTGCTCCCGGCGTCATAGCTGAAATACACGAACATCGGCGAGCCGCGCAGGTTCTGGCTCGGCAGGAAGCCCCAGAAGCGGCTGTCGAGCGAGTTCTCCCGGTTGTCGCCCAGTACGAAGAGCGAATCGGGCGGCACCACGATGGGGCCCCAGTTCTGGAGATCGGGGTTATAGCCCGCGGTGTCAGCCGCAAGATACGACAGCTGCCACCCGCGCATCACGTCGCGCCACGGCTCCGCCGTCTCGGCGGTGTCGGTGTGCACGGCGTAGGGCTCCTCCACCACGACACCATTGCGGACCAGGTGGCTCGCGCGCATGGCGAGGGTGTCGCCCGGGAGGCCGATGAGCCGCTTCACGATCTTCTGGTCCGGGTCAGTCTTCGAGTCGAAGACGATCACGTCGCCCCGGCGCGGCTCCCGCACCGGCGGCAGGTGCGCATGCAGCAGCGGCACCTCCGCGCCGTAGAGCGCCTTGTTGACGAAGAGCCAGTCGCCCACGAGGAGGGTGCGCTCCATGCTGCCCGAGGGAATGTGGTAGCCCTCGATCAGGAAGGTGCGGAGCAGGAGGAAGACGAGCAGCGCGCCGCCAATGGACCGGGTCCAGTCCCAGAGCACGCGCAGCGCGCGCCGGAAGCGCGAGGGCTGGCTGCTCACTCGGGGTGGTGCAGGATCCGGCCCCAGCGAATGTCGGTGATGAACGGGAGGGCCTTCCAGCTGTCGGGATTGTAGCTGTAATAGATGAACATGGGCGTGCCGCGCACCTTCTTCTCCGCCAGGAAGCCCCAGTAGCGGCTGTCGTAGGAGTCGTCGCGATTGTCACCCATCATGAACAGCGAATCGGACGGGACCACGATGGGCCCCCAGTCGTGCAGGTCCGGCTCGTAATCGTTGGCACTGATGCCGGCCAGGTGGCGGATCTGCCACGCGCGCATCTTGGCCCGCATCGGTGCCGATTCGCTGCGATCGGGATTGGCGTTGACTGCATACGGCTCGGGCACCAGCGCGCCATTCCGGTAGAGCTGGCCCGCCCGCATCTGCAGGGTGTCGCCGGGCACGCCGATAAGCCGCTTCACGATGGCCATTCCCGGGGTTTCCTTCGAATCGAACACCACGACGTCATTCCGCTTCGGCTCACGGAACGCCGGCAGGTGGATGTCCGTGAACGGCACCACCGGCCCGTAGATGGCCTTGTTCACGAAGAGGAAATCACCCTTGAGCAGGGTGTTTTCCATGCTGCCCGAAGGGATCCGGAATGCCTCCATGACGAAGGCGCGCAGCACCAGCCAGATGATGACGGCGATCAGGATGGACTTGGTCCACTCCCGGAGCGCCGAGCGCTCGCGTGGTGGTTCCGGGGCCTTCACCGGTTCGGCCATCAATCCACCCAGTCCGCAATGAAGAGATTGGTTTCACCCGGCTTCGCTTCGTTGCGGTTGGAAGCCCAGACCAGCTGCTTGCCGTCGGGGCTGAACATCGGGAACGCATCGAAGTCGGGCGCGGTGGTGATCTTCTCCAGTCCGCTGCCATCGAGGTTCACCATGTAGAGGTCGAAATCCCGGCCGCGCGGATTCTCATAGTTCGACGCGAAGATGATGCGCTTGCCGCCCGGCGCGAAGTAGGGCGCGAAATTGGCGCCGCCCAGGTGCGTCACCTGGTGCGCATCGCTGCCGTCGGCGTTGGCGACCCAGAGTTCCAGCGTGCTGGGACGCACCAGCCGCTCCTTCAGCAGGGCGGTGTAGTCGGCCGAGTCCTCGGCGGTCACGGGATACTGTGCGCGCCAGACGATCTGGCTGCCATCGGGCGAGAAGAACGCCCCGCCGTCATAGCCCACCCGGTGGGTGATCCGGCGCACGTCACTGCCATCCACGTTCATGCTGTACAGCTCGAGATCGCCGTCACGCGTGCTGGTGAAGATGATCCGCTTGCCATCAGGCGAGACAGTGGACTCGGCGTTGTAGGCGCCGTTGTGGGTGAGTGGCGCGAGCCCGCTGCCGTCGGCGTTGGCGGAGTAGATCTCGAAGTGCCCCACGGGCCAGACGTAGCCGCGGGAATAATCCACTGGCGGCGGACAGGCCGGCGAGAACTCGAAGGTGGAGCTGTAGAGGATGCGGCGATCGCCGTCGAAGAAGTAGCCGCAGGTGGTGCGGCCCTTGCCGTTCGACACCTGGTGCAGCCCGGTGCCATCGGTATTGATGATGTACTGCTGGTCGCATCCCTCGCCCACTTCAGGCTGGCGCTGGAAGATGAGCTGCTTGCCGTCGCGCGAGAAATACGCCTCGGCGTTGTTGCCGCCAAAGGTCAGCTGGCGAATGTTGCGGAAATGGCGTTCGCCGGGTGCGACCAGCGAGGTGTCGGGCGCCGCAGCCACCGTCTTTCCCGTTGCGGGTGGGGAGCCAGAGCAGGCGCCCAGACAAGCAGCACACGAAAGCACGAAGGCACGAAAGTCGGGAAATTTCACAGCGTATTGTTGGTCGGGGCGCATGTGTGACATGACAGCGCCCGGGCGAGCGCCAGGTGCCCGGGCGGAGCGCTCCAAAGATAACGACGGCTGGCGGCGATGAGATTCAATCGGCGTATCCGTAGCACTACGGGGTGGCCAGCTCCCGGAGCGCCGACAGCACTTCATCGGCGTGGCCCGCCGGCTTCACCTTCTCGAACACGCGGGCGATCCGACCCCGCTCATCAATAATGAACGTGGTGCGGAGTATCCCCATGTATTTCCGGCCGTACATCGATTTCTCGCCCCAGACGCCGTAGGCCTCCGCCACCGCGTGGTCCTCGTCGGCCAGCAGCGGGAACGGGAGATCGAACTTGTCGCGGAACTTCTGGTGTGACTTCACGCCATCCGGCGATACGCCGAAGAGCTTCGCACCGCTGGCCTTCACGTCGGACCAGGCATCGCGAAACTCGCAGGCCTCGGTGGTGCAGCCGCTGGTGTCGTCCTTGGGATAGAAATAGAGCACCACCGGCGCGCCGCGCAGGGACGTGAGGGACACGCTGTCGCCCTGGTCCGATGGGAGAGTGAAGTCGGGAGCAGGGGTGCCAGGTTTGGGAAGCATAGGAGTCAAAAGTTAGGAGTTAAGAGCTGAGAGCTGCGAGCTGCGAGCTGCGAGCTGCGAGCTGAGCGTGGAAGATCCCGCGGCGAAGGGCGGCCGCAGGCCGCAAGGGCCCACGGGTGAAATCGGGATGCCATGGGGCGGCCGCGGGCCGCCCGTACAGGGGCCTGGGAAGATGGTCCCGCCAGTTCAGTCACCTCCCGCCTTCCCGCCCTCCCGGCTTCCCGCCGGTCATCACCTTCACCGCCACCAGGTCCGGAAACCCATCCTCCACAGTGAAGGTCGTTTCGGGAATCAGCGCGCGGCGGCCGCTGCCGCCGTAGGTCAGGTCCGACGAGGACGCATATCGGGACCAGGCCGCTGCGACGACCGGACTGGAAGTTACACTGGCCGGATCGTCGGCCGCATCGAGCAGGAGCCGCACCCGGAGCTCTGCATCCGGCACGACCGCGGCCAGGGCCCGCACCAGCAGGTAGCCGAGCGCATGCGGCTCCGCGCTGTCTGCGGCGAGCCGGGTGCGCTTCTCGGCCTCACCCGCGAGCAGGAGGGGGAAGCGCTCGGCGAGCGGACCCAGCAGCTGGTCGGTGCGCCATTCGGCGACGCCTTCTGCCACGTAGGGATCGGCGCCGCGCAGCGTGACGACGGCGCTCGTATCACGGGCATCGCGCAGGCGGCGACGGTACTCGAAGGCCAGGTGCTCCCATTCATGCAGCGCGGCGGCAAGGGCCAGGAGCGGCATGTAGCCGGCGTCCACCGCGATGGCATCGTGCGGCTCGAGAAAGCCGTTGTCGCGCGATTCGGCCTCCCGCCGCACGGTGGTAAGCCGGAAGACTTCGTCTGGCGTCGCAAGTTCCGCATCACTGGCGGATCCCGCCGGCAGGAGCCGCAGGGCATCCAGCAGGCCCGCCTCATGGTGCCGCTCGAGCCAGCGCGCAGCCGACCAGTTGTCGGCATGCACCAGGCGGCTGAAGAGCGGCGCCGGCACGCCGTAGCGCGGCACCGCCTGGGGCGACCCGAAATAGTGCGACTCGACAATCGGCATCGGCAGCGAGTCGCCCCAGCTCGCCCGCATCATGTCGGCAATTGACGTGGCGCCATGGTCGCTGTGGATCCAGCGGGCGGCGAGCAGGAAGCGCAGCGCCACGGAATGCCACTGGTCGGCGGCATCGTAGGCGCGGAACAGGAAGATCGCGGGTGAGGCATGGAGCGGATCGGCGCGGTTCATGCCATCGAGCAGCGAATTGACCAGCGCGCTGTCGGTGTTCATGAGTCCGTGCAGCCGGTAGAGCGCGGCCATGACTTGCGCATCGGTGCCGGCAGAATCGCGCGACAGCCAGCCGACGGCGGTGAGCGCAATCCGGGCATCGGCGAAGGTGGTGCGGGGGGAGGCTGCCTGGGCAAAGGCGAGCGCGGCATCATGGACGTCCACCAGCCATGTGCCCCGGGGGCGGAAGATCCGGTCGAAGGCGGCGCGCGTTGCCGCCGAGGGAATCTGCGCGCGGATCTTCTCGAGCGTGGCCCGGCTCGCGGCCACCATCTCGTCGCGGTCCACGAGTCCCAGCGCGCGTTGGGGGCCCGTGTGCACCAGCGCGTCGCCGCTGAGGGCACGGAATCCGGCGCCGCGGGCGAGGGTCTCGTACCGCGCGCGAAAATCCAGGTCGTCCTGGCGGGCTGCGGCCAGCCACATCCCGGGGAGCTGAGACAGCGTGTCGCGCCTACCGCTGATGATCTGGCGCAGGGTAAAGCGCGGCAGCGTGGGATAGTACTCGGTGATCTCCTGCAGCCGGGTAGCGGTCCAGACGCGGGGTGCGCCGGTGTCGGCGCGGGCGGTGCCGCGCAGGACGTTGCCCTGCACCAGGCCGGTGAAGACCATCGGTGAGCTGCCCGGCAGGGTGAACTGCACCGTCCCCTGCTCCAGCTTCACGTCACGCAGCGGCGCGGGAGCGGTGTCAGTCTCCAGCCAGAGTGTGCTGGCGGGGCTCTTGAGTCGCAGTTCCGCTCGGCTCATGCCGCGCGCGCCACCGCTCAGCAGCATGGCCCAGCGTCCAGTCGCCTGCGCGGCGAGCGGGGACGCGACAAGCGAGGCAGCGAAGAAGCAGAGGATGGTAAATGGGCGCATAGGAGCTGAAAGCTAAGCGCTAAGCGCTCAGCCCTCAGCGCATAGCGCACAGCGCACAGCTATCTTCCCCCCATGTCGCACAAACCTTCCTCCCGGCAGCAGGCCCAGCTGGAGTACTTCAAAACCCTGCCGCCCAAGCTGGACCGGATCCGCCGCACCATCGAGGCAATGGCCATTCAGCAGGCGGACGAGGCGTCCATCCGCGCCCTGGGGCGCCTGCTGGACGAGATCAAGGCCAACTGCGGGCAGCAGGGACTGCATCGGCTGGCCGACACGGCAGGCAACATGGCGATGCTGAGTCGCCGCGGGGGAGGACAACAGGTCAAGGTCCGCGGCCTCAGGGAATTATTGGGGAACTTTCAGGTGAACCTGGAAGGAGCACACCGGGCGGCGCTGGTTCCCGAAACCGGCGCCCAGGAGAAGGAGCCTGGCGCCTAGCTCTTGCGCCGGGCCAGGACCTTGTCCACGATTGGGCCCGCCATCAGCGTGATCATGGCGTTGATGAGACCGCCGATGACGGTGCTGACGAACGGCAGCGCAAAGAGGATGGCGCCGGCGCCGATGATGGCGAATATCATTCCGAAGTAGTACAGCAGCATGCGGCGCTCCGGTTGGTATGGCGAGGGAGAAGCATACCGCGGCACCGTGAGACCATCAACCCCCTCGGGAGATGCACCCATGAAGTCCATGACCCTGATGGCAATGGCCGCCCTGTTCCTGGCCACCCCGGCCCTGGCGCAACAGCCCACCGCCAAGCCCAAGGCCGATTCGGCCCATGCCAAGATGGAAGGCATGAACCACGACATGAACGGCATGAAGGGAATGAACCACGACGACCCGGACCAGAAGGTTCAGGGCGGCGGGACACTCCCTGAAGGCTGGTCGGCCCGGACCGACCGCGACGCCCCGCTCAGCAACGTGAAGTTCGTGAGCATGGGCGACGGCTTCCATGCGACCATGGGACCGGCGGCGATCTTCTATCGTGAGAGCGACAAGGTGAGCGGGCCCTTCCACACCGTGGCCAGCTTCACCCAGACCAGGGCGCCGACCCACCCCGAAGCCTACGGCCTCTTCTTCGGCGGCAAGGCGCTCAGCGGCGAGGGCCAGCAGTACACCTACTTCCTCGTCCGCGGCGACGGCAAGTTCCTGGTCAAGCAGCGCAACGGCGCCGAAACGAAGAACGTGACCGAGGGCTGGACCGCCAACGCCGCGGTCAAGTCACAGGACGCCGAGGGGAAGGCCACCAACAAGCTGGAGATCGACGCCACTACGCCGGGCAAGGTGAAGTTCCTGGCCAACGGCACCAGCATCTACGAGATGGACGCCTCAGCGGCGGACATCAACGGGATCGTGGGACTCCGGATCAACCACAACCTGGATGTGCACGTGGCGGGGTTCGGGGTGCATCCGAGATAGGCGGACAGTTGGACAGTTGGACAGTTGGACAGTTGGACAGTTGGACAGTTGGACAGTTGGACAGTTGGACAGTTGGACAGTTGGACAGCCATGCGTACTGTCCATCTGTCCATCTGTCCATCTTACCGCCTTCTAACGTTCAGCGCCTGATCCGCCGCCGCCTGGACCGGGCGGTCCGCCTCGCGGGCGATGCGGTCCAGGGCCCGGCGGGCAGCCGGGCTCGCCGCAGCGGCGAGGCCGGCCACAACATCAAGCCGTACCTCCAGCGCCTGGCCGCCCCGGAACAGCCGCCGCCTGGCCAGCGCCATCCGCACCAGCTCTTCCATCGCCTCGACCGTCCCCAGCCGGGCCGCGGCAGTGGCCATGGCCCGCCGCACACTGCTGTCCTCCTCCTCCCGCAGCACCGCCATGATGCTTGGCGCCAGCGCCAGCAGTCCCGCGTTTCCCACGGCCTGCGCGGCCGTGATGCGGGTACTCGCACTCGAATGCTTGAGCCCGTCCAGCAGCGCGGCGCGCGCTTCCGGCAGGTCGAACTTGACCAGCGCCCGGAGGGCCTCGGCCCGTACGCCGTCGTCATCCAGCGTGAGCGCCGCCGCCAGCGCGGGCACCGCCCGCGTGTCGCCCAGCCGGCCCAGGATGGCCGCCGCATGACGCGCCTGTGATGCGCTCCCGCGCTCCAGCAACGGGAGCAGGAGGGGAAAGGCCTCGGGCGTGCGGCCGAGCTGGTCATGCAGGAAGCGGCGCGCCGCCAGCGAATCGCTGCCCGCCACCGACTCGACCATGGCCTGGTGGCCATCCGGCCCGATTCGCCCCAGGATCTCGGCGGTCAGGGACTGGTCCTCCGCGTGACGCAGGGCGTGCTCGATCAATTCCCGCAGCCGTGCCAGGGGCAGCGCGCGCCGCGCCTGGATGATCCGGGTGCGCCGCGCCGAGGGATCTTCGTCGGCGTAATCGAGGAGGGCGCGGGCTCGTGCAAGCAGCGTGGGCCAGTCGCGCTGCACCGAGGCTGAGCGCACCTCGTCGGTGAGCCGGGTGAGTTCCTGGTCGGCCGGTTCATCTTCATCGGCGCCGGTGCCGCCGTCGCCATCGGCTTCGGCCACGTGGATGGTTTCCGCGGCCGACACGGGGAGCGGCAGCGGGACCATGGTGACGACCACGTGATCCAGCAGCGGCATGGCGATGTCGTCACTTGCCAGCGCGCCCGCGAGCTGGAGCAGTACCGCAGCGGAGGCGGCAGGCCTGATCTCGACCCAGTCGACTGCCCGCGCCAGCAGGCGGCCGCGGAGGGACGTGCCGAGTGGGATGGCGGAGCCCTCGACGCCGGCCTCGATGCGTTCCGGGCCGGAGAGCGCGGCCGCGGTGCGCGCTGCCTGCTCCGCGAGCGTGGCATGCACTTCGGTGGCGCGCGGCGTTTCACGCACTACGATGACCAGGCGCTCGAGCGCCTGTGCCATGGGAGAGTTCATCACATCGGAGGAATCGGGAGTCACGGTCGGAGAAAGATAGCAGGGCCATTAGCTTTGTTCGATGCTGCAGGTCACCATGCCACCACCGGTCAGCGACCCGCTCGAACTGGACGCGGCGCTGCTGCAGGGCGTCATCACCGCGGCGCTCGCCGCGCTCTCTGCCTTCCTGTACCAGCGCTACCGCAAGGCGTGGTTTGCCTGGTGGACCGTCACGTGGGCGCTCTACATCCTGCGCATCCTCGTCATCCTGCTCTTCCTGATCACGGCCAATCGCTCGCTGCTCTTTGCCCACCAGGTGCTGACCGGCTGGACCGCGCTGGCGCTGCTCTGGTCGGCGCTGGTGTTCTCGCGCGGCCTCAGGCTCAAGCCATCCTGGTCGCTGGCGCTGCTGCTGCCGCTGGTGTGGAGCTACCTGGCGATCTACCAGCTCGACAGCTTCCTGCTGGCGGCGCTGCCCATGGTCCTCTTCCTCAGCCTCGCCACGCTCTGGACCGGTCTCGTGTTCCTCGAGTACCGGCGACGGGTGGGCTCAGCCGGCGCCGCAATCGTCGGTGGTGCGCTGCTGCTCTGGGGACTGCATCACCTGGACTATCCCTTCCTGCGGGCGCAGGGTGCGTGGGCACCGTGGGGCTATTACCTCGACATCATCTTCGAGCTCGCGGTCGGCACCGGTTTCCTCATCGTGGTGCTGGACGACCTGCGGCGTGGCATCGCGGCGCTCAGCGCGCTGTCGGCCGACATCCGCCTCGGCGCCGCCGGCGGCGACCTCATCAACGTCCTGCTGGAGCGGCCGCTCGCCCTGCCAGGCGTGAGTGGTTCAGCGCTCTACCTGCGCGACGGCGGCCGGGACGCGTATGCCGGTGGTGCGGGCACGGCGGAAGGATGGGCCGGTCGGCCGCCCGAGGGGATGTACGCCGAAGCGATCGAGCAGGCCATGGCACGCGAGGAACCCCGCGCCGTGGGAGACGCTGCGTCACGCCACTTTGCTTCCGCCCTCCCGATCTTCCAGGACAACGGGGTGCGGGGCGCGCTGCTCCTCACCGGGCCGGTGCGCGACCCGTTCACCGCGCTCGACCAGCGATTCCTCCTGGCCCTGGGCCATCAGGTCGGTGCAGCACTCGAGCATGACGCGCTCTCTCGACGGCTGGAGGCCCGCCGGCGGGAACTCGAACGACTCGGCGCGCGCATGGTGGCCCAGCATGAAGAAGAGCGGCTGCGGCTCTCGCGCGAGCTGCACGACGAGACGGCGCAGGTCTTCAGCGCCGTGAAGATGGAACTGGGCGTGCTGCGCGGCAGTGCACTGCCGGCGCAGGCGGACCGGCTCGACCGAGCGCTCGGGCTGGTGGACACGGGCATCCGCAGCATCCGGAACGTGGTGAACGACCTGCGCCCCTCGCTGCTGGACGATCTCGGCCTGCTGCCGGCACTGCGATCGCTCGCCGGAGAGATGACCCGCCAGCGAGGCCTCACCCTTTCCTTCGATGCCCCCGATGAGTTGCCGGCGCTCGGCACCGCCGCCGAACTCGCGGTCTACCGCGCGCTACAGGAAGGGCTCAGCAACATCCTGCGCCATGCCGGCGCCAGCGCCGTGGACGTGACCATCGCCCGCACGCCGGAAGGGCTTCTACTGTCAGTGCATGACGACGGCCGCGGGTTGCCAACGGATGCGGACCTGGAGCGATTCGAGCTGGAGGGACACATGGGACTGGCCGGCATGCGGGAGCGGATCACGGCGCTGGGCGGGTCCGTAGAGATCCGGAGCGGCGCCGACGCCGGCGTCATGCTCGATATCATCGTGCCGGTCTGAGCGATAGATTCCCCGCATGCTTCATGATCCCATCAAGGTGCTCGTCGCCGATGACCACACCGTGGTCCGTGAGGGCATTCGCCACGTGCTGGAAGGCGAGCCCGGATTCACCATCGTCGCCGAGGCGGCCACCGCTGCCGATGCCGTGCGGCTGGCCGAGGCGGAAAAGCCCGATGTGGTGCTGCTGGATATCACCATGCCGGGCGAGTCGGGGCTGCAGGCCGCCGCAAGGATCCGGAAGCTGGTACCGGACACGCGGATCCTGATCCTCAGCATGCACGACAATCCCGAGTACGTGCTGGAGAGCGTGCGAGCCGGCGCGCACGGCTACCTGCTCAAGGATTCGGCGGCAACGGAGCTGCGACAGGCCATCCGCGCGGTGCGGCGGGGCGAGGAATATTTCAGCGCACCGATCGCTCACCGGCTGCGCGCCGCGGTGCGCGGCCAGGCCGGCGAGCTGCCGGGCCCGCTCGACGTGCTCACCGGCCGGGAACGTGAGGTGCTGGTGGGCATCGCGCTGGGCCGCACCAACAAGGAAATCGCCGGTGAACTGGGCATCAGCCACCGCACGGTGGAGACCCACCGCGAGAGCCTGATGCGGAAACTGGGCATCAAGACGGTGGCGGGGCTGACGAAGCTGGCACTGGAGACGGGGTTGGTGTCGAGATAGTTGGGCAGGTGGACAGATGGACAGGTGGACAGTTCTTGTGGGCTAGCTCTGTCCATCTGTCCAACCGTCCATCTGTCCACCTGCCCTCCGTAATCGCTCGGATGGTGGCCCGGGCCCCGCGGCCTCACATTGCGCGGATGACCGCACCCCGCACCGGCATCGTCCTCCTCAACCTTGGCGGGCCGACGACGCTCGACGACGTCGAACCGTTCCTGCTCGAGCTCTTTGCCGATCGCGAGATCATCCAGCTCCCCTTCCAGGACTGGCTGGGCCCCTTCATCGCGCGGCGGCGGGCGCCCAAGGTGCGAAAGCTCTACGAGGCAATCGGCGGCGGGTCGCCCATCCTGCAGTGGACCAGCGTGCAGGGCCAGGCAATGGTCGAGCGGCTCGACCGGCTCTCGCCCGAGACCGCACCGCACCGCTTCTACGTGGCGTTCCGCTACGCGCACCCGAACAGCGACGACGCCCTGCGTGCCATGGCGGAGGACGGCGTCACCCGCGCCATCGCATTCACCCAGTACCCCCAGTTCTCCTGCGCCACCACTGGCTCCAGCCTGAACGAATTATGGCGCGCGGCCAGGCGGCAGGGACTCGAATCCGCATTCGAGTGGAGCGTCATCGATCGCTGGCCGGTGCACGGCGGCTTCCTCGATACGATGGCGCAATCGACGCGCACCGCACTCGAGCAGATACCCGCCGCCGAGCGGGGCGACGCGGTGCTCCTGTTCAGTGCGCACTCGCTGCCGCTCAGCGTCATCAACCGGGGCGATCCCTATCCCCAGGAAATCGGTGCCAGCGTGCATGGTGTCATGGAGCGGCTGGGGAGTGCCAACCGCTACCTGCTCTCATACCAGAGTGAAGTGGGGCCGGTGCGCTGGCAGGGCCCCAGCACGGAATCGGTGATCCGGCTGCTGGGCAGTCGAGGCGTAAAGAACGTAGTGGTCGTCCCGATCGCCTTCACCAGCGATCATATCGAGACGCTGAGCGAGCTTGACATCGAGTATGGCCACGTCGCAAGGACGGCCGGGATCACGCGGTTCGTGCGTGCCCCGGCCCCCAATGATCATCCGCTTTTTCTCGACGCCATGGCCGACGTGGTGCTCCAGCACCTGGCCAGTGGCGCCGCTGCCGGCCGGCAGTACGCCCTGCACTGCCCCGGCTGCACCAATCCGCAGTGCCGCAACGTGCTCAATCCAGTCGAGGCACCTCAGACCTCGCGAATCACGCGTGACGCCGGGAACAGCACGCGCCTGGCGACCCGCTCGGCGAGCTGACGCACCAGCGCCGCCTCGCCCGCATCGAGCCCATCCAGTTCCCGCAGCACCCGGTCCGCCTCCTCGCTCGCAATGCGAGCCCCCGCCTGGTGCAGCTCGGCGAGGCGCGGCGCGCGCGCCCGCGCACGCAGCACGGCGGCGAGGCGATCCAGCTCCTCGTCGATGATGCGCCATGCACCGGCAAAGTGGTCGGGCCGCGGCTCGCATCCGTCGGCGCGCAGGTCGTCCAGGTCCGACACATCCACCTGAGCCAGCTCCCGCACTGCAGGCGCCACGTTCCGGGGCAGCCCCAGGTCGAGCACGCTGCATGCGTGATCGCCAATCAGCTCGGGAAGCAGCACGGGCGTGCGCGCCGCGGTGGCGGCAATGATGACGCCGGCGCGCCGGCACTCGGCGGCTAGCTCGCTCCATGGCGCAACGGACCAGCCGGGATGCTGCTCGATGAGCGGTAGCGCGACCGCGGGGCGACGGCAGACGATCGTCACATCGGGTACCGCGGCTTCGGCCAGCTGGCGCAGCGCGCCACGGGCGGCCTCGCCAGCGCCGACGACGAGGACGCGCGTCCCGGCCGTGCGGCCGGCAAGCACCCGGCGCACACCGGCCTGGATCACCGAGTGGACATGGGAACCCAGCCAGGTCTCGCGCCGTACGCGGCGGCCGGCCGAAATGGCGTGACTGAAAACGAGATTGGTGGAGAGGTTGGTGGCGCCGGCGTTCCGGGCACCGAGCCAGGCGCGGCGCACCTGACCCAGGATCTCGGATTCACCGACCACCTGCGATTCCAGCCCGGAGGCCACCGCAAAGAGGTGACGCAGGGCCTCCCCGCCGGACAGGCGCGCACAAGGCGCGCCCGATGCGGTGAGCAGTTCATCACCGCCGGGTGCGCCCCAGGAATACAGTTCAGTGCGATTGCAGGTAGAAAGGGGAACCAGCGCGCGCCCGGCGGCCGATGCTGCCGCCAGCAGCTGCGCGGTCTGGTCTTCATCCAGCGTCACGCGCTCGCGCTCGGTGAGATTCGCGATGCGATGGTTGACGCTGGTGACGTGGAACAGCTTCAGGTCTGGCACGCGCGAAGCCTATCGCGGTTCGCGCGTGCCGGCCATCCGCCCTATTTCGGAGTCGGTTCCGTATCGTTACGGGCCGAGCCAGACCCGACACCAACCTGCCCGGCGTTGCTCCTGCCGGTGCCGCTCTTCACCTCGATCTGGCGCGGCCGCGCCTTCTCGGCCTTCGGAAGCATCACCGTCAGCACGCCGTCAGAGATGTCGGCCTCGATGCGGTCGGCATCCACGGTGGAGGGCAGTGAGAAGGTGCGCTCGAAGCTGCCGTAGCTCCGCTCGTAGCGGTGCACCCGCTCCGCCTTCTCCTCGGCGACCTGCCGCTTCTCGCCGCGGATGGTGAGCATGTTGTTCTCGAGCTGGAGCTTCACATCGTCCGGGTTCACGCCCGGGACTTCCATCACCAGCTTGAGGCCGTCCTGGTCCTCGAAAATGTCGCAGGCCGGAACCCATGCCGAGGTGATGGCCCCCTCGAGCCCCTGGCCCAGAGGCCAATTGCCGAATGCCTCGTCGAGCGCGGACGAGAGGCGCCGCAGATTCTGGAGTCCGTCGTTGCGACGGCGCATGGTAGTGAGGTACATCGTTCTTCTCCTTCCGTGCGGATACGCGCCGGGCACGATTGCCGGCGACGCCGCCCGATTGCTGCAGCGCGCATGCCCGCCGTTCCGGCCGCCATGACAAGCTCCTCCGGCAGAATCGGCAGCGCCCTGGAAGGAGGCCTGTCAGAAATGCAGGGTGGTCACGGCAGCTGCCAGATCACCAACTGGTTTTCCGTAAGCTGCGGGATCAGCATGCGATGCCGCTTGCGGTCCAACCCGAAGTCAGCCGGCGCCGCCACGCCGGTGATGAGCGGCGTGGGCGACGTCCCCACCACGGCGACGGTGGAATCGTCCCAGCTCGAGGCCACGATCCGCCCGTCATCGAGCACGCCGATCCCGTCCACCGTCCCGCTGGCCCTGCCCACGGTGACGACGCTGTCGGCGTCTTCCCGCCACTCGCGTACGTCCGGTTCGGAGTAGCTGCCGATCAGGAGCCCACCTCCATGCGGAGTGATGCCATTGGGCATTGGCACCTTGGATCGGGTCATGATCGATTCGATGCGGTGGCCATCGCCGATGCGGAAGACGTTGTCCAGCCCGGTGGGCGACATCTGGCCGGCATCGTTGGTCGCGACGCCCATTTCACTCACGTAGAGCTTGCCATCGGGGCCCACCGCCAGGTCGTTGAGGAAACGCGCGCGGGGCCCGAACTCGATGGTGGCAAGCGGCGCGCCGGTGAGCCGGCTGAAGCCGCGCACCGCATCGAGGTCGGCGACCCATAGCGTGTCGCCGGTGATGGCGGTGCCCTTGGGGGCATTGAGCGTGGCGCCGCCGCGTCCGCCCATCACGAAATGCAGCGAATCGATGGTCCCATCCGGCTTCATCCGGCTGATGAAGCCGTTGCCGTCCCTGGCGCCGGGATTGCCGTTGATGTTGGTGATGAAGAAGACGTCCTGGCCGGTGTCGTGGATGACCGACTCCGGGGCGGATAGGCCCTTGACGGTGGTGACCAGGGTGGGGCCCGCCAGGGCAGCAGTGCTCTCGGCGGGTCGCGGTTTTTCCTGGCTGCAGGCGGCGAGACCGACGGCGAGAAGCGCGAGGATTGGTTTCATGATGAGATGATAGGTCAGAGAGGTCGAGAGGTCGAGGGGTCGAGGACGCCCTCGCCCCCTCGAC
>DASSTP010000304.1:0-9185 GCA_035707845.1 Gemmatimonadales bacterium | reverse complement strand
GCGACCTCGAGCGGAGCGTTCACTGGTATACGGAGATCCTCGGCTTCACCGTCGACCGCCGTCACGAGCGTGACGGCAAGCTGATGGCCGTGTCGCTCAAGGCCGGCGCGGTCCGCCTCCTCCTCTCCCAGGACGACGGCTCCAGGGGCCTCGATCGAGCGAGGGGGGAAGCGATTTCCCTCCGGATCACCACCCGCCAGGATATCGACGCGCTGGCCGCATCCATCAGGGAGCAGGGTGTTGCCCTCGATACGGAACCGATGAGCGCGCATGGCTACCGCATCTTCCGGCTCAGCGACCCGGATGGATTCCGGTTCACGGTATCGTCGTCACAGGAGGCATGAGGCTTGGGGCTTGGGGCATGGGGCGTGGGGCGTGGGAGATGGGGCTTGGGGCGTGAGGCTTGGGGCATGAGGAAAACAAGCTCCCACGCCCCACGTCTCATGCCCCATGCCCTGGCATCGGTGCTGCTTGTTGCGCTGCCGATCACGTTACTCGCCCAATCCCCCACCGCTGTCGGCTTCCACACTATCAGCATTACCGACCCGGTGAGCGACAGCGCCATGCCGGGCTACGTGTTCTATCCCACCACTGGCAGGGCCGGAATCACCTGGCGCGGTCCCTATGAGGTACACGCCGTGCTCGACGCGCCACCCACTGCCGGCCAAAAGGCGCTGGTGGTCATTTCCCACGGTCACGGCGGTTCCGAGCTGGGCCATCACGACCTGGCGGTGTATCTCGCATCGCACGGCTTTGTGGTGGCCACCCTGCGGCACCCAAGGGACAATTTCCTGGACGACAGCGGAGACGGCCACGCCGAGGTGATGATCGGCCGGCCGATTCAGGTCCAGGCCACCATCAGCATGCTGCTCGGCGATTCGCTCTGGAAAGCCCTGATTGATCCGGGGCGAATCGGGGTCGCGGGCTTTTCCAACGGCGGTTATACCAGTCTCCTGCTCATGGGCGCGGTTCCGGAATTCACCCGCTTCCTCGATCACTGCAAGGTGCCGTCACACGATCCCAACTTCTGTGACAGCATGAAGCAGGTGGAGGCGCAGGTTGCGAAGGAGCATCCGGGCGAGACCCCTCGCCAGTTCCTGTCCGCGATGCAGGGCGAACTGCACCGCTGGGGCAGCACGGCCGACCCGCGCATCAAGGCGGCGTTCGTCATGGCGCCGCAGGGGCTGGTCTTCGACTCGCTCGGCCTCGCCCCGATCAACCGCCCGGTCTTCCTCTATTATGGACAACGGGACAAAGTGCTGCTGCCAAGGGACAACGTCCTGCATGTCGCACCACTGGTCAGGACGCTCGCCGGCATCAGGATGATTCCCGGGGCCGGCCACTACGTGTTCCTGGCGCCGTGCTCGCCGGAGCTCGACGAGGAAGCTCCGGCAATCTGCCGGGACCCGCCCCGTGTGAACCGGACCGCGGTACATCGGCAGATCAATGCCGATGCCCTGGCTTTCTTCCGGAAGGCACTGACCAGGTAGGCGGGAAGACGGGAGGACGGGAAGGCGGGAAGGCGGGAAGCGCGGATTGCGGTCGTCTGTTGATCAACGGAATCAATCTGCGTAATCTGCGAAATCTGCGGTCAATCCTTGGCAATCTTGCAGGCACCTCGGCGCTATCCACGAACTCAAGGAGGCCAGGTCATGGCAGGTACCCGCTCGCCCGTCAGCTCCCGTCTCGCAATTCCTGTCATGTTGCTGCTCGGCCTGACCAGCTGCAGCCCGCCGCCTGCCGCGAGCCAGCCGCAGACGATTACCATCGCGGCACACGACTACGCCTTCGTGCTGCCGGACTCCCTCCGGCCCGGCGCGACCGCCTTCCGCCTCAAGAACGTGGGCAAGGTGCGGCATGAAGCGTTCGTCCTGCTACTGAAGCCAGGCCTCAACATGGCCCAGCTCTTCGACACCGTGAAGGTCACGGGGAGTCCGGAAGCAGCCGTGGACGAGACTCTCGGCGTCCTCATGGCCCGGCCCGGAGTGACGTCCTCCGGCACCCTCCTCGCGGACCTCCTGCCTGGGCGCACCTACGTGCTGGTGTGCACGTTCAGGGATGGCCCCCAGGACCGCCCCCATTTCGACCTCGGCATGATGGCGAGCCGCACCACGTCCTCGTCCTAGCCGCTTGGACCCGACTGCTCCGCCACAGCGCGACGCGCAGCGATATTCTACGACCTGCGACTTGCGACCTACGACTTACGACTTATGACTCATGAGTCACGACATCCAACTCACTCGCCTGAGCGACCAGCTCCGCCGCATCCTCGAGGGTGAGGCGTGGCACGGGCCGGCGGTGCTCGAACTGCTGGCCGGTGTATCTGCCGAGCAGGCAGCGACGCATGTGATCCCGGGTGTGCACAGCATCTGGGAACTCGTGCTCCATCTCACCAGTGACTACTCGCTGGTGCTTCGGCGCATGGCGGGCGACGGTCGCGGGCTGTTGCCGGATGAAGGCTGGCCTCCCTGCCCTGCACCGACGGACGCGAACTGGCAGGAGACGATTGCCGAACTCAAGCGGCTGAGCCGGCAGCTGCGGGACGCACTGCAGGAGTTTCCGGCCGAGCGGCTGGATGAGCTCCTGGTTGCCGAGTCGCCGTGGACGGCGTATATGCAGTTCATCGGCGTCACCCAGCACAACGCGTATCATGCGGGCCAGATCGCCATGCTGAAGCGAGTCATGGCTGAGACCGAGTCTCCATGATCGCGGTAGATTGATGGAATGACTGCGGCTCTGCTTGCGGATCGCCGGGTCCTCATTCGGCGAAGCCGGCGGTTGAACTACGCCACCCTGGGCTACAACAGCCTGGAAGGCGTTCTCTCCGTCGGCGCGGGGCTGCAAGTGGGCAGCATCGCCCTGGTGGGCTTCGGGGCTGATAGCCTGATCGAACTGGCAGCCGGGATTACCGCCCTCTGGCGCCTGGGCGCCGAGCTGGATCCAGCCCGGCAGGAACATGCGGAACGGCGGGCGCTCCGACTGATCGGTCTCTGCTTTCTGGCCCTCGCCGCCTATGTAAGCCTGGAAGGAATTCGCGCCCTGGTCGGCGGGTTGCCGCCGGAGCGGAGTTCCGTCGGGATCGGTATTGCGGCCGCGTCGCTGCTTGTCATGCCGTTTCTGGCGCGGGCCAAGCGCACCGTGGCACTGCGACTTGGCAGCGGCGCCCTGGCCGCTGAAGCGAGGCAGACGCTGCTCTGCACTTATCTCTCGGCAATTCTCCTCGGCGGCCTTGCCCTCAATGCGCTCTGGGGCTGGTGGTGGGCCGACCCGGTCGCTGGCTTGGCAATGGTGCCATTGATTGCATGGGAAGGACTGGAAGCGATCCGCGGGCGATCCGCATGCGGAGAGCGTTGTCATCCCCGGCCCGCGGACTGCTGACCAGCACTATCTCTGCTCTCGCTCATCCAGCTCGGGCTTGTCATGAGCGAGATGCATACGAGGGAGGCAAGGGGCATGACCGAGCGACGAAAGGAGAGCCGGCGGCGCACCGGCCGGGCGGCACGCCAGGCGGAAGCCAGCCGCGTCACGGCGGAGAAGCAGCGGCAGCGATCGGAGGAGGAGCGGCTCCTCGCCGAGGAACTCCGTGCTTCCTCGGAAGGCGTGCGCGAGTACGCCGAGGACCAGCGGGCCGGCGCCGAATATCAGCGGGGCCGGGCCGAATATGCCCGCCGAGCCGCAGAAGAGCTGCGAGCGGAGACGGAACGCTCCCGGGCGGCTTCCGAGGAGGCGCGAGGCGCCGCTGAAGCAGCCCGGGAAGCGGCGGAAGATGCCCGTGCGGCGGCCGTGGAGCAGCGGGCGCTGCTCGAGGAAGTCCGCGCCACCATGGCCGCCTATGAGCAGGCAATGAAGCGGGCGGCGCCGGGGCGGAAGGGCCGCGCGTGAGCGCCATGACCTGCCTCGGCTGCAACTCCCTTCTCGCCGTCATCCTCATCGTCGCGGGCACTCCAACACGAGCCACAGCAGCCCAGGAACTCGAGCTCGACCACGCCTACATCCTGGTGTCGCCGGGTGCGGCCGACGCCATCGCCGCCCTGCAGCGGGTCGGCATCGTGATCGATACAGCACCGGTGCGGCACGAAGGTGAAGGCACCAGCTCGATCGCCGCCTTCTTCGAGAATGCCTACCTGGAGCTGATGTGGGTGGACTCGAGCGTGAGCGTGGATTCCGCGCACCAGCTCGATGTAGCCGAGTTCCGCCGCGGTACTGCATGGCGTGAGACCGGGGCCAGTCCGTTCGGCGTGGGACTGCATTTTCTCTCCGGCAGTGCCTCGGAGCTGACCATTCCGTATCGGCCTGATGCCGTGCCAGAGAGCGACCCACCGGCGTCCTATCTGTTGCTGCGGCAGCCGGCGGAGTCGCTCGCCGCCGATGTCTTCATCATGCCCGAGGACCGGGCGGTCACGTCCTGGATCGAGCGATTCCGGAGCAGGCAGCCGGACCGATTTGCCCATCCAGCGGGAGTTCGGCGCGTTACCCGGATCCTGGTGCAGGGGGCGCATGTGCAGCCGTCCGCACTGGCCGGACTCGACATTCGGCTGGTGCGTTTTCAGGAGTCGCACGGGCTGCTCATGAAAGTGCAATTCGACGGCGGCGTCCGGGGCGACACCCTGGACCTCCGCCCTGCCCTACCGGTAATTCTTTGTCGCTGAGGGCATGGGGCGTACGACGTACGACCTACGCCTTACGACTTACGACCCCAAGGGCGTCGATATCCCGACCTTGAACCCATCCAGGTCGCGGAACTGGAACATCCTGGCGCCCCAGGGACGATCAGCCGGCTCATTGAGCAGTTCGCCGCCGGCCGCCTTGATCCGTTCTGCGGCGGCATCGACATCGGCGGCCGCCGCCACATTGATCTGGAAGTAGCAGCCCTGTCCCTTGATCCGGTCCCAGCCGAGCTTGCCGTCGTCCTGGTTGAGGATGATGCGGACCTGGCCCGCGGTCATGACGGCGCCGCCCATCTTGCCGTCGCGGTCGTACGTCTGCTGGACGGCGAAGCCGAGGACGTCGCGATACCAGCGCATGGACGCCTCGACGTCCCGGCAGGTGAGTGAGCAGCCAAGGGTGGTGGCGTGGAGTGTGGGGTTGGTCATGATGGTCGAGGGGTCGAGGGGTCGGGGGTGGAGAAAGTTACACTCACAGCTCATAGCTCACACCACCCGCGACCCGCGACCTGCGACTCCCTCAGGGCAGGACCGCGACCTTACTGAGATCCGCGGCCATCGCTTTGGCTGCCACGGCGCGGCCGAGCGCGAGCCCCGCCTCCATGTCGAAGCGATAATGGATGCCGGCATACAGGCGAGAGAGACTGGCCTCCAGTGCCATCGCGTCCACTCGCTCCCGCTCGTTGGGGAACTCTGCCCTCAGCACGCCTGACGCCGAACCCGAGACGCAGGAATGCCCCGACGGATAGGAAGGATGCGGCGGCAAGCCGATCGGCAGCGTGATGCCGGGATCAGCCTGCGGCGGCCGGATGAACCAGTAGGTGTACTTCGCGTTGAAGCAGCCGACCAGCCCATCGAACACCGCACCATTCATCAGGAACATGATCCGGGCGGCCTTGGCATCGGGGACGCGATAGGTCCGGATCAGCTCGACCGCGAGGTTGTTGAACGCCGCGTTCCGCCGCCCGGACTGCTGCAGGTTCCAGTACGAGGCAATATCCACCTGCTCCGCCGTCCGCGTATCGGAGATCTGGCGAACCTCTGCCAGCGCGGTCAGGTACGCCGGCGAGCCGAAGGCCGGCGGCGGTGGCGGCAGGAACTCGTCCGCGGACTCCATGAAGAATGGACGCGCCAGGTAATTGCCCCGCACCATCGGCCCGCCACTCCACTGCCAGTAGCCAGGCCCGGCCGGGGGCGTCCCCGGGTCGGCGACGCCCACCTGGTCGCCCGCCGCGAACTCCATAACCCGCGCGCCAATCTCGCGGCCCATCGCTTCGCCAGCCGCGAAGTCGCCATGCTTGGCGCCAGGCCACGGGTCTGCCGCTTCCTGTGCGTCGAGCGCGGCCTCGATCGTCGTGACCTGGCCGGGGAAGAATGCATCGAGGACGGCCGCCGAAGCGCCCGCGATGGCAGCCGACGTCGGCGGGTGCGGCTCGGTCGCTCCCGCGGCCTCTGCCGCACGGAACTGCGCCAGCGACAGGTAGGCATAGAGACGACTCGCGTCGATCGGGGTCTGGTCGGCCAGCGCGGTCGCCATCTCGTTCCAGCTGGCGGTGGCGCCGGCCTCCCAGAACTTGACGGCGCTGGCTTCCGGCACCGTCGCCCCGGCGGACCCGGTGACGGGTGCGCTCGGTTCGCTGCATGCCGCGAGCAGGGCTCCTGCCGCCGTGGCGAGTACCCGAGTATAGCGTGACATCCTGCCCTCCTTGAAAGTGATTAAGGTGGCCCGCCGCACAGGGGGCGCGGGGGCTCTGGCGACGCCCCGTACCGGGCGTACATTGATTCGCTAACGCCCGTCCATCACCCCGCCGTCACCCTGACGTCACTCCGGCAGCCAGAGCCGGATGACTCCCCCTGGGAGGGCGCGATGCTCGAATTGCGTACCCTGGGCGGCCTGGAACTCTGCCGGGCCGGCGATGGACCGTCCGCGCCGGTTGCGTTGCAGACCAAGCGATTGGTGCTGCTGGCGCACCTCGCCGCTTCCCCTCCTGGCGGTTTCCGCCGCCGCGATTCCCTTCTCGCCCTCTTCTGGCCTGACCTCGATCAGGAGCATGCGCGCGGGGCGCTCCGCCAGGCGCTTCATGCCCTCCGCAGCACCCTCGGTGACGGCGTCATCCGCACCCGGGGCGAGTCGGAGATCGGCGTTCACGACGGCATGCTCCAATGGGACGCGCAGGAAATGGAAGTCGCGCTCGAGGCCGGGCAGCACGCTGCCGCACGCGCGCTCTATCGCGGCGATTTTCTCGATGGCGTATTCGTCGCCGGTGCGTCGCCGGAACTGGAGGAGTGGGTCTCCGGCGAGCGGGCCCGCCTTCGCCAGCTGGCGGCGCGGGCTGCGTGGGGAGTCGCGGAAGGGCCGGCGGACCGGGCGGAGGTCGGGGACGCGGTGCGCCACGCGGTCCGGTTGAGCGGGGCCGACGAGTCGGCCCTGCGACGCGGGATCACGCTGCTTGACCGGCAGGGCGACCATGCAGGCGCCATCGCTCTATATGAAGAGTTCACTCGGCGCATGGCGCGCGACCTCGAGGCGGAGCCCTCCACCGAGACGAGAGCGTTGGTCGCGTCGTTGCGTTCGCGGGCGGCCCCTGTGGTGGTAAGGAAGACGAAGCTCGACGTACCCGAGATCTCCGCGGACTCCGAAGTCTCCCCACCGGATGACGACGTCCCCGCCCGTCCACCGACTTCGCCCGCGCGCAGCCGGCGGGTGACCGTCGCGGCCGCGGTCCTCGGGATCGCGGCGCTCATGATCGTTGCCCTCCGCCTCAGCCCAGGCGCGAACCGGTCCGGTGAGTCCAACGTCGTCGTCGTGGCGCCATTCCGCATGTCGGGCGCGGATCCCTCTCACGCCTGGATGCAGGAGGGAATGGTCGATCTACTGTCCATCCGGCTCGGCGGATCCGGTGGCCTGACGCTGGCCGACGCAGCGACGACCATTGCCTCGTGGCGGCGCGAGGCGTCGCATGACCTGATGGCGGACCCAATCGAGTCGGCGTGGCGTGTGGCGGCCGCCGCCGGTGCCGAATGGATCGTGGCTGGGAGCGTGGCAGGTAACGCCGACCGGATCATCCTGAGCGCGACATTGGAGGCCGTGGCGAGCAGGCGGACGATCGCCCGTGCTTCCGCGGAGGGCCCGGCCGACAGTCTTCTGGTGCTGGTAGATCGTCTCGCGGTGCAGCTTCTTGGCGGCGGTGCCGGCATGGATGAGGACCGGCTTGCGTCGCTCACCAGTACGTCCTTCCCGGCTATTCGCGCGTTCCTGGACGGGCGCGCCGCCTTCCGGCGTGGCCGTCGCGATCTGGCGCTGATTCAGTTCCGGAAAGCGGTCACGCTCGACTCGAACTTTGCCCTTGCGGCGTTCGACCTGGCCCGCGTGTCGGCGTGGGCTGGCACACAGGAGGACGGACAGCTCGGCGTACGGCTGGCCATGGCGGGCAGGCAACGCCTCGGCACGTCGGACCGTGCCTTGCTTGACGCATGGGCGGGGATTACTCGCGATGCACCGGAGACGTTCCGGCGGTGGAATGCAGCGGTGACTGCGCAACCGAACCGGGCGGAAACCTGGTACTCGCTCGGCGACGCCTATTTCCACATCGGTGCGCTCGCCGGAATCGAGGACGCGCTGGCTCGCGCGGACGACGCCTTTCACCAGGGCTGGCGCCTCGACTCGGCGGCGTCCGTGGGGCAGCTGGATGGACCGGTCGTCGCCGAACCGGTCGAGCACATGATCCAGCTGGCCCACCTGCGCCGGGACACGGCTGAGGTCCGTCGCCTCGTTGCCCTCCTGATCGCGGCGGATTCCTCAAGCAGCCTGGCACGTTCGCTGGGATGGCATCAGGCAGTGCTGGAAGGGGGCGCTGGAAAAGCGAGCCGGCGCTGGATTGAGGGGGCGGACCAGCGCGGTGTCATGCTGCTCTCCCTGTTCATCACGTGGACCGGGGAGGGCGTGGCTGACCTTCCGCGGGTGTTCCACGCCGACAGGCGCTGGCTCACCCTGCACGATCCAGGATATTCGGAGCTCGCGCTCACCGCGTATGCACTGAGCCGCGGCCGTCCGGGTGACGTGCCAGCAGGAGCCACACGTCCCGAGCGCAGGCCGCCAGCAGCGCAGCGGGCGTGGCTGCGGCAGGCGCTCTGGTGGGACGGGGACACCACAGGCGCCGAAGCCGTGATTCGCGCACTCGAAGCCCGCTCCAGCAGAGTGCCCGTTACGGCCGATGAGCAGCGTGACCAGCTCCTCGACCTCTGCACCTTCGGGATCTGGCATGCGACTCGGGGCGAGTTTGCGATCGCACGCGATGCCGGCCGCCGGCTCGGAGCCGTTCGGTTATCCGGACTTGTGGGAGAGGATTCCTTGCGGTTCGCCGATCATGGCAGACTGTGCGCGGCGCTGATCGATGCAGCCGTGGCCACGGGGCTCGGATCAGGCGACAGCCGCACCAGGGTCTGGGTCGCCGACTCGCTTGCCCGCCGCTACGTCTTCGCCATTCTCAGCCCACCGCGGTTGCCGGAGGCCAACCTGGT
>DASSTP010000303.1:0-9647 GCA_035707845.1 Gemmatimonadales bacterium | reverse complement strand
CGGTTGGACGACAAGTCGGGGCAGCATCGGTCGCGGTAGGAGCTGAGAGCTGAGAGCTGAGAGCTGAGAGCTGAGAGCTGAGAGCTGAGAGCTGAGAGCTGAGAGCTGAGAGCTGAGAGCTGAGAGCTGAGAGCTGAGCGCAGGACGCAAGCTGACTTTTGGAGTCTTATCTACCCCGAACCGCGAGCTCTTAACTCTTCGCTCTCAGCTCTTAGCTCTCAGCTCTCAGCTCATAGCTCACAGCCCATGCCCCTCCGCCCTCTCCTTCTCTTCGCGCTCCTCGCGCTGGCCTGTTCCCCGCCGCCCGCCCGCGAGGCCCGGCCGGCCCCGGCAACCGAGATGGCGGCACCCGCGCCGGCCGACGCCGACACCGGTGACTCGCGCGACGCACGGATGCTGGGGCGGCGGGACGCTCCGGTCACGATCTACGAGATGTCGGATTTCCAGTGCCCGTTCTGCCGGCGCCATGCGCTCGAGACCTTCCCGATCCTCAAGCGGGAGTACATCGAGACCGGCAAGATTCGCTACGTTTTCATCAACTTCCCGATTACCGAAATCCATCCTAACGCCCTTCCCGCCGCGGAGCTGGGGCTCTGCGCCGCTCGGCAGCACAAGTTCTGGCCGCTGCACGACCTGTTGTTCCGCACCCAGCAGTCGTGGGCGCCACTCACGAATCCGGAGGCGGCTTTGCTGGGACTGGCGGATTCGGTCGGGATGAACCGACAGGCGACGCTCGCCTGCCTGGCCGACACCACCGTCGCGGCGGCTGTCGAGGCCGAAGCCGTGGCGTCAGCCCGCACCGGCGCAAACGCGACGCCGTCGTTCTACATCGAGGGTGGCCTACTGGTGGGCGCCCAGCCGATAGAAGTGTTCAGGCCGATTCTGGATTCCATTCTTGCAGCTCGATAGCCGTGGGGCGTGAGGCGTGAGGTCCCAAGCCCCACGCCCCATGCCGCATGCCCTACTCAAATTGCATCGAAATCGGATCGCTCGCGGGGAACGTCGCATCCACTGCGGCGTCGAGCTGCTCATCCATGTCGCCGTTGTCCCGGTCCACATCCCGGTTGTCGGAGGGCGAGAGTGTCGACGGAGTGGTAGGCCCGGCCGCTCGTACCGCCTGGGGCCCGGATCCCGCAGTCAATTCCCGGATGATCAGATAAGCCATCGCGCCACCGAGCGCCCAGAGGCCGAAGGTGCGGACGGGATGGCTGGTGGGGCGTGTGTGTCTCATGGGTGGGCTCCTCTGCAAGCTGAGGGCTAAGAGCTGAGAGCTGCGAGCAACGAGCTATGAGCTACGAGCTTGCAGCCGCTCTTTCCAAGCTAATGGCTCCCTTACACACCTCATAGCTCATAGCTCATAGCTCACAGCTCACAGCTCACAGCTCACAGCTCGCAGCTCTCAGCTCCCGCCCCCCATCGCCACAATCAGGAACACATCGTACAGCGCGTGGGTCCACGCCGTAATGCCGAAGCCGCGCAGCAGGTACATGGCGCTGAAGAGCAGGCCGGCGATGAGGCGGAAGACGAAGCTGGGCAGCGTGAAGGGGTCGCCGTACGGGCCCACATAGTGAAAGGCGGAAAAGAGGACCGCACCGAGCGTCGCGGCCAGGACGCCGGCCGCCGCCGGTCGCCAGCCGAGGATCCTGCGCGCGAAGAGCGCGAGGCCGCCCACCAGCAGGACGCGGAACAGCAGCTCTTCATAGATCCCTGCGCCGAGGGCAACGGTCAGCTGGGTCGGGACGCTGAGGCTCGCCAACTGCGCCAGCATGAGGCGTGGGACGCCGCGAAGCAGCAGCGCGGTCAGCAGGCCCGCCAGCCCGCCGAACAGCAGGCCGCCCACCACCGATTCGCCAAGCATGCCAAGAAAGACCCCGGCCCGCATCGGCTCGGCGTGACGCCGGCGGTCGCGAATGATGAGCGCGGCGCCGACGGCCAGCAGCAGGACATCGAACAGCAGCAGCCCGCGCCGGCCGCCAAAGCTCACAAAGAGGCTCTTGAGCAGCACGTCGGCGCCGTTGCGGACCCCGGCAATGGTATCGCCTGACAAGAGAAACGCTGCCACTTCGTAGAGCACGAGCAGTGGCAGCGCGAAGAGGAGGCTGTAGCGCGGGGCGCGGGACAGCCGCCAGTAGGAGGTCATGCCGGGCAATCAGGGACCGACGACAGTCCCCTCGACCGTCACCGACCTGGGCACGACGATGCCGGCGGTGAAGATGGTGAGGAGCACGTCGGTGACGCTGCTGCGCACCTTGATGCGGACGTTCTCGATCTTCTTGCCGCCCACCAGCTGACTGGCAAGGGCCTTCTCCACCGACGGCTGCTTGACGGAGAACAGTCCCCAGAGGGCGTACGTGGCATGTGACGAGACGATGAATGCCGTGCCGCTGTCGGCGGCGGCCGCCGAGGAAGCCATCGTGGCGGGCACGCCGAGGGTGGTCGCGTCAAAGGTCTGGGCGCAGGCGGTCGCCAGCAGCAGCGCGACCGCGAGCGGTGCGTGGCGTGCGCGGGTACTCAAAGGCCCGGCACCCGGAAGGTGTAGTGGAAGCCGGCGGCGAAGATGCCGGGCTTGATGTCGTCATGCTTGGACCAGTCATACGCCACGTGGAAGCCCATCCCGTTGAGGAGGTTGAGTTCCACTCCGCCGCTGACGCCGATACCCGCATCCGTCTCCGAGTCGCCATCCCCGACCGAGGTATGGAGCACGTCGAGGCGCGGCGCGATCCAGGGCTTGATGGCGAGCGCCGGGTTGGGGATGGTGAACGACACACCGAGGCCCACCGGGAAATGCCACTGGGTGATGTCGCAGTTGGTGTCCCCCGGCAGGCAACCGAAGTCCGTGGACACGTACCCCGCCCCGCCCTGCAGCGTGACGGCGATCGGGATCAACGGCCCGCCAAACACCTTCATGTTGGCCGTGGCGCCGCCGGACCAGACCGCATCGGCATCGCTCGGATCAAGGCGTGACACCGTACCACTCACGCCCAGCACGCCGAAGCCGGCCTTGACGGTGGCGCCGGCGGCCCAGCCGCCGCCGGCGGCGTCATTCGGAATACCGGCATCCACCGCCAGGCCGATGCCGTTGACGATGCCGCTGTTGATGACCGGCAGGCCGGCGGCCTGGGCGGACGCCGTGCCGGCGCTGACCAGCGCCAGCACGCTGGCGAGGGCGGCACGAACCACGGAAACTCTCATGACAACCTCATTCGGAAAGCTCGTCGGAGCACGGACCCGCGGAAGCTAGCGGAGGCGAGGAGTGATGCAAGGGCCCGACGCGACAGTGCGCACCGGAGTCCTGCTCCGGTGCGCACTGCCCGATGGTCAGCTTCACCCTCGTCCTCTCGACTCTCGACCTCTCGACTGTTACCGGATAAATGCCAGCCCGACCGACACGCCATCCCACGGCGAGTCGCCGAGCGCACCGGCCACCCGGACGTCGATCGAGTTGGTGAACTTGATGTCGACCCCGAGGCCCAGCGCGAAGAAAATATCGGAGTCGCTGTCGCCACCGATGTTGTTGCCGAACGCCGGGATCATGACCGGGTGCACGTAGGGCACGAAGGTGACGTCGGAATTCTCCAGCAGGACCCGGCGGCCCAGCGAGATGCCGATCGGGATAAAGGCGTAGGTTCCATCGTTGAAGCTGAGCCCGGCGCCGAGGGTGAGGGCGCCATCCAGCGGGAAGCTCTGCGACGACTGCAGCACCCGCGTCCGCGCGCTCACGCCCGCGACCACGCGGGTGTCGGCGCCATCGGGCTGGTCGATGAAGCCGCCGCGCAGGCCAATGTCCCAGCGGTCGTGGCCGTAGCCATAGAAGCCTTCCAGGCCCCAGCCCGCCCCACCCGGATCCGAGATCGTGGCGCCGAGTTCGTGCGAGGTGTACGTACGGTACGGCGACTTGAAGACCGGCGTGCCGGTTTCCTGGGCCGCCGCGGCGCCCGCCAGCGTCAGCGCAGCGACCGCAGCGGTGATGCCCACAATCAGCTTACGCATTCTGGTTTTCTCCTTGTACGTGCTCCGCGACGACCCGCACCTGCTCATCCACGACCTGCAGGAAACCACCCCGCACCTGGAAGCGATGCGTCGTTCCCTCCTGCCGGATGGAGAGTGTGCCATCACCGAGAAGCGTCATGAGCGGGGCGTGGTGTGGCAGGATGCCCACCTCCCCGTCGAACGCAGGCGCCACCACCGACTCCGCCTGCCCATCAAACATGTTCGCTTCGGGCGAGATGACCGTGACACGCATCACGAGCTCGCCAGTTCCTGCGCCCGCTTGACCACGTCATCGATGCCGCCCTGCATGTAGAACGCCTGCTCCGGCAGGTGGTCGAACTCGCCCGAGAGCACGCGCTCGAAGCTCGCGATGGTTTCCTCGAGCTTGACGTACTTGCCCGGGAAGCCGGTGAACTGCTCGGCCACGTGGAACGGCTGCGAGAGGAAACGCTGGATGCGCCGCGCCCGCGCCACCACCTTCTTGTCCTCTTCCGACAGTTCGTCCATGCCGAGGATGGCGATGATGTCCTGCAGCGCCTTGTAGCGCTGCAGCGTGTTCTGCACGCCGATCGCCACGGCGTAGTGCCGCTCGCCCACGAACTGGGGGTCAAGGATGCGGCTGGAGCTGTCGAGCGGATCCACCGCCGGATAGATACCCAGTTCCGCGATCGAGCGCGAGAGCACCACGGTGGCGTCGAGGTGCGCGAAGGCGGTGGCCGGCGCCGGGTCGGTCAGGTCGTCGGCCGGCACGTAGATGGCCTGCACCGAGGTGATCGAGCCCTTGGTGGTCGAGGTGATCCGCTCCTGCAGGTCGCCCATCTCCGTCGCCAGCGTCGGCTGGTAGCCCACCGCGCTCGGCATCCGGCCCAGCAGCGCCGAGACCTCGGACCCCGCCTGGGTGAAGCGGAAGATGTTGTCGATGAAGAGCAGCACGTCCTGGCCCTCGACGTCGCGGAAGTACTCGGCGACGGTCAGGCCCGAGAGGCCCACGCGGAGCCGGGCACCGGGCGGCTCGTTCATCTGGCCGTAGATCAGCGCCACCGAGTCAAGGATGTTGGCTTCCTTGAACTCGAGATAGAGGTCGTTGCCCTCGCGGGTCCGCTCGCCCACCCCGCAGAAGACCGACCGGCCGCCGTGGCCCTTCTGCACGTTGTTGATGAGTTCCTGGATGACCACCGTCTTGCCCACGCCGGCGCCGCCGAACAGGCCGATCTTGCCACCCTTCACGAAGGGCGCGATCAGGTCGATGACCTTGATGCCGGTCTCGAAGATCTCGGTCTTGGGCTCGAGGTCAGTGAACTTGGGCGTCTCGCGATGGATGGGCCACCGCTCCACGTCCTGCGCAATCGGCGCCCCGCCGTCCACCGGCTCGCCCAGCACGTTGAGGATCCGGCCCAGCGGCGCATCGCCCACCGGCACCGTGATCGGGCCGCCCAGGTCCACGATCTCCATGCCGCGCTGGACACCGTCGGTGCTGCTCATGGCGACCGCGCGCACCTGGTTCTGGCCGATGTGCTGCTGCACCTCGGCGGTGACGTGGATGTCGCCGCTGTCGAGGCGGAGGGCGTTATAGATCTCCGGCAGCTTCTCGGGCTCGAACTCCACGTCGAGCACCGGTCCGATGACCTGGACGATCTTGCCGATGTTCTGGGTTGCGGTGGCTGTGGCCATTGTTGAATCTCGTCGTAAGTCGTAAGTCGCAGGTCGCAAGACGCAGGCCTCAAGTCACGGGACTTGCGACCTGTGACCTGCGACTACCCTTGCAATGCCGCTGCGCCGCCGACGATCTCGGCGATCTCCTGGGTGATGGCAGCCTGCCGCAGCCGGTTGTACGTCCGCTTCAGCCCATCCAGGATTTCACCCGCGTTGTCAGTGGCGTTCTTCATGGCCGTGCGCCGGGCGCCGTGCTCGCCGGCCGCCGTCTCCACCAGCCCGCGATAGAGCGCGTTCCGCACGTAGAGCGGCAGCAGCCGCTCCAGCAGCGTGGTGGCATCGGGCTCCAGCAGGTAATCGGGCCGGGGCCCGCTCCGCTCCGGCGTCTCCACCGGAAGGATGCGCATCACGGTCGGCGGGGTCGCAATGGCGCTCTCGAAGCGGGCAAAGACCAGGTCCACGCTGGCCAGCTCGCCCCGCTCGTACTGCGCCACGAGCGGCGCCATGATTTCCGTGGCGTGCGCCGCGGTGGGGCGGTCGCCAATATCGATCCGCTCCAGCGCCAGGCTGCGGCCGAGGTAACGGAAGTAGCCGATCCCCTTCCGGCCGATGCCGTAGAGATCCACCGTAAGCCCATGCTGCTCGAGCTCGGCGATGGTCCGGCGTGCTTCCTTGATCAGGTTGGAATTGAAGCCGCCCGCGAGGCCGCGGTTGGACGTGACGAGGATGACCGCCGCGCGCGAGGGCCCGCCCCTGGACGGCGGCTCGGGCTGGCGAAGCAGCGGGAAGTCGCCCGCGAGTTCCGGGGTCACGAGGCCGGCGATCACCTCGCGCAGCGCCTCGGCGTAGGGACGCGCCGCGATGACGCGGTCCTGGGCACGCTTCAGCTTGGACGTGGAGACCAGCTCCATTGTCCGCGTGATCTTCCGCGTGTTCTGGACCGAGCGGATCCGGCCCCGGAGCGCCTTGGTCTTGGCCATTACTCGGCGGCGAAGATGTGCTGGAACGCCTCGATGGCCGAGCGCAGGGCGGCCACGAGGTCATCGGTCAGTTCCTTCTTGCCGCGGATGCCCTCCAGCACCTCGGGCCGCTGGGCCTCGAGATACTTGAGAAAATCACGCTCCCACTGCCGGATGTGCCGGACCTCGATCTCATCGAGAAAGCCGTTGGTCACGGCATAGATGATGGCGACCTGCTGTTCCACCGGCACCGGCTGGTACTGCGGCTGCTTCAGCACTTCGACCAGCCGGGCGCCACGCGCCAGCTGGCGCTGGGTGGCCGGGTCGAGGTCGGAGCCGAACTGGGCAAACGCTTCCAGCTCGCGATACTGTGCCAGCGAGAGCCGCAGCGGACCCGCCACCTTCTTCATGGCCTTGATCTGCGCGTTGCCGCCCACGCGGCTCACCGAGATGCCGGCATCCACGGCGGGACGCACGTTGGAGTAGAACAGGTCGGTGGTGAGGAAGATCTGGCCGTCGGTGATCGAGATGACGTTGGTCGGGATGTAGGCCGACACGTCACCCGCCTGGGTCTCGATGATGGGCAGCGCGGTCAGCGAGCCACCCGGCTTCCTGATGCGTGGGTCGAGCTTGATGGTGTCCTTGTCTTCCGAAATCTTGGCCGCGCGCTCGAGCAGGCGGCTGTGGAGATAGAAGACATCGCCCGGATAGGCCTCACGCCCCGGCGGACGCCGGAGGATCAGCGACAGCTGGCGATACGCCGCGGCCTGCTTGGAGAGGTCGTCATAGACACAGAGCGTCGCTGCGCCTTCCTCATACATGAAGTACTCGGCGATGGCGCAGCCGGCGTAGGGCGCGATGTACTGCAGCGGCGCCGGGTCCGAGGCCGACGCCACGACCACGATGGTGTAGTCCATCGCGCCGGCTTCCTTGAGGCGCTCGACCACCGTGGCCACGGTGGAGCGCTTCTGGCCGATCGCGACATAGACGCAGATGACGCCGGTGCCCTTCTGGTTCAGGATCGTGTCCACCGCGATGGCCGTCTTGCCGGTGCCGCGATCGCCGATGATCAGCTCGCGCTGGCCTCGGCCGATCGGGATCATGGCGTCAATGGCCTTGATGCCGGTCTGGAGCGGCTCCTTCACCGGCTGGCGCACGATGATGCCGGGCGCGATCATCTCCACCGGCCGATGCTTGTCGGTCTCGATCGGCCCGCGGCCATCCACCGGACGGCCCAGCGCATCGACGACACGCCCCAGCATGGCTCGGCCCGCCGGCACTTCCAGCAGGCGGCCGGTGCGGCGCACTTCGTCGCCTTCCTTGAGCTTTAGGTAGTCGCCCAGGATGGCGCAGCCGACGTTGTCTTCTTCGAGATTGAGCACCAGGCCGGTGACGACTTCACCGGTGTCCTGGGAGGTGAACTCCAGCATTTCGCCTGCGGTGGCGGACTTGAGCCCGTAGACGCGGGCGATGCCGTCGCGCACTTCGAGCACGGTACCGACTTCGGCGACGTCAACAGTCGCGAGGTCCGCGCTCTCGATTTCGCGGATGAGAATGTCCTTGAGCTCGCCGGGACGGAGGATCGTATCGGTGGCCATTGGCGTCCTGTAGGTGCCTCGGGTGACGGGTCCGAAACTAGCTTGTGAAAATAATCACAATGGGAATTGGAGGGAAGGGGCGAGCAGGGCGAGCAGGTGGTCACGGCGAGCAGGGCGAGCAGGTGGTCGCTGGCTGCTGGTCGCCGCTTCTACCTGTCCACCCTGTCCACCCTGTCCGCCCTGTTCGCCCTGCTCGCCCTGCTCGCCCTGCTCGCCCTGCTCGCCGTGTCATCCCCTGCTCCGCATCTTCCCCCTGACAAAATGCGCCAGCACGCCGCGGGGGCCGAGTCGGGCGAGGCCGCCGCAGGCCACACCCGCGATCCGCATGGCGGTGCTATTGAGGTGGGCCGCGGAGGAGAAGCCGAGCAGCTGGGCGGCCGTCCGGGGCGGATAGCCGGGGTTCTGCAGCAGCTGGCTGGCCGTGGCAATCCGGGTGAGGTCGATGACGCGCTTGAGATTGGGTGCGCCGCCCGCGCCAAACTGCCGGGAAAGATGTTCCCGGCTCACGCCCAGGCGCTCCGCCAGCTCGGCCGTGCGCAACGGCCGGTCCACATCGGTGACCAGGCGGTCCCAGGCCTGCCGCTGCATCGCCTCATCCAGTCGAAGCACGCGCACCGCATCGGCCAGCGCCTCACGCCGTCGGGCGGTGAGGGATATCCGGGCCAGCATGTCGCCGAGCACGGCGTCATCCACGTCGGCCACAGCGATGGCGGCAGCGCCGAGTTCGAGTGCGCGCCGGAGGGCGCGGGCATCATCGGCACGAAAGGCGCCGAAGGCCAGAATGGGAATGCCGGGAAACCGCTCGGTGAGTGATGCCGTGCCGTTGTCGCCCAGGCGCGCTGGATGCAGCACGATCACATCGGTGAGCCGATGGGCGAGATGGCGCTCGAGCGCCTGGGGCGTGCGGCACGCCACCACGCGCGGGCCGCCGCGGGGCAGCGCCCGGCGCAGCGACACCAGGGCTGCCCCGTCATCGAGCAGCGCGGCCACCACCGGCATGCTCAGCCCTGCGATGGTTCGGGAAGGGGGACGGCGCGTCCCGCGCCCATGGCCACCAGGGTGCGCTCCATGTCGCCGGCGCGCTTCAGCACACCGCGGGCGTTGTCATAGGAGAGCTTGTCGAGCGCACCGGCGAGCGGGAGCCAGCGGAAATCCGTGATCCCTTCTTCCACCTGGGGTATCGGGTCGCCCTCGGGCGACTCCAGCAGGAAGAAGTGGCAGTACTTGTGAATGGGCCGGCCGCGGAAGCGGAAATGCCAGTCGATGACACGAATCGGCCCCTGCAGGATGAGGTGGCCGAGGCCGGTTTCCTCAGCGGTCTCCCGCAGGGCGGCGTCCGCCGGCGATTCGTTCTCCTCGAGATGGCCCTTGGGGAATCCCCAGTTGCCGTACGAATCCCGGATGAGGAGAAAACGGGCCTGGCCATCGGCATCGCGCCGGAAGACGA
>DASSTP010000302.1:0-4268 GCA_035707845.1 Gemmatimonadales bacterium | reverse complement strand
TGCTTGGTGCTTGGGGGTTGGGGCTTGGGGCTTAGGGCTTTGGGCTTAGGGATTTGGGCTTTGGGCTTAGGGCTTAGGGCTTAGGGCTTAGGGCTTAGGGCTTAGGGCTTAGGGCAGGAAGTTGTAGATACAAGTGATCGTAGTGTCAAGTGTACCCGTGGAGCGCGTAGCGCATAGCGCATAGCGCTCAGCGCTTAGCGCTCGACGCCCGACGCTCATAGTGCCGCTTCGCCTTGGCCCGATTGCCGCACTGCTCCATGGTGCACCAGCGACGGCTCCGGTTCTTGCTCAGATCCAGGAAGAGCCAGCGGCAATCCTCCTGCGCGCACTCCTTGAGCCGGCCGAGCTCGTCACTGCCCAGCAGCTCCGCGGCTGACCAGGCCAGCGGCCAGAGCATCCAGTCGAGGTCGTCGTCCCCGCGATACCAGAGCCAGCGCAGTCCGCCGTTGGATGGCTCGAGGCGCCGGTGCCGGGCGGCCTCGAGCAGCCAGTCGTTGAGTTCGGCCCGCGCCGCCGGCGGGGGCACGCGACCATTGGCGCCCGCGTCGAAGAGCAGAAAGAGCAGTTCCCGGAGCTGCCGCGCCGCCATCAGCGCCGCGGCCGCCTTCCGCGGATGCTCCACTGCCAGGCGACGCAAGCGGGCCTGCTCCGACCGGTCAATCAGCTCCTCACGCACGCACCAGAGCACCAGCTCGTCATAGCTCGCCAGCCGTTCCAGCGGCGCGGGCAACGCCCGGTCGCTCAGGGTGTTGACGAAGTCCACCACAGGGCGGCCACCCACCAGCTCCATGGTGGCGATGTTCCGTGCCCCGGCCTCCGGCGGCTTGCCTGACATATAACCCCCAAATCGCCATTGACAGGTTAGGTAACCGGGTATACGATGTAACCGGTATTGGAAATATTGGTGGTTAGGCCAAGGCACGCAAGGAGTTGACGATGAGCTGGACTTCCCGGTGGTGGGCGCTGTGGACCTGCGTGGCGAGCCCCCTCGCACGCACCACGCTGCTGTGAGCGCCATCATGATTGCGCGAACCTGGCGCGGGGCCACGGCAGCCCGTGACGCAGACGCCTACCTCGCCTACCTCGACCGCACCGGCGTCGCCGAGTGCCGGGCCACTCCTGGCAACGTCGGCGTCATGGTGCTGCGGCGTCCGCTGGGTCAGGAGACGGAGTTCCTCTTCATCTCCTATTGGGACAGCGAAGACTCGATCCGGGCTTTCGCGGGCGATGAGATCGGCCGCGCCCGGTTCTTCGCGGAGGACGATGCCTTCCTGACCCGGCGCGATGAGGTGGTCTGCCATTACGCCGTCGAGCGTGACGAGGGGCGGCCAGCATGACCCGCCCATCCGCACGCCACATGGTAATCGCAGCCTTTGCCGCGATCTATTTCCTCTGGGGCAGCACCTACCTGGCCATCAGGTACACGGTGGAGGCAGTCCCGCCCTTCCTCGCCATTACCGTGCGTTGCGTGCTCGGAGCGGCGGTTCTCTTTGGCTGGCTTGCGGCACGGGGTCGATTGCAGCGCGCCACACTGCGGCAGTGGGCGACGGCGATCCTCGCCGGTGGATTGCTCTTTGCCGCAGGCCAAGCGGTGCTGGCGTGGGCGGAGCAGCGGGTGCCTTCCGGGAGTGCCGCGTTGCTGCTCGCGACCATCCCGCTCTGGATGGTGCTGCTCGATTCGATTCACACTCGTCGGCTGCCGGGCCAGTATGTCGTGGCCGGCACTATCCTTGGCATGACGGGTGTCGCGCTGCTGAGTGGCGGAGCGGGGGCGGCGCCGCTCGGCGATCAGCTGTGGCTCCTCATGGCTGCGCTGGCGTGGGCGCTCGGCTCGCTGGTGGCTCGGCAACAGCTCTCCGATGTCCCGGCGTTCCAATCCACCGCCATGCAGCTCGCAGGTGGCGGAATCGTGCTGGCGGTGGTGAGTTCGGCGTCAGGTGAGCTGGCCAGCTGGTCGCCGGCCATGGTGACCGCCCGCGCTGCCGGCGCGCTTGCCTATCTCGTGATTGGCGGGACCGTGATCGGCTTCGTGGCGTACACCTGGCTGCTCCGGGTGAGCACATCGGAAGCGGTCGGCACCTACGCGTTCGTGAATCCGGTGGTGGCGCTCGCGCTCGCCTGGACCGTGGGCGACCAGGCGATCACGCCGGTCACCGCGCTGGCCGCCCTGTTCATCGTCGGGTCTGTCCTGCTCATCCGCCGTCGCGCGCCGGCCCGGCGGGCCGGTGCCCTGCCTGGCCGTCCAGCGGATGGGTACCGTTCGGGTATCACTCTCAATCCCCGGGCATCTGAGGCTGGGAACCGGGCAGTGGGAGGATCATCCGGAGGCCTGCGTCCAGCTGATCCGGCTGAAGAGGGCCGGCGTGCACGATGCGCATGACGCCGGCCGTGTCCACGAAGACCGTGACCGGAAGCTGAATGACGCCGTACGCCGTGGCGGTGCTGACCCTGGGGTCCACCAGCACGGGGAAAGGCAGCGCCAGGGCAGCGGCGAAACGGCGGATCTTGTCCGGCTTCTCGCCGTCCGCATTTACCGCCAGCACCGCGAGGTTCGCGTCACCACGCTGGGCGAACCGTCTGGCGAGTTCGGGCATTTCCTGGATACAGGGCGGGCACCAGGTTGCCCAGAAGTTGATGATGACCGGGCGACCACGAAATGCCGCAAGGTGTACCACCGTGGAGTCGAGCGCCGTAAGCGAGAAGTCCGGCGCCAGGTCACCCGCCTTGATCTGCTGCGCCGCGCTGTAGCTCGCGGTGCTGAGGTTCAGCATGAGAACCAGTGCAAGACTCCGTCGGGCGCCGGGCGTCGAGCTCCAGACCCCTGACGCCTGACGCCAGACGCCTGACGTCCGACGCTTGACGCCCATGTTCACAGCCGCCGGCTGAAGTCGAAGAACACTACGAAGTCATTCACGCCACCGCCACCCTTCCGCACGGTCCCGTTGGACAGCGTCATCGGCAGATAGTTATGCCGGACCCGCACGGGAACGCTCAGGGTGAACTGATTCACGCCGGTGACCCAGGAGATCCCGGGGTCCACGTACATGGTGTAACCTGCCTTGCGGGCGTAGTCGTCATGGCCGCCGATGAGGTCGGCTGACGTGGTCCCGTCGATCCTTCCGCCAAGACTGAGTGACAAGCCGTGGTCCGGGAGTGCTGCCCACGCGAGGCCGAGGCGTCCGGTGTAGAGATCGGGGACCGCCAGTTCCGTACCGGCAGCCGGGTCCAATACGTCGGTGTGCTTCTTGAGGCTGGCCGAGTAGGAGCCCACCTGGTAGAGCGAGAGTCGCGGCGCGAGCCGCTGAAAGGCCTGCAACTGCAGGAGAACGGAGAAGCCGCCGTCGCCGGGCTGCAGGGTCTGCACGACGGGCTTTTGGGACGAGCTCCCATCAGGGGCGAATGCTTCGTCCGTCTGATGCACGCTACCGGTCGGCGCTTTCACACCCAGGCTCACCTGTGCATTGGTGAACGGGTGGCGCGTGGGTTGGGCCAGCCAGTAGCCGGCCGTGAGGCTGATGTCGCCGATGCCGGCGGCGGAAGTGGTGTGGCGCTCACCGTCCGGGTGGAAATTGCTGGAGGAGCTGGCGGACATCGGGACGGCCAGTGTGAGACTGGTACGCTCTGACAGCCCATAGGCCGCGCTCAGGTTGAGCGAGTTGAGATGCAGGCGGAGTGGCTGCCCGCCCGGCGCCGAGGCTTCGGTCTCCTCACTGCCCACGTAAAACCGGTGCGTTGCCACCCGGCGCAGGCCGACGCCTACCTGCCATTCGTGCGGCCGGAGAAACGAGGTGGCCTGGCCACCCAGGTTCGGGGACGTGAACCGCAGCGGCATGCATCCCTGTGCGCGGGCGGCACCGGGGATGCACTGGAGTGCCAGCAGCAATGCGGTCGCGGCGCATCCATTCCAGACTGTGCTCCGGACTGTCTCCATGGTCGTGCCCTCCAGGGGGAAGCGGCTGTTGCCGCCGGGTTGTCGCCCGCACGCCAGCCGCGCCACGGCGTGCGGCGCTGGCGGGCGGGTGATACGAGGTCCATGTCGGGAGGTGTCGGCTTCAGCACCTGCTCATCTGATACGACAAACCGGGAGGGATGGGATCATGGGGGCGGGAGCTGTGAACTCAGAGCTGTGAGCTGAGAGCTGCGAGCTACGAGCTACGAGCTACGAGCAGTACCTTCGCACAGCTCACAGCTCACAGCTCACAGCTCACAGCTCACAGCTCACAGCTCACAGCTCACAGCTCACAGCTCACAGCTCACAGCTCACAGCT
>DASSTP010000301.1:0-4867 GCA_035707845.1 Gemmatimonadales bacterium | reverse complement strand
CCCCAGCTTCGGTCCTTCCACTCCAATGCGGCCTTCGCCCAGTCCCGCCGCTCCGAGCCCCGCTCCGATCGCATCGAGCCACGGCTGCTCCACGGCCGCGGCCATGCACGTATCCGCTGGCTTTCGAAACCATCCCGTCCGATGCACCCGGCGGGCGGACGTCACCAATGGATGGCCATTGCGCCGGAAGAACCGGCTCGATTGACTGGCGATCATCCCGTCGAGCGCCCGCTGGCTTCGCACCGGCGGGATCCCGTGCAGGTGGCGTAGCTGAAGCATGGGCGGAAGCAGCACCACATCGGCACGAACGCCCCGGCCCGGCGGCAATTCGCCGGCGAGCGTAGCGATCGCCTCTTCCAGCTCATCCGCACTGTCGAAATCCGCTTCAGCCGCCCAAGTGACCTGCCCGTGCGAGATGAGTTCGGCCTGAAGACGGCCAGACCCGACACGAAGCCGGAGATGTCTGCTCACCACGGCTGCCTGCTGATGACGGCGAGCCGCGACTCGAGCGGCACCAGAAGCACACGCTCGGCGGCGCGCACCGCCGATCCCTCCACACCGGCATCGAGCCGTGCCTCGAGCCAGGCCGGCTGGAACGCCAGCTGCGCACTCAATTCACGATAGGCGGACGCCATCCCGCGCCGGGACGCCGAGGACACCCGGCCCATGAGCTGGTCGAGGCCGGCAATGGATGGTCCCATCGCTATCATATGAATGGCTTCTGCGTCGAGTCCGGGCAGGCCCCGGAGTACTGCAGGAGCAACCAGGTTCGGATTGATCCGGCCGTCACCCTCCACGGTGAACACCGAATCGAGCCACATCGGTGGGGCAGTCTCGAATCCGCGCACCAGCAGGAGCTCCCTCACGCTCCTGAACGGGGCGTTCCGTGGTCCATCGCGCTGGCGCGCAGCATACCACGGCCGTTCGGCGCCCTGTGCATCGGCCACTGCGTCGGCGTCGCGCCAGTCCAGGACCGCCGCCGCGAGAGAATCGCTTCCCAGCACGGCCCGCAGCATCGCGCCGCTGGCCAGGTTGAGATTCACCCGTGCCGCCAGGTCGGTCACTGCGGCATGGCACCACACGCCACGCCCGAGATCCGTGGAGTCAACCGTGCGGATATCCGGATGTCCCGCATAGCGCGCCTGGAGAATCGCAAGACAGGCGTTCTCGGCCCACTGGATCCGCGTGATCACGCCGCGATTCGCGCTGAGCTGCTGCTCCCGCCGCACGAGGACCAGCAATCCGCCCGTCACACCACCGAGCAGCGCTATGAGCCAGAGCACCGTCAGCAGCGCGAATCCGTGTCGGGACGCTGTCGTCGCCGTCAACCGCGCGCGCCGATGAGACAAAGCAGGGTGTCCACGCGCGACCCATCGCGCAGGCGCAGGCGGACCGCCAAGGGGGCGCTCACGGGAGAGTGCCATTCATTGACCCATCGCACGTCGGCCCCCGGCTCCAGCAAGTAATCGAAGTACACTCGGTCCACTCCTTGCCGCAGTACGAGGGTATCCACCCCTGCACTCATCAAGAGGCGCCTGGACGCGACACGCAGCCCGATCCGGCGGCGCTCCGGCCACCCGGCAGGCATCCGGAGATACCCGGTAAAGACCACTGCGTTGGCACTGCCATCGAAGGCGCCATCGCCAGGACGGCCGATTTCAACAGAGCGGAATACTTCCGCCATCCAGCCGATGCCCGTGGCTTCACTTTCGATGTCGGCATAGCTCTCTTGCACCCGGCGCGCGCCCAGCTCCACTGCACCGAAAAGCGCATGGGCCAGGAGCAGCACGGTCCCGGTCACCGCGATGGCCACCAGCAGTTCGATGAGCGTAAACCCTCTCCGGCAGCTCATGGAGAAATCGGCCGATAGAGTACCGTGACCAGCAGTTCGAGTTCCGGCGCGTCACCTGGCGATATGCCGACACGATAGAGCATGGGCTCCGGCCGCTGCACGTCGACTCGAAACTCTCCGACAGTGCGACGGCTCAATCGCAGGTCGAGATCACTGCGGGTGAGCAGGGCATACGCGGCAAGTACCCGGCCGGCAGTCTGAAATTCCCGTTCATGACTTCGGACCTGCCGCTGGCTTTCCAGTCCCGACGCGATGATGGCAATCATGGAGAGACCACTCACCGCGAGCAGCGTGAGCGCGATGATCACTTCGAGTAGTACGACACCACGTTCACTGCGAAGCATCAGAGTCGGCCTCCACACTCCGGAAAGCCGGCCCCCGCATCACACGACCGTCTGGCATGTAGGTGACCCACTGTGCCGCTCCGGCCGAATCCACCGTGCGCCGGCTGACCTCGTGCCCCGGCGTGACCGCGGAATCGAGCAGTGTGATATTCGAGTCGGCGGCCGTTTCTCCTTCGGAGAGCGTTCCACCGGCTGCGAACGCCGCGACGCCTGCAAGCACGCCGAGAATGGCCAAGGTTACGATCAGCTCGGCCAGGGTGAAGCCGTTCCGGCTCATGATGGCCTGAGTCCATACACCGCCTGAAGCAGCGCCATCGCCACGAAGACAACGATTCCGCCAAATACAATGATGAAGAGCGGCTCGATGACCGCCACGAGGGTGTGCAGCGCCCGTTCACCCTCGCCGGCCGCCACGTCAGCGGCTCGTTCCGCGAGTTCTGCAAGCTGCCCACCAGCTTCTCCGACGGAGAGGAGCTGTGCGCAGACGGGCACCACGGCACGTTCCGCGGAGAGCGAGTCCGCAAGAGGTTGGCCGCGGGACACCCGCTCGCGGACCTGGCCCAGGCGCGAGGTGATGGCGACGTCGCCCACTGCTTCCATGCCTGCGCCGAGCGCGGGAAGCGCCGGCATCCCGCTCCTGAGCGAGCTGGCAAACGCTCGGCAAAATCTCCCGGAGGCCAGCGAGTGTCGTACTGATCCGATGACCGGAATACCGAGAACCGCTTCGTGCAATCGGCTGCTGAGCGCCGGCACCTGATATGCCCGATAGGCCACAGCTGCGAGGACTGCAGCGACAAGGGCCAGGACGAAACCGTACCGGGTGAGCACGGAGGAGCCCGCAAGGAGCAGGCGGGTTGAGAGCGGAAGTGACTGCCCCAGATTGGCAAGCAGCACGGCAAAGCGCGGCACGACGACCGTGCCGATCACCAGCACCGATACCGTTCCAGTCACCGCGAGCATGGCGGGATACGCGAGCGATTGCCGGAGCCTGCCGAGCAGTTCGGCTTCCTGTTCGAGATGCGATGCCGCACGATCGAGCGCCGTACCCAGTTGTCCGGCGCGTTCGCCGGCGCCGATCATGCCGACGATGACGCTCGGAACCAGCCCCATGCCGGCCTTCAGCGCCAGCGCGACGCTGCTTCCTTCGTGAATCGCACGGTGTACGTCGGCGAGCAGCTGCCGCAACCGGCCGCGCGCGAGCGGAACCGACGCGGCAAAGGCCCGCTCGACCGGAAGCCCTGCGTTGACCAGCGACGCGAGACTCCGGAACACGACCGCAAGCTGGCGCCGGCCAGCCGGCCGGACCCGCACGCCCGCGGTTTCGCGCAGCCCCTCCACCGGCGCAAGGCCGCGTGCCAGCAGCAGCGCCGCGGCGGAGCCGGCCGACTCCGCGTTCACACTGCCGCTGACAATGTGCCCGTCAGGGCGGGCGGCACGATAGCGATATGATGTCATCGCGGGGATGCTCCCCAGGATGTCAGGTCGGCGTCTTCGTCTTCGCCGCCGGCGGTCCCGTCGCGCCCGAGCGTCAGCAGGTCATAGCTGGTCCGGTTGCTGTCGCCGGGACTGCGATAGATGTAGGCGCGCCCCCAGGGGTCCAGCGGTACGGAGCGTTTGAGATACGGGCCACGCCAGCGCCGTGCTTCGGGTGCTCCTGCTGGCTGACGCATCAAAGCGTCCAGTCCCTGGCTGGTGGACGGGTAGTAGTCGTTGTCGAGCCGGTAGGCGTCGAGTGCCAATCCGAAGATTTCGATCTGCGAGCGGGCGGCCGACACCTTGGCGTCCCCCACGTTGCGGAACACCATGGGCGAGACCACGGCGGCGAGAATGGCAATCACCGTGATCACCACCAGCATCTCGAGCAGCGTGAAGCCGCGCCGGCGGGAATCAGGCCTGCACCACACGCAGCACCTCCTCGACCGTGGTAAGCCCCGCCTGCGCCTTGCGCCACCCGTCTTCCATGAGCGACACCATGCCGAGCGACCGGGCGCGCTCCCTCAGCACCGGCATGGCGGACTGGGCGAGCAGATCGTCACGGATTTCCTCGCGCAACACCAGCAGCTCGAAGAGGCCGACCCTGCCACGGAATCCCGTCTGCCGGCATCGGTCGCAGCCGCGGCCGCGGACCAGCGGGGTACCTGGCCGGGCGATGGCGCCGAGCAGCGCGAGCACGCCCGGTTCCGGCACGTACGACTCCCGGCAATCACTGCAGATCCGGCGCACCAGCCGCTGCGCCAGTACGCCTTCCAGCGTGGCGGCGATCATGTAGGGTTTGACGCCCAGGTCCTTGAGTCGGCTCAGAGCGCTCACGGCATCGTTGGTATGCAGCGTGGAGAACACCAGGTGGCCGGTCATCGCTGCCTGGATTGCGATGCCCGCGGTTTCGGGATCGCGCATCTCGCCCACCATGAGCACATCGGGATCCTGGCGGAGGATGCTGCGAAGCGCCGAGGCAAACGTCACGCCCGCCTTGGTATGCACCGGCACCTGCGTCACACCGCCCAGGTGGTATTCCACCGGGTCCTCGACGGTAATGATCTTTTCCTGATCCGGACGGCGAAGGCCGAGGGCGGCGTACAGCGTTGTCGTCTTGCCGCTGCCGGTCGGTCCGGTGGCGAGCACGATCCCATGCGGCTGCTGGGCGAGCCGGGAAAACTCGGCGAAGACATCC
>DASSTP010000300.1:0-14583 GCA_035707845.1 Gemmatimonadales bacterium | reverse complement strand
TCGACGAGATCGGCCTTGGTCATGCATCCCCCGCAGAGGGTGACAGACTCAGGCGCCCGGCGTGAACGCGGAAGGAGGCGCCTCAGGGCCGATAGTACGGGCTTAAGTGTTGACTGTCAAGGGGTTGGAGCGCCGGACGGGCTCCCGACACCGAGCGAGCGCAGGAATTCCGCGAAATGAGGATAGGCGTCGTGCGGGCCGGGCGCCGCTTCAGGATGATACTGGACGGCAAAGATCGGCAGTTGCCGGTGGCGGATGCCTTCGACGCTGCCATCGTTGAGGTTACGGTGGGTCACCTCGAGCTCGGGCGCGCCGGGAACACCGCGCTCGTCGCCCGTTACCGCAAAACCATGGTTCTGGGTGGTGATCAGGACCTTGCCAGATACCAGGTCGCGAACCGGATGATTTCCTCCCCGATGCCCGTATGGCATCTTTTCGGTCGCGCCCCCGTATGCCAAGCCGATGAGCTGGTGTCCCAGGCAGATGCCAAACATCGGCATGCCTGAATCACCCAGCTCACGTATCACTGGAAGTGCGTACCGCACGGCCGCGGGGTCCCCCGGGCCGTTGGACAGGAAGATGCCGTCGGGATTGAGTTTACGCACTTCACTTACATCGGTTTCTGAAGGGACGATGGTGACCCGGCACCCTGACTCGACCAGCATGTGCACGATGTTCCGCTTCATGCCGAAGTCGAATGCCACCACATGCGGGCCCGCACCCTCGCTGTAGGGCTCCGCGACCGTCGCGCGCGAGGCGAGATCCTGCCCTGACATGCCCGGGCTGGCGGCGAGCTGCTGCCGCAGTGCGTCGCTGGGCGCCGTGCCCAGCGCCATGACGCCGCGCATCGAGCCGCGCTCCCGGAGGTGCCGGGTGAGCCGGCGCGTGTCCACGTTTTCCAGGATGGGGATGTGCTGCTGGGCCAGCCACTCGTCCAGCCGCAGGCTGGCGCGCCAGTTGGACGGGTGTCGGCTCAGCTCCCGTACGATCACGCCGCTGACCTGTGGCCGGCCCGATTCCATGTCCTCGGGAGTCACGCCGTAGTTGCCAATCATCGGGGCCGTCATGACCACGATCTGGCCCAGGTAGCTGGGGTCGGTGAATGTTTCCTGGTAGCCCGTCAGGTTGGTGGTGAAGACCACCTCGGCGAAGGCCGGGGAAAAATCGGAGGGCGATGTTCCAGCGAACCAGGTGCCGTCTTCCAGGAGAACGAAAGCGGGGCGATCGGACCTGCCGACGCCCCGCTCGTTGCTGCCGCTCACTGCGCCGGCGTCGGCGACGGCGCGCCGCCAGGAGGCACAGGGGCGGAGTTTTCGATGGGCAGCTGGCTCGGCGCGCTGGCCGGAGGTGCCGACTGCCGGATCTGCTCCTGAATATTGCTTCGGGTGGGCCCGCCGGCGCCACCAGCCGCCATGACCGAGAGGATCAGCGAGAGCCCCAGAAAGATCCCGCCGCACCACCAGCTCATCCGGGTCAGCAGGGTGACGGCCTGCCGGCCGCCGACGACGCGATCGGTCATTCCACCGCCGAGGCTCGCCAGTCCCCCGCCCTCGCCGGACTGCAGTAAGACGACGGTGGCCAGGAGGAGCGCGTCGAGGATGAGCAGGACCAGAATCAGGTAGAACATGGGCTTCCCGGGTTCGGACAATCGGGAAATCTAGCCCGGCAGCGGCCCCGGTTCAACCGGCACTCCCGGACGCCACCAGCTCGGCCCACCTCACTGGATCGAGGCTGGCACCACCCACAAGCACGCCGTCGATCTCCCCCTGCGCCATCAGCTCCCGCACGTTGCCGAGGTTGACGCTCCCGCCGTAGAGAATTGCCGGTGCGGCGGCGCCCAGTCGTGTCAGTGCCGCGCGCAGGGTGCCGTGAACGGCGGCGGCATCCTCAGGAGTGGCAGTCCGACCGGTGCCGATGGCCCAGACCGGCTCATAGGCCACCAGGACCTGGTCCAGCTCGCTCGCAGCCACCTTGGCCAACCCTGCCCGCAACTGCCGGAGGCAAACGGCCTCGGTCTCACCCGCCTCGCGCTGCTCCAGCGTCTCGCCCACGCAGAGCATGGCCACGAGCCCGCCGTCGAGCACCGCACGGACCTTGAGGCCCGTCGCCTCGTCACTCTCGCCGAAGGCGTGACGCCGCTCAGAGTGTCCCACCAGCGCACCGCGTGCGCCGGCGTCCTTCGCGATGTCGACGGAAATCTCGCCAGTGAACGCGCCCTTGGGCTCCCAGTACACGTTCTGAACGCCCACGCTGACGTCAGCGCGGTTGCGGGCGCTCGTGGCCGCAGCTTCGATGGAAGGCCCGGGGGTGAAGAACCAGAGAGCACGACCCGGCGCTGCGGGCATGGCGGGCAGGAACCGCTCGAGAAAGGCCCGCGCCGAGGACGGACCGTGATGCATTTTCCAGTTGGCCGCGAAGATGCGCCGCCGGTTCATGCGTCGTCCAGCGCGGCGACGCCTGGCAGCGTCTTCCCTTCCAGGAACTCGAGCGACGCGCCGCCCCCGGTGGAGACATGCGTCATCTGCTCCTCGAGACCGGCCTCGGCAACGGCCGCCGCCGAGTCGCCGCCGCCGACGATGGTGATGGCGCCGTGGGACGTGGCGTGTGCCATGGCCCGCGCGATGGCGATGGTGCCGTGATCGAAGGGTGCCGTCTCGAAAACCCCCATCGGCCCGTTCCAGATGATGGTGCCGGCCTGGTCGATGGCCGCGCTGAAATCCTGCTCGGTCATCGGGTCGATGTCGTACACCGCCCAGCCATCGGGAATCGCGTCGCGCTTGACCGTTTGGGTCTCCACGTTCGCCTCCAGCTTCTGCGCAACGACCGCGCCTGCCGGCAGGACGATCTTGCGGCCGCCCTGCCTGAGGAGTGACGACGCCATCTCCACCCGGTCCTCCTCCACCAGCGACGTGCCGGTTTCAAGTCCCATGGCGCGGAAGAACGTGCATGCCATGGCGCCGCCGATGAGGATCTGTTCCACCTTGGGCAGGAGCGCACCAATCAGGTCGATCTTCCCCGAGATCTTGGCCCCACCCAGCACGGCCACGAACGGCCGCTTGGGATCACTCAAGGCATCGCCGAGGTAGCGGAGCTCCTTCTCCATGAGAAAACCGGAGACGGCCGGCTTGAGGAGGTGGGCCACCGCTTCGGTGCTGGCGTGGGCACGATGCGCCGAGCCGAAGGCGTCATTCACGTAGAAGTCGCCCAGCGCGGCGAACTTCCTCGCGAGCTCGGCGTCATTCTTTTCCTCGCCCGGGTAGAAGCGGGTGTTTTCCCCCAGCGCGACACCGCCCCGTGGCAGTCGGCGCGTGGTGGTGACCGCCTCGTCACTCGTGGGATCTTCCAGGAACGTTACCGGTGCGCCGAGCAGCCCTTCCAGCGCGCGCGCCACCGGCTTCAGGCTGTACTTGGGATTGGGCTCGCCCTTGGGCCGCCCCAGGTGCGACAGCAGCACCACGCGCGCGCCCTTCTCCCGCAGGTAGCCGATGGTAGGCAGCGCCGCGCGGATGCGGGTGTCATCGGCCACCTGGCCGTTTTCGATGGGCGTGTTGAAGTCCACACGCACAAGGGCGCGCCGGCCATCCAGCGCGCCCGGGTCCAGCGATTCAAGCGTCCGCTTCACAACTTGGACCCCACATAGCGCACCAGGTCTACGCAGCGCGCCGAGTAGCCCATTTCGTTGTCGTACCAGGAGGTCACGTTGACCAGCGTGCCGTCCACTACGCTGGTGGAGAGTGCATCCACCGTGCTCGAGGCGAGGTTGCCGATGTAGTCCACCGACACCAGCGCCTCGTCGGAGACGGCGAGGATGTTCTTGAGCCGGCCGGCGGCCGCCGCGCGGAACGCGTTGTTGACTTCTTCCTCGCTGGTGGGTTTCTCCACCACGGCAGCGAGCGCCACGATCGACACATCCGGCGTCGGCACCCGCATGGCGGTGCCGTCGATCTTCCCCTTCACTTCCGGGATGACGAGCGCGGTGGCGCGGGCGGCGCCGGTCGTCGTGGGAATGATGGACATGGCCGCGGCCCGCGCCCGGCGCAGGTCCTTGTGCGGCAGGTCCAGGATGTTCTGGTCGTTGGTGTAGGAGTGCACCGTGGTCATGAACCCGCGCACGAAGCCCAGCGAGTCGAGCATCACGCGCACCACGGGCACGAGGCAGTTGGTGGTGCAGCTGGCGTTGGAAATGATGTGGTGCCTGGCGGGATCGTACTTCTCTTCGTTCACGCCAACGACGAGCGTAATGTCCTCATTCTTGCCCGGCGCCGAAATGACAACCTTCTTGGCCCCGGCCGCGAGGTGCTTCGCGGCGGAGTCACGGTCGGTGAACCGCCCGGTGGACTCCAGCACCACGTCCACGTTGAGGTCTTTCCACGGCAGCCGGGCGGGGTCCTTCTCGCTCAGCACCTTGATCTCGTCGCCGTCCACGACGATGGCGCCCTCCTTCGCCTCGACGCTGCCGTCGAACTTCCCGTGCACCGAGTCGTAGCGCAGCAGGTGCGCCAGCGTCTTCACGTCCGTGAGGTCATTGACTGCGACGAAGTCAATGTCCTTGATGTTCATCTTGCGGGCGGCCCGCACCACGTTCCGCCCGATCCGCCCGAACCCGTTGATCGCGACCCGAATGGCCATGCCTGCTCCCACCTGAGGTTTCGTTGCGCGCCAGGATAAGGGCGACCCCCGGGCCAACCCTACATCACCCCGGCGCGCGCAAAGGTAACCGCACCTACCCACGCTGCGCCTGCCTGGCCGAGCGCTCGCGCCGCATCGAGCAGCGTGGCGCCGGTCGTGAAGACGTCATCTACCAGAACAAGGCGCTGTTCCCGCGCACTGGCCGCCGCCTGGAACGCGCCGGCGATGTTGGCCTGGCGCGCTTCCGGCGTGAGCGCCGTCTGCGATTGCGTCTCCCGCGTCCGCATCAGCATGCCCTCGGTAACTGGCAGCCCGGTGAGCGCGGACAGTGCCTGCGCCAGCCGCTCGCTCTGATTGTAACCCCGTCGCCGACGGCGACGCGAGCCGAGTGGAATCGGTACGAGCACCGCGCCGGGCCGCAGCGGAGCCAGCGTGCGCATCGCCTGCGCCATCGGCTCGGCCACGCGCCACCATCCCTGGTACTTCAGTGCATGGACTGCACGGCGAGCGCCCTCGTCCAGGAACACCGCGCTCTGCACCTGCTCCAGTCCCGGGGGCCAGGCCGCGCAGAACGTGCACGCGTCGTCGCCTTCCACCAGGGCCCCGCACCGGGCACACGTGGGCGCCGGCACCGGCTGCCAGCGCCGGCGGCACAGCCCGCAGATCAGGGAATCCCCGTCGCTCGCCGGCACCGCACACTTGCACAGCAGGCACGCCGGCGGCAGCAGCACCTGCTCCGCCCGGCGCCAGTGACGGGTGAGTTCAGCGAAGGGCATCGCGCAGCGCCGCCCGCATGATCTCCTCGGGAGGATCCACATCGGGGTACCAGCGGCGGAACGCCGCCACGCCTTGGGCCAGCAGCATGGTGCGCCCATCGCGCGCGTCGAGACCCCGCGCCCGGCAGTGGTGCACCCACGGCGTCTCGCCGCTGGCGTAGACCAGGTCAAGTGCCGCCCGTGCCCGGGGCGCCAGCTCCAGCGGAATGGGAGGCGCGTCGTCACGCCGCAACCCCAGCGGCGTGGCATTGACCAGCACGTCGCACTCTTCGGCCACGGCTGCTTCCACGCCCGCCTTGTCCACCCACTCCGCGAATTCGGCCGCCCGAGCGCGGTCACGCGAGCGGACCGCGACCCGTGCGCCCTTCTCCCTTGCTGCGAGCACCACCGCGCGTGCCGCGCCGCCGGTGCCGGCCACCAGCCAGGCGCCGCCGCAAACACCCAGTTCCGCCATCGAGGCAATAACGCCCGCCACATCAGTGTTGTCGCCCCGGACCCGTTCGGCGTGGCGCCAGAAGGTGTTGCACGCGCCGGCCGCTCGCGCGAGATCACTCGCATCCTGTACCAGGCGCGCCGCCAGCTCCTTGTGCGGCACCGTAATGTTGCCACCCCCGCCCGAGCGGGCGATGCCACCCATCAGGCCGGGCAGGTCACGGGAACTGCAGCGGATGGGGACATAGACCGCGGGAATGCCCAACGCGCGGAAGGCGGCATTGTACATCGCGGGCGACAGTGAATGCACCACCGGGTCGCCCAGCAGGGCAAAGACGCGAATCCGGCGGCTGGGCATCTCAGCGCGCAGCCGCGAGCCGATCGGCCGCGACCGTGATCAGGGAGGTGAGGCGGTCAAACGCCAGGCGGTAATCATCGAGATCACTGCCATAGGGATCCGGCACCTCGGTATCGTCGCCCTCGCCCGCGTAGCCCACCAGCGTGTGCGCCTTGGCAGAAGCTCCCAGTGCCTCGGCCCGGGCCCGATGATGCGGACTCATGGTGAGAATCAGGTCCGCCTGCCGCACCAGCTCGCGGGTGAGCAGGCGGGCCCGGTGCGCGCTCAGGTCGAGCCCGTGCTCCAGCGCCACGAGGTAGGCGCCTTCGGAGGCCGGCGCGCCGTCCCAGGCGCCGGTGCCAGCCGAGCTGACGTCCACGCCCGTGATGCTGCGCCGTTCCAGCTCGTGGCGAAGCAGCGCTTCTGCGAGCGGACTGCGACAGGTGTTTCCGGTACAGACAAAGAGAATGTGCATGAGCAGCAATCAAGGCGCGTAACGGCCGACGGCGCGGCGCAGTTCAGGGCGCGGCAGCGCGCCCTCACGGATCAGCACGGGCACCGGGCCCGTGCAGTCAACGATAGTAGATGGCGGAACATTGCCAAGGACACCGCCGTCGAGCACCAGCAACAGGCCGGTCGCCACAGCATCGGCAAAGAGCGACTCGAGCCGCGCCACGCCCGGCGCCGGTGGCCCCCCGGGACGATTCGCGGACGTGGACGTGATCGGGAATCCCACCAGCCGCACCAGCAGCGCCATGCCGGCGTGCGACGTGTGGCGCACGGCGATGCCGCCCTCCGGGCCGCGCAGCTGATCGGGCAAGCGGCCCTCGCCGCCCCGCAGCACCAGCGTGAGCGGCCCCGGCCAGAAAAAATCCGCCATCGCGCGGGCGGCGGGCGGAAAAACCAGGCCCCATTCCTCCGCCATGAGGCGCCCCGACACCAGCAGCAGGAACGGCTTCCTCGGCGGCCGCCCCTTGAGCCGCGCCAGCTCAGCCAGTGCCGATTCCCGCGGCGCCGAGCCCAGTCCATAGACCGTCTCGGTCGGGTAGGCGATCAGTCGCCCGGCGTCGAGCTGCGTGCGCACCGCCGGCGCTGCGGCGCGCACATCGGCGTCGCTCTGGAACGGGAGGATCATGCGAGTCGACTTGCCAGTGCATCGGCCAGGACGAAGTCCTGGCTGCTGGTGATCTTGAGATTGAGCGGCGAGTCCGGCACCACCCGCAGGCGATGGCCCCGTGCCTCGGCCAGCACGGCATCGTCGGTGGCGTCGGCATCCGGAGCCGCATGCGTGTGGGCATCTTCCAGCATGGTGCGCGGAAAGCCCTGCGGCGTCTGCGCCCGCCAGAGTCCCTCACGTGGCGTGGTAGCGGTGATCACCTGTTGGGGGTCGGCCATCTTGAGCGTATCGTGCACCGGCACGGCCGCGACGGCGCCATCGCCCTGCCGCACCACCTCGATCACCGCATCGATTGTCTCCCGGCTCACGAATGGCCGGGCCGCGTCGTGCACCAGCACGAACCGCGCGTTCCGATCGAGCGCATGCAGGGCGTGCGCAACCGACTCACGCCGTGTCGCGCCCCCTGCCACCAGCGTGACGCGGCCGCCCGCCGCGGCCGAGAGCCACTCGGGCGGCGACTTCACGACCTGGGACGGCAGCGCGACGATGATCTGGCCGACATCGGGATGGGAGGCAAAGGGGCGGAGTGCACGGAGGAGCATCGGCACGCCGGCAATGGGGCGGAACTGCTTGGGCTCGCCCGCCCCTGCGCGCTCTCCTCGGCCGGCCGCGACGAGCAGGACGCCTACGTCACGCGGCAAGGCGCTGTACCAGGTCCCCGATGTTCTCGAGCGGCACGACCTGGATGCCCGCCACCGGTGCGGCAAGGCGGGCCGAGCAGAAGAGCCGCCGGAAGCCAAGCCGGGACGCTTCTGCCGCGCGCCGGTCCAGCCCGGCGGCGGGCCGCACCTCGCCACCGAGGCCGATTTCACCGAGGAAGATGACGTCGGCCGGCGCGGGCCGGTTGTAGAGACTCGACACCAGGGCGGCGGCGACGGCGAGATCGGCGCCGGGCTCGGACAGCCGCACGCCGGCGGTGGCCTGCACAAAGACGTCGAGATCAGCGAAGGAAGTGGCGGCCCGCCGCTCGAGCACCGCGAGCAGCACCGCAAGGCGCTTCGGGTCGAGGCCGGTGGCCACCCGCTGGGGTGTGCCGTAGCCGGAGCGTGACGCCAGCGCCTGCACCTCGACCAGCACCGGGCGTGTTCCCTCCATGAGGGCCGTGATGGCGCTGCCCGCGATGTTGGCGGCGCGCGCGGCGAGGAAGACGGCGCTGGGGTTGGGCACCGGAACGAGGCCGGCATCGGTCATGGTGAAGACGCCCAGCTCATCCACCGAGCCGAACCGGTTCTTGGTGGCGCGCAGCAGCCGGTAGTCGAGCGTGGACTCGCCCTCGAAGTAGAGCACCGTATCCACGATGTGCTCCAGCGTCTTGGGACCGGCGATACCGCCGCCCTTGGTCACGTGGCCCACCACGACCACCGAGGTCCCCGACTCTTTGGCGAAGCGCATCAGCTGGCCGGCGCATTCGCGCACCTGCCCCACATTGCCGGGTGCGCTCTCCAGCGTCTCGGTGTACACCGTCTGGATGGAGTCGAGCACCACGAGATCGGCCTGGAGCGCAAGCGCGGATGCGAGGACGCGCTCGAGCGATGTCTCACCCAGCACGTGCACGTCACCGGCATCCTCCCGCAGCCGGTCGGCGCGGAGGCGGAGCTGTTCCGGGCTCTCCTCCCCGCTGGCGTAGAGCACCCGCCGCCCGGTGCCCACCAGCCGCGCGGCGGCCTGCATGAGCAGGGTAGACTTGCCGATTCCGGGCTCGCCACCGATGAGCGTCATCGAGCCCGGCACCAGCCCGCCGCCCAGGACGAAGTCGAACTCCTCGAGTCCTGTCGTCCAGCGGACCAGCGGCTCGTCGGCGACCTCGCGGAGGCGGTGCGGTGCGACGGCCGGGCCGGCGGCATGCACCGCCACGCCGCGGCGGGCGCTCCGGCGCGCCGGCGCCGCGGCCACCGGTTCCTCGGCCACGGTATTCCACTCGCCGCATCCCTCGCAGCGGCCCACCCACTTGGGATGTTCCTGCCCGCATTCGGTGCAGCGGTACACCGACCGTACCCGTGCCATGCTACTCGGGATCCTCGCGGGTGGAGAGGTTGTCGAACCGGGTGTACTCCCGGCTGAACCGAAGCGTGATGTCACCGGTCGGGCCGTTGCGGTTCTTGGACAGCATGATTTCCGCCACGCCCCGCTTGCTTTCGTCTTCCCGGTCGTAGTACTCGGGCCGGTGGATGAACAGGACCAGGTCCGCGTCCTGCTCGATGGCGCCGGAGTCACGGAGGTCGGAGAGGATCGGCTTCCGTTCCCCGCCCCGCTGCTCCGACGCGCGCGACAGCTGGGACAGCGCCAGCACCGGCACTTCCAGCTCGCGCGCCAGCGCCTTGAGCGAACGCGAGATGTCGGAGATCTCCTGCACCCGGTTCTCGGAGTATTCCGGGCTCCGCATCAGCTGCAGGTAGTCCACCACGATCGCCCCGATGTTGTACTCCGCCTTCAGGCGCCGCGCCTTGGAGCGCATCTGCAGCAGCGTGAGCGCCGGCTGGTCGTCAATCCAGAGCGGGCAGCTCTGCAGCAGCCCTGCGGCGCGGGCCAGCTGGGTAAAGTCAAAGTCCCTGAGGGTGCCGTGCCGCACCCGCTGGCTGTCCACCCGCGCCATGGAGGTGAGCAGCCGGTGCACCAGCGCCTCCTTGGACATTTCCAGGGAGAAGATGGCGACGCCGTGCCCTTCCAGCGCTGCGTTGGCCGCCACATTGAGCACGAACGCGGTCTTCCCCATGGACGGCCGCGCGGCCACGATCACCAGCTCCGACGGCTGGAACCCGCTGGTGAGCGAGTCCAAGTCTACAAATCCGCTGGGCACTCCGGTAATCGCTTTCCCGCTCTTCTGGAGCGTTTCGATGCGCTCCATGGTGGGCCACAGCATCTCCTTGATGCGGGTGAACCCCTCGGCACCGCGCTGCTGCGAGATCTGGAAGATGCGGGACTCGGCCGAGTCCAGCAGGTCGCCGGCCACGGCCTTGGCGTCATAGGCCTCGGTGACGATGGCCGTGGCGCTCTCGATCAGGCGCCGAAGGATGGCCTTGTCCTTGACGATGCGGGCGTGGAATTCGAGGTTGGCCGCCGTGGGCACGGCATCCACCAGCTCGGCCAGGTACTCCAGCCCGCCGGCGGCATCGAGCTCGCCCCGGCGCATGAGCTCATCGCGCAGGGTGACGTGGTCAATGACCACCCGGCGTTCGGTGAGCCCCACCATGGCGCGGAACAGCCGCCGATGGGGTTCGCGGTAGAACATGGTGTCGGTGAGCGACTCGGTGGCGCGCAGCGCGGCATCCTGGTCGAGCAGCATGGCGCCGAGCACTGCCTGCTCGGCTTCATTGCTCCACGGCGCACTGCGGCCTACATACGACTCACTGGTCGAGTAATTGTCGGGCGATACGGACGTCATCCCAGGCCGGCTTCTTCCAGTTCGGGTTGCGGAGCAGCGCCGCGGGGTGGTAGGTGGCGACTACGGGAATGCTGCCGTAGTGGTGGACCCTGCCCCGGAACTGACCCAATGACTGCTTCCTGTCGAGCAGCGCCTCGGCGGCGGTGCCTCCCAGCAACAAGATCACCTTCGGCTTGATCAGCGCAAGCTGGCGATGCAGGTACGGGATGCAGGAGGCCACTTCGTCAGGAAGCGGCTTGCGATTCTGCGGCGGCCGGCACTTCACCACGTTGGTGATGAAGACGTCCTTCCGCTCCAGGCCGATGGCACCAAGGATCTTGTCCAGCAACTGGCCGGCGGCACCCACAAAGGGCCGGCCCGTCTCATCCTCGGTGGCGCCCGGCCCTTCACCAATGAGCATCAGCCGGGCCTTGGGGTTCCCCTCGCCGGGCACGGCGTTGATTCGCTTGGGACAGAGGTCACAGCAGTAGGTGGTGCGAATGCGCTCCGCCACCTGCTCGAGGCTCAAGTCGTCCAGCCCCTCGGTGTCGAGCAGGCCCACGGGCGGCTGCACGGTGATGCCGTCCGCGGGCACCTCAGGCGCGTCCTTCTGCCAGCTGGGGCGCGCATGGACCTTGGCGGCATGCTTCTCCTCTGCCGGCCCCGGAAAACTCGTGCGTGACGACACCACGTCCGGACCTCCCAACTCTATCTGCTGGCGCAGGTACCGGCGGCGTGCGTCAGCCAAGCCGCGCCTCCACGGCATCCAGTATCGCGTGGGCCACATCCTGCTTGGATGCCAGCGGCAGCTCCGTAACGCTGCCGTCGCGCCCCACCAGCGTGACCCGGTTGGTCGTAACCTCGAATCCTGCGCCCGCTTCCAGCGCGTCATTCACCACGATCAGGTCCAGCTGCTTGCGAGCCAGCTTTTCCCGCGCCCGCGCCAGCGGGTTGCCCGTCTCCAGCGCAAAGCCGACGATGATCGCACCCGGCTTCCGGCATCCTGCGGTCGAGGCGAGCACGTCTGGCGTTGGCTCCATCGCCAGGCTCACCTCACCTTGACTTCTCGGCATCTTGACATTCCCGGCCCGTGCCGGCCGGAAGTCCGCCGGCGCGGCCGCCATGACCAGCACGTCGGCATCTGGCAGCGCTGCCTCGACCGCCGCGGCCAGGTCCGCGGTGGATTCCACCTGCATCACTTCCACGCCTTCCGGCGCTGCCAGCGCGGAGGGACCGCTGATGAGCAGCACGTCGGCACCGCGGGTCCAGGCTGCCGCCGCGAGCGCGAAACCCATGCGCCCGCTCGACCGGTTGGTGATGACCCGCACCGGATCGAGCGATTCACGCGTCGGCCCTGCAGTCACGATAATACGTTTGCCGTCCAGACGGCTGGCGCGCCGTCGCATGAGCCGCTCGGCGTGTGCCAGGATCGCCTCAGGCTCGCTCATCCGCCCAGGCCGGTCGCTGGGCCCCTCGGCCAGTGCACCCGTGGCTGGTCCCACGATGGTGGCTCGCTCGCGCAGCCGCGCCAGGTTCGCGCGGGTCGCCTCCGCCCCGAACATTTCGTCATTCATCGCCGGAGCCAGGAGGACGGGCGCGGTCGAGGCCAGCAGCAGCGAGGTGAGAAAATCGTCAGCCAGGCCCTGGGCATAGCGGGCGATGACGTGCGCGGTGGCCGGGGCAATGATGATGAGATCCGCGTCCTGTCCCAGGCGGACATGCGAAAGCGCCCGGCCCGGCTCCCAGAGGGAAGTCAGGACAGGGCGCCCCGTGAGTGCCTCGAAGGTCACCGGCCGCACGAACTCCTGAGCGGCGCGGGTCATCACGACATCAACCCCGGCGCCCGCCTCGGTCAGCCGCCGGGCAAGGATGCAGCTCTTGTAGCATGCGATCCCGCCCGACACGCCCAGGACGACGCGCCGGCCGGTCCACACCGGTGTCAGGCCTCGGAGCGGCGGCGCCGGACCAGCTTGTAATTCAGGTCGCCATCCGCCAGGGCCTCGAGCGAGAGCGTGGTGAGTTTTTCCTCACCGCTCACCGCTTCATGACCCTGGGGAAACTCGTTCAGATATCGGGCAAAGCGGGCGGCCACGAGGACCCCCAGGTACTTGTTGCCTGCCTTGGCTGCCACTTCCTTCGGGGTAACGATTCGCATGGGTGCTCCTTGGGTGTTGCGTCGGGCGTCTGGTGTCGCACGTCAGGCGTTGGACGCCCGACGCATGACGCTCGACGCTAAATCCTTCTTGCTTCGTCACGCACATCGCGCTGAAAGCGCTCGATCTGCGCCGCCAGGTCCGGCTGCCGGCTCGTGCGATGCAGTTCCGCATCGATGATGGAAGCCACCATGGACACGGCGCCCACCAGGTTGTCGTTCTCCACGACGTAGTCGTACGCCGGGATGGCCTCGACCTCGAGCGCCGCGACGTCGAGCCGCTGCCGGATGCGCTCCCCTGCCTCGGTATTGCGCTGCTTCAGCCGGTCGGCCAGGATCGCGGCCGACGGCGGCATCACGAACACGAGCACGGCCTCGGGCATGGCAGCCCGGATCTGCTGGGCGCCCTGGATGTCGATGTCCAGCACCGGAATCCGGTTGGCGCTGAACAGCATTTCCACTTCACTCCACAGGGTGCCGTAGAGGTTGCCGCCGTATTCGGCCCACTCCACAAAGGCGCCCGCATCGATCCGCCGCTGGAATTCGTCGCGGGTCAGGAAGTGGTAGTCCCTGCCATCCACTTCGCCGCCACGCAGCGGCCGCGTGGTAGCCGACACCGAGTAGCCCAGCTCGTCGCGGCCGTCGAGCAGCGAGCGGGCAATGGTTGTCTTGCCGCCGCCCGACGGGGATGAGAGCACCAGGAGGAACGGCTTCACTCCAGGTTCTCGAGCTGCTCGCGAATCTTTTCCAGCTCGCCCTTCATGCCGATGACCAGCCGAGCGATGTCCGCGTCGTTGGCCTTGGAGCCGATGGTGTTCACCTCACGTCCCATTTCCTGCGCCAGGAAGCCCAGCCGCTTGCCGACCGGTTCCGCGCTGCCCATGGTCTCGCGGCAGGCCGACGTATGGGTCCGGAAGCGCACCAGCTCCTCCGTGATGTCGATGCGATCGGCATTCACCGCAATTTCCTGGGCCAGCCGAGTCTCATCCATGACCCGTCCATCCAGCAGATCGGCCACCGCCTTCCGGAGCCGGTCCCGCTCGCGCAGGAGCCGCGCCGGCGCCAGTTCGGCAATCTCGCCGGCCGTGGCGTCGAGCCGATCGAGGCGCTGCAGGATGTCCTGCGCCAGGGCCGCACCTTCCCGGTCGCGCATGACGCGGCATGCCTCGGCCGCCGCAGCGAGAATCGGCGCGATCTCCTCCCACGCGGGGGGCTCGAACACGGCAGCGTTGCGCGTGAGCACGTCGGGCTGCCGTGCCACCAGCGCGAGGTCGAGTTCGCCGCTCAGGCCGAGCGCGGACTGCAGGTCCCGCAGGGCCAGGGCCACCTGGCGGGCATGATCCAGGTCCACCGTGACCCGTGGCACGCCCTCGTCGCTCCCCAGCCAGCGGGCCGACACCGCCACATGGCCCCGCTCGAACTCCTGCCGCAGGGCCTCGCGCAATTCCGCCTCGAGCGGCTGCAATTCCGACGGCAGCTTGAGGGCGACGTTCAGGAAACGGTGGTTGACGGTGCGAATCTCGATCCGCAGCGTGCCGCGGGCAGTCTGCCCCTCGGCGGCGCCGTAGCCGGTCATGCTGTACGCCAAGCCCGCTCCCTGGGTTCGGGAATAGCTGGGAAATATAGCCGGACGGACCGACCGGCGGGAAGACGGACAGAATCTCGTGGCTTGGGGCTTGGGGCTTGGGACGCGGGTAGACTGTAGACCGTCGACCGTCG
>DASSTP010000299.1:0-5200 GCA_035707845.1 Gemmatimonadales bacterium | reverse complement strand
CCGTGCTGACCGTCGTTTCCGAGGTGTGCTCGGCCGCGAGCCGCTGCGCTGCCATGGCGATGATCCGGCGCGCCTCCCGGTCGGCGGACCGCCGGGCCTGCTCCTTGATGTCGCGGGCCAGCGCGCTGGCCTGGCCACGGGCCTCGTCCTCCACCCGCTGCATCACCTCACGGCGAGCTTCGTCGGCGGTCAGCCCGGCGATCCGCTCGAGCCGCTGCCGCTGCTGCTCTTCCAGCCGGTCGATGCCGGCGGTGCGCTCGTGCAGCTGCTCCTCCCGCTGGGCAAAGGCCTCCTGCTTGCGGCCGAACTCGCGCTCACGCTGCCGGATCTCTTCCAGCTTCTGGTCCAGTTCCCTGCCCTGGTTCTCGATGCGGCGCTCGAGCCGTTCGAACTCCTCGCGGCGGCGGCCCAGTTCCTTTTCGGCCTCATCGCGGAGCTTGAGCGCGTCGGCCTTGGCCGCGAGCGCCGCCTCGGCGCGGAGCCGCTCCGCCTCACGAGCCGCGCCCGAGCGCGCCGACTCAGCGTCGGCGTTGGCCCGGTTGAGGATGCCTTCCGCGCTGCGGCGCTGGCGCGCGGCATAGATAGACACGACGACCACACCGGCGAGGATCCCCACCAGCAGCGCGGCGCCGATCGTCATGAGCATGGTCGGGTTCATCAACGATCTCCCGGGAACAGCGAATTCAGATGGCGGGCGGGCGCGCGGCCCGGTTGCCGCGCTTGGCGGGCGGCAAGAGCCGGGCGACGTCCTCGGCGAGGGTCGTCAGGCGACCCGCGATTTCCCGGTCGCCGCGCCGGGCCTGGAACAGCTCATCGGTGATGGCCAGGGCTGCGAGGATGGCGGCCTTGTGACTCTCGACCGACGGCATCGAGTCCTTGACGCGCTTGAGCGCCGCATCGAGGTAGGCCGCGACTTCACGGGTGTATTCCGGCGGCAGGTCGGAGCGGACCGACAATTCCTCGCCACCGATGACCACGCGCACGGCGCTGCGCTGGCTGCTCATGCGGTCCCTCCTGCCTGCTCCTCGAGGAACGAGAGGCGCCCCACCAGCGACTGAACCCGCTCCCGCGCGGCATCCACCCGGTGGCGGAGTGCCTGGTTCTCGGTTTCGAGCTGCACGACACGGTCGCGGGTGGCGCGGGGCGTGGGACCGCCGGTGCCACCGGACGCCTGCTGCAGCTGCTGCAGTTCTGCTTCCGCCTTGAGGCAGCGCCGGCGCCAGGCCCCCAGTTCATCGAGCAGGTGCCGCACCAGCGTCTCGACTTCATCAACGGCCTTGAGGTCCGGCCGTTCGTACGCATATGCCACGGTGCCTCCGCGGGTCACTGTTCCCGTCGCCGAACTCCCGTCGCCCGCTCGAGGGCGCTGAGCAGCCGGACTTCGGCGCGGTCCACTTCAGCCGACTCCAGGGTGCGGTCCGGTGCCCGGAAGCGCAGCCGCGCAGTCACGCTCCGGCTGCCGGCGGCGACGCGCGGGCCCCGGTATTCATTGACGATCGTCACGGATTCTAGCATGGCGACACCGGATTGGGCGAACGCCGAGACGATCGCCGCACTGCTGACGCCATCGGGCACCAGGAGCGTCACGTCGCGATCCGAGGCCGGCGTCGCGGGCAGCGGCACGAAGACCGGCCGCGCCTGCGGCGCCGCCGTGTCCACCACGACCTCCATGCCGAAGAGCGGCGCTGCCCAGGGCGGCGCGTCCGCTTCGAGTGGCCGGGCCCAGCCGCAGGGCTCGCCCTGGACATCGATCGCCTCCCAGCCGTCGTCAGCCGGGCGGATCGTGGCGCTGGGCTGCGCCGATCGCACCGCTGCCTCAAAGAGTCCCTTGAGATCCCAGCGATCGACGTCCGGAGCGGCACCGGACCAGTGCCCGGGCTCACGCCCGCCTGAGACGGCCGCGGCCAGATGCATCCGTTCGGTGGGCCGGCCTGAGCCGGCTCCGGCGGCAAAGACGGTTCCCACCTCGAACAGGCGAATGTCTCGCACCTGTGCCGCCCAGTTTCGTTCCGCCTGCCGGCGGAGCGACGGCAGGATGGCGCCGCGCATTTGGCTCTCCTCCGCGGAAAGCGGATTGAGGAGCGTGACGCTGTTGCTGCTGTCCGGAGCCACGAGCGGCAGGGTGATCACCTCGTGCAGGCCCTGATCGGCCATGGACCGGCGCACCCGCGCCATCGTGGCGATTTCCGGTGCATCCGCCTTGGCACCGGTGCGGAAGGCGCGCAGCCCGGCGGGAAATGCGCCGTAGCCGTGCATCCGGGCGACTTCCTCGATCAGGTCGATCTCTTCCACAAGATCGGGTCGCCAGCCGGGAACGTCCACCGCGATGCGGCGCTCCTCCGGCTTGGCCACGCAGGTGGCGCCAATGGCGACGAGATGGCGCTCGACCGTACGCTGGTCCAGCGGCTGGCCCAGCACCTGGGCCACGCGATCGAGCCGGAGAAAGATGCGCGGCGGGTGGGATACCCGGGGCCAGAGATCGACCGGCTCACCGTCAATAGTGCCGCCGGCGAGAGCAAGCACAAGCGTGATGAGCCGTTGGAATGCCTCGGGCGCGCCCCAGAGATCGACGCCCCGCTCGAACCGGTAGCTCGCGTCGGTGCTGAGCCCCAGCGCGCGGCGGGTCCGCCGGACCTGGGCCGGCTCGAACCAGGCGCACTCCAGAAAGACATCGGTGGTCGCAGCATCGACCTCGCTGCCTGCACCGCCCATCACGCCCGCAACGCCGATGGGTCCCTCCGCGTCGGCGATGATCGTCATCGAACCGTCGAGCGTGCGGTCCACGCCATCGAGCGTCGTCAGCCGTTCGCCATCGCGGGCGCGCCGCGCGACGACGGCGGGGCCGCGAAGCTTGTTCAGGTCGTAGGCGTGGGTGGGCTGGGCGTGCTCCAGCATCACGTAGTTGGTGGCGTCCACGACGTTGTTGATGCTGCGCGCACCCACCGACTCCAGCCGCCGGCGAAGCCACTCGGGAGAAGGGCCCACCATCAAGCCCCGGATGACGGCGCCGTGAAAACGGGCGCAGCCGTCGGGGTCGTCGATGCTCACGCGGACGCCGCCAGTGTTCGTCGGCTCGTTCACTCGGCGGCTCGGCGGCGGTGCCATGGGATCTGCGCCCGGCAACTCCGGCAAGCGGAAGGGCACGCCGAGTGACGCCGCGAGCTCGCGCGCGACGCCCTTGTGGCCCAGCAGGTCCGGCCGGTTGGGCGTCACGTCCACCACGAACCGGTCGTCGGCGAGCGGCAGCACGTCGAGCAGTGGCGTTCCTGGCGCGGCATCGACCGTCAGCTCGAGGATGCCACCGTGCTCCTGGCCCAGTTCCAGCTCGCGTGCGGAACAGAGCATGCCCTCGCTCACCTGGCCGCGGATCTTCCGCTTCTCGATCTTGAGCCCGCCGGGCAGCGTGCTTCCCACGCGAATGAAGGGATAGCGGTGCCCTGCGGTAACGTTGGGCGCGCCGCACACGACGTGCTTCCGCTCCGGACTGCCATCGTTCACCAGGCAGAGCCGCAGCCGGTCGGCGTCGGGATGGGGGCCCACCGCTTCGACCAATGCGACGACGATCTCGCCCAGGCCGGCATGCACTGGTTCGATGGCATCGACCGGCGCGCCCAGCATGGCGAGCCGCTCGGCGACGTCCTGCGCCTCGAGTGGCCGACGAAGAAAATCTTCCAGCCAGCGGCGGGAAATGTTCATGTCGTCTCCGCCAGTTGCTCGAGGAGGCGCATGTCGCCGTCATAAAGGTGGCGAATGTCGGTGATGCCGTAGCGGTTCATGGTGATCCGGCCGGGGCCCATGCCAAAGGCCCAGCCGGTATAGCGCTCGGCATCCACGCCGCAGTTCTCCAGCACGCGCGGGTGCACCATGCCGCACCCCAGGATTTCCATCCACCCCGTGCCCTTGCACGCGCCGCAGCCGCTGCCGTGACAGAGCTGGCATTCGACATCCATCTCCGCCGAGGGTTCCGTGAACGGGAAATAGGAGGGCCGGAAACGGGTGCGGGTATCGGCGCTGAAGAACCGCTGGGCAAAGTGCACCAGCGTGGCCTTGAGATCCACGAACGAAATCCCCTCATCCACCGCCAGCCCTTCGAGCTGCTGGAAGGCCGGCGCGTGCGAGGGATCGAACGGGTCCTTCCGGTAGACCATCCCCGGCATGAGCGCGCGCACGGGCAGGGGCTGGCCGATCAGGCTCCGGATCTGCACCGGCGAGGTATGGGTGCGCAGCAGCAGGCGGCCACCGTGCTCGCCCGGCTCCGGGGGCAGGTCGAGGTACAATGTGTCGTGCAGGTCGAGCGCGGGATGGTTGGCCGGGAAATTGAGCGAGAAGAAGTTGTACCACTCGCTCTCGACTTCCGGACCGACGGCGATCACGAAACCGAGCTCGCGGAAGATGCTGCAGATGTCGTTGATGGTGCGGGTGACGAGATGCAGGCTGCCGGTCCAGCGGTGCCGCGCCGGCATGGTAAGGTCCACCTCGGCGGCCTGCTGGCGCCTGGCCTCGCCGGCCAGGGCGCTGCGGCGCTCCTCGAAGGCGGCCTCGATGGCCGCCTTGGCCTGGTTCAGGGCGGCGCCGACAGTGCGCCGCTGTTCCGGCGGCAGGGTGGGAATGCTGCGGGCGAGCGCCGTAAGCGCACCCGCCTTGCGGCCGAGGATGGCGGTGTGCTCCGCCTCGAGCGCCCGGGCATCCATGCTGGCGATGCCCGGGAGGCGTGCGAGGAGCGAGTCGAGCTCGGGGATGCCGGTTGGCATGCGCTCAGCGCTTAGCGCTCAGCGCTTAGCGCTCGGCGCCGAGCGCCATCTCCGCGATCTTCCCGAACGCGTCGGCGTCATGCACGGCGAGGTCGGCCAGGACCTTCCGGTTGACCTCGACGCCCGCCTTCTTGAGCCCGGCCATCAGCCGACTGTAGCTCAGCCCGTGGAGCCGGGCGGCGGCGTTGATGCGGGTGATCCAGAGGGCCCGGAACTCGCTCTTCTTCTTGCGGCGGTCGCGGTAGGCGTAGCGCAGGCCGCGCTCGACGTTTTCCTTGGCCGACTTGTAGAGCTTGCTCCGGCCGCCGCGTGCACCCTGGGCGGCGTTCATGATCTTCTTCTTGCGGGCGTGGTGCGCGACACCGCTCTTTACGCGAGGCATGCTGGCTCCTTACGCCTTGAGCAGGCGGTTGATGCGCGGGTAGTCCGCCGAGCTCACGAGATCGCCC
>DASSTP010000298.1:0-21979 GCA_035707845.1 Gemmatimonadales bacterium | reverse complement strand
CTGGACGACTTCGCCCGGCTGCGTCGATACTCCGATACGGACGCATCACGGGCCAGCGCAGCCACGTGGGTGGTGGCGGTCGTCCGCAACATCACCATCGACTGGCTTCGAGCCCGGGATGGACGCCCACGCCACGCCGTCCCGCCCCATCTCACCCCGCTCCACCAGGCGATCTACGCGGTAGTGTGTATCCAAGGATACCCCTACCGTGATGCCTACGAACGCATCCGCGACCGCGCCGATGCGCCCGCCAGCTTCCCCGCCTTTCTCCGGGAAGTACGCGCGATTCATCTGACTGCCCCATGTCCCAGGGCGGTCACGTCGCGCCGGGCCGCCCCGGCCGCTCCACCGCCAGCCGTCGACAGTTCCACTCGCGACCCCGCCGAGAGCGCCGAACTGGCACAGCGCCTGGAGGCGGCGCTGGCGGACTGCCCGCCCGACCTGCGCCTGGCGCTGGAGCTCTTCGTAGTGGAACGGATGCCGGCGGCTGAGGTGGCGCGACTGGTCGGGTGGCCCAACGCCAAGGCGGTCTACAACCGCGTCTCGCGCACCCTGGCGCAGCTGCGCGCCCGGTTCCAGAAGGAAGGACTGAGCGCGGTCGACTTCTAGCGAGTAATTGCGCGCCCCGTGTCCGTATGTCCTGACGCTGTTCGTTATCGCCCCGCGACCTCGACCCCGGACTGCCGTGGCCCGATCCTGCCTGACCCCGACCGCTGTCCTGCTCCACGCGCTCGACGAAGCGGATCACGATCCGTCGATCGCCGAGCACCTGCCGAGCTGCGCGCAGTGTCGGGAGAGTGTGACTGAAACCCGGCGGCTGCTCCACGCCACGACAGCGCTACCCGATCGCCTTGCTGGCGATTGCCTGGACGAAGTGACGATTTCCCGCTTCGCCGCAGAGGGGATGCGTGGGCCCGAGGCCGCCCGGGCCGCTGACCACCTCGCGAGTTGCGCCTCCTGTCGCGGGAACCTCGTCGGGCTCCTCGAGCTGCTCTCGGATCCTGCGGTCGCGGCAGAGGTGCGCCGGCTGGAAGCAGTACCCGGACGCCCGGGGCGGCGCGTCCTTGCCGTGGCGGGCGCAGTTGCCGCTGTCGCCTTGCTCGTGCTGATGGTACGGTCCCCCGCACCTGAGCGGCCACTGGATCACCGTGGTCCCACGCTCACGGCGGCAGATGCTCCCGCCCTGCTGCTACCTGATGGTGACGTTGCAGAAGCGTCGGCATTCGAATGGAGTTCCGTCATCGGTGCCGACCGGTACCGGCTCACGCTCTTCCGTGACGATGGACGCGTGCTGTTCGAGCAGGAAACGCAGGATACCACAGTGGCCCTGCCCGACACAGTGGGACTTGCCCCTGCTGTGACGTACTACTGGAAGGTCGAGGCCCGGACCGGGTGGGACCGCTGGACCGCCTCAGAGCTCATCCCCTTCCGGATCGTTTCCCCCAGCGACCCCGACTCCTTGCAAGCGTTGGCGCGGCACCTGGCGGACTCGGCACTGGCGCGGGAAATTCGTCGCCGGCCGCTCGAGATTCGCGACGCATTCACCGCCGCGCTGAAGCGCGCGGCTGCGAGCGCGGCAGCAGACGCGGACCAGGAGCTGGCCGTGGTCCAGCGGCTGGCCGCGGCCTACGCGATTGCATGGAGCGACAACTACCTGGTGCGTGAGGCAGGTCGCTTCGCCTCGTGGTCTCCCCGGCAGCGGCGCGAGCGCGTCATGGCCGACAGCCTTCGGCGCGAGGGCAATCGGGCATTCGGCCAGGATGGAGCCGCGGCAGCAATCGCCATCTGGCGGAGGGCGTACGGCACATCACGGGCAATCGCGGACACTGCCGGCATGGCGGCGGCGCTCGGCAATATCGGGGCGGGCTTCGCGCGCGATGGGGAGGCAGACAGCGCGGGAGCCGCGCTCGCAACCGCGCAGCACCTGGCAGCCTCCGTGGGTGACATTCGCGTCGAAGGCAACGCGACAGCCGAGCTCGCCGGCCTGAGTGAGGAGCAGGGCGACCTCGGCGCGGCAACCCGCTACTACGAGCGAGCGGTGGAATTGCGGCGCCTGATCGGCGATTCACGGGGCCAGGCCTCGGATTACAACAATCTGGCGGGGCTGTCACGTAGCGCAGGCGACTTCGACGGCGCGCGGCGGCAGCTCGAGCAGGCACTGGCACTCAACCGGGCGGATGGCCGGGACGATGCCGTCGCAATCAACCAGACCAACCTTGCCGCTCTTGCCATGCTGTCAGGCGACTTTGAACGCGCCGAGCGGTTGCAGCGGGACGCCGTAGCGGTGTGGCAGCGGCTGCGATTGTGGGCCGACCTCGCTGACGGCGAACGCTCCCTGGGTGAAATCGGCGTGCGACGCGGCGACTACACCGCGGCGCAGCGGCATTTTCGCTCGGCCCTGCTGATCTATCGTCGCACCGGTCCGCCGGGCGCCGCCGTGGCGGTGCAGCGGCAATGGGCTGCGGCTCGTGCCGCCCAGGGCGACTTGCAGGGCGCGTGGGACCAGCTCGATGCGGCGCGCCGGGAGGCAGATCACGCCGATGTCGCGCCTGATGAGCGGAGTGCGCTTGCCCTGGCGCGCGCCGATCTCGCCGTGCAATTGAATCGGTACCCTGAAGCCGGCAGGCTCTACGCACAAGCTCGGCTCCTGGCGCGCCAGGCGGGTGATCGAAGCGCCGAGGCCGAAGCGTCCAAGGGCGAGGGGATCCTCGCGCTGGAGCAGGACAACGCCCCCCGCGCTCTGGAGCAATTCGGCATCGCGCTCGCGGCCGAGCAGGCCGCGGGTGATGCCCGCAGCGCGGCAATCACACGCCTGTGGATTGGCGCAGCCAATCTCCAGCGCGGCGACACCGTCACGGCGCGATCGGAGCTGGCGCGCGCGGCGCGCGACCTGGCGCGGCTGGGCGATCCGGTCGCCAGTGGCGCTGCGCTGGGCGAGCAGGGCGCGCTCGAGATGGGCGCCGGGCGCCGGGCCGCCGCGGACTCGCTCTATCGATCGGGACTTCAGCGGGTAGGTGACCGTGTTGCGCCCGACGTCACCTGGCAACTCCACGCCGGCCTCGCTGCGGTGCGGCGTGATCGCGGGCTGAAGGACGCCGCCGCCGCTGAGTACCGCAAGGCGATCGCGGATGCGGAGCGCGCGGGACGTTCGCTCACCCTGCCAGAGCGTCGCTCGGGGTACCTCGCTGACAAGCGCGACATCTACGTCGAGGCGGCGCTGCTCGAGCGCACCCGCGGGCACACAGACTCGGCGTTTGTGGTGAGCGAACGCGCCCGCGCGGCGGAGTTGCTCGAGCTGCTCGGCGAAGGCCGGGTGATCGCCACCGACACGGCGCCGGCGCTGGTGGCACGCGAGCAGGACCTCAGGCGCCACATCAGTGGGCTCACCCGGACGCTCGAGGGCGTCACCGAACGCAATGGGACTCGCGGCCCCGATCTATCCCGGGAGAGCGCGGTGTCCCGGGAAGCCCTGCTCCAGGCCCAGGAGTCGTACGCTGACCTGATGCTGGAGATCCGGGAGCGCGCTCCACGCCACAACGGATTGCTGACGCCGTCACCGGCCGCATGGACCGATGTGGCGCGACACCTGTCCCGGGATGAGGCGTTCATCGAGTATCTCACCGGCGACAACGGCACGGTCGCCTTCGTCATCACCAGGGACACGCTCGCCACCGTCGCGATTGACGCGTCGCGCGGTGACCTCGCTCGCCTCATCGATTTCGCACGAGCCGCGCTGTTGCCGGCGACGGGACACGGACCCGCGCTCTGGCGCGCTCCCCTGCAGCAACTCCACCGCGAGCTGGTGACGCCGATCGAGGCGAGCGGCCTGCTGGCGGGCAAGCGCCGGCTCATCATCGTGCCGCATGCCGAACTCAACTACCTGCCGTTCGCCGCCCTGCTCTCGGACGGCACGCCCGCGCGCTACCTGATCGAACGCTACGAGTTGTCGCTGACACCGTCGGCATCCGTCTGGCTGGCCCTGGGTGATCGCCAGTACGCCGCAGCCTCGGCTGGGGTACTGGCCATGGCGCCGAGGCCGGACCTGCTTCCGGCATCGCGAGGCGAAGTCGCGGCCGTCGCACACATCCTGGGCCGCGATGTGCATTCGCTGGTGGGGCGGGACGCAAGCGAGGCCGCGCTGCGTCGCGAAGCCTCCGGCCGCCGCATCATCCATCTGGCCACCTATGGCATCCTGAACAAGCAGAACCCGATGTTCTCGTTCCTCGAACTTGCGCGGGACGCAGGGGCGCCCGAGGACGGCCAGCTCGAGGTCCACGAAGTGTTCGGCATGCGGCTCTCCGCCGACCTCGTGGTGCTGAGCGCGTGCCAGACCGGACTGGGCTCCGGCGCCATCGGCGACGTGCCGGCGGGCGACGACTGGGTGGGGCTCACCCGCGCCTTTCTCTATGCCGGCGCCCATCACGTCATGGCATCGCTGTGGGCGGTGCAGGACAACGCTACGGCACGCTTGATGGAACAATTCTATCGCGCATACGCCGGCTGGCCCGACCCGACACGTGCGCTCGCGCTGGCGCAGCGATCACTCATCAACGACCGGGCCACCGCCGATCCCTACCTCTGGGCCGGGTTCGTGGTGGCAGGTGGACGCTAGATGCTGAGCAAGCCGGCAGGTGTTGACCGTATCCAAGCGAGTCCTGCATCGAAGCGAGAGAGACATGCTGAATGTCAAGATGGAATGGTTCCGGGCCACCCGCTGCGACCGACTGTGGATCACCGCGGCGGCGGCGCCCCTGCTCGCGCTTGCACTTGGTTGCGGAGGCGACCTCGCCACGCCGTCCCAGCCGAGCCCGCCGACCAAGCTGGATCCGGGGCCCTTCGTCGTCTCAAACGCGGTCGCGGCACAGACCGTGTCTGCTGCCGTCATGCCGAATGGGATGCGGCTCGGAGCATCAGCGGTGTCGTCGATGGCATACGTTTCATTGCCGCCCGGTGCCATTCCCGACGCGACGTCGGCCATGATTTCCACGAGCACTGATAGCGGTTCGAGTGTCACGACGCTCATCGTCGACGGCGGCTTCGATCCGATTCCGATCGCAGCCGAGGCCGGTGACACGCTCCTGATCCAGGTCCAGGGCACCACGGCCGCAGCGAAAATGAGCTATCGAATGCGAGTCGCACCCAGAACTCGTCCCGTGGTGGTGCGTACAACGCCACCACCGCACAAGCGTGATGTGGCGCTCAACTACCTGATTCAGGTGGTGTTCAGCGAACCGATGGACAGCGCCACGCTGGGCGGAGCGGTGAGACTCACCGCCGGCGGCGCGCCGGTGCCAGGAGTGGTGAAGACGGTGACGACGAACGGCGTCGTGCTGCAGGCCACGTTCGTGCCGGCGGAGCTCCTGCAGGCGCAGAGTGACTACCAGCTGCGCGTTGACACGACAGCCCGCGACGCCGGCGGCGATCCGCTCGCCGCGCCCGTAGCCACGGACTTCACGACGGGTGGGGCCGTGGCCGATACGACAGGGGGCGATCCACCTCTCGACACGCTGCCGCCCACGGTCAGCATCCTGAGTCCGGCCCCCGGTGACACCGTCGCCACCGATTACCTGACAGTCGCGCTGCACGTTGGGGCTCCGAACGGTTTGTCGGAGATCGAGATGACCGTGGATGACGGTTCCGCGAACGGCAGCGTCATTTTCGGCGACGCCACGAGCTTCAGCGGTGACGCCATCCTGCACTCGTTTCCGCGGCTCTCGGCCGGGGCTCGCACATTGAGCGTGTCGGTTACCGACGCCACAGGGCGGGTCGGGACGTCAGGGCCGTTAACCATTGTCGCCGTTGTGCCGGATACTGAGCAGCGCATTGTGGTCCGGTCGTTCGAAGTCCTCGAAATCGAGCGTTCTCCAACGCAGTGGGAATACAGTCCACAGCTCGTCGTGGCTGATTCCGCGGGTGGGACCGGTCTCAGCATCGTCGGCTTCGAGATGCTTACGCTGCCTGGGATAGCATCTCCATTTCCCAGACTCTGGGCTCGCGACCTTTCTGTCCCGCAGATGCAGGATGTCCCGCTCATTCGGGAATGGTACGGTGACTGGGACGTCGGCTTCGTCGCACAGGACGGCCACCGCAGTCGCGGTGGCACGGCGACCGCCCGGCTTACATATCGGGACGCCACCGGTCATCTCTACGCCGCCACACTGGAGGGCCCGATAGTGCCGGGCTCGCCTCCATCGACCTACACAGGCGGCTGCACGCGCTGGGTCAGCGGCTACTATGTACCCAATGCTTACTGTCCGTCGAGTCTGGAGCTGATGACCCGATAGGCGAGGGCAGCGCGCCGCCGGACGGTGGCGCAGATGAGCCGGCGGGAGCTGGGTGCGGATGCGGTGGTGCTGCGGTATGCGCCGGGCGCGAAGCGCTGAGCGCTCGGCGACGGACGCCCATCTCGCCATCCCTCACGGCCCGCCGTACCTTAGCGTCATGAGATTCCTGGCGCTCGCCTCGGCATTGCTGCTGTCGTTGTCGCCCCTGGCTTCGCCCGCATTCGCGCAGGGCCTGACGACCGGCGCGGTGCGCGGCAGCGTGCGGAGCGCCGAGGGACAGGACCTCGATGGCGGCACAGTTCGCGTCATCAACACCGTGACCGGCTTCGTCGTACAGGCACAGGTTGTCCGCGGGCGCTTCCTGGTCCAGGGACTCGATCCCGGCGGCCCCTACCTGATCGAAGTGCGGCAGATCGGGTTCGTGCCACAGCGCAGCGCCCCGCTGCGCCTCACCCTCGGCGAGGCCCTCAGCGTTGCGATGGTGCTCGAGGCCGCGGCCATCGAGCTCCAGCCGATTGAGGTCCGCGACACGACCTCGCTCCGGCCCGGTGTCCCGGGCACCACCATTCCCGAAGCGCTGGTCCAACGCCTGCCCACCCTCAACCGGAACTTCCAGGACTTCGTCACCCTCGCGCCTTACGTCTCGACCAAGCTTGGCGGCGGGCGGATCGGCGTGAGCGGCGCGGGCGCCAACTTCCGCTTCAACAGCTTTCTCGTGAACGGCGCCAGCGAGCGGTTCGTCAACGGCGGCGTCTCCGCCGCGGCGAGCGTCGGAAAGTCGATCCCGCTCGATGCCGTGAAGGAGTACCAGGTGCTGGTGGCACCATACGACGTGCGCTACGGAAGCTTTGCCGGCGCCCTGGTGAATACGGTCACCCAGTCCGGGACCAACGAGTTCCGCGGCTCGACGTTCGGCTACTGGCGCAATGACCGGCTCACGCGCGACGGTCTCGATGCAGTGCCCAGTCCGTATGACCGCTTGCAGCTCGGCTTTTCGCTCGGCGGGCCGATCCTGAAGGATCGGGTGCACTTTTTCGTCGCAACCGAGATCCAGCATCTCTCGGAGCCGGCCGCCGGACCGTACCTGGGCCAGCCGTCCGGGCAGCTGCCGCCCGTCCCCGTGAATGAGGCTGATGTGGCCCGGCTGCAGGGAATCATGCACGACAGCTACGGACTCACGCCCGGCTCCGCCGGCTTCCTGGAAAATGACACGCCGCTGATCAATCTCTTTGCCCGGGTGGATGCGGCGATGCCCGCCTGGAACAGCCGCATCCTGGCGTTCGTCACCTCGGCACGCACGCGGGAACAGCAGTTCTCGCGAGCTGCGGTCGATACGTTTGCCCTCTCGAGCTACCGCTTTGCGAGCGATCTTGGCGTCGACGTCGCCGCGCTGCAGTTCCACACCGATTTCAGGCGCGATCGCAGCGGGCACAATGCGCTGCTCGTCTCGCTGGGCTGGGACCACACCGACCAGGTGCCGGAAATGCGGCAGCCCCTGGTGCGAGTGCTGGTGCCCGGGACCCAGGGTGATTCACTGCTGGCCGTGGCCGGCAGCCCCGCCCTGGCCCAGGGCCCCTTCGGCCGGGGCCGCTCGTTCACCATCGGCGACGAACTCAGTCTCCCCTGGGCTCGGCGTCACCTGCTCGCGGCCGGCATCCAGGTCGAGCGGTTCCGGGTGCTGCGCGGCGGCGTCCTTGGCGGGTACGGAACCTGGACCTTCAGTAACCTCGATGCGTTGGCCGCCGGCACGCCCATCCGGTTCGAGCTTCGCAAGGATTTCGGCAGCGAGAGCCAGCCGCTCCGGGGCGGCCAGTATTCCGCCTACCTGGGTGACGAGTGGCACCTGAGCGAGCGGCTCGCCATCACGACCGGCGTTCGTGCCGATCTTCTCGCGATTGACGGGCACGCCCCCTACAACGCCGACATCGATTCCCTCTTCGGCCGGCGCACCGACCAGCTGCCGCGTCAGCGGGTGGAGTTCTCCCCGCGCCTGGGCTTCACCTGGGACCGGTCTGCGGCACGACGTGAGCAAATCCGCGGCGGCATCGGGCTGTTCACCGGCCGACCGCCCCTGGCGTGGTACGTGCCCGCGCTGTCCAATCACGGAGAGGGTATCGGCGTCCTCACCTGTGGGTTTCTTCCGACTGACGCGGGCCTGCCGCCGGCCTTCGTGCCCGACTATCGCTCGGCACCGGATCAGTGCGCCACCGGTGCCCCGCTCGCCGCACGACCCTTCGGCGATGTCGACCTGCTCGATCCGAACCTGCGGATGGCGCGAACGCTCCGCACCTCGCTGGGTTACGAGCGCGAGCTTCCCGGCGGCCTGCTGGCCAGTGTGGAGGGGTTGCTCAGCCGATACCTCTCCGATTTCAAGTGGGTGAACCTCAACCTCGAAGGTCCCCAGTCAGTGGATCGCTTCGGGCGGGTGCTCTACGGCACCATCAGCGCCAGTGGCGTCGCGACACCCGCACTGCGCTCCACCTACTCGGAAGTCATCGAGCTCCAGAACACCTCAAGGAACTATTCGTACCAGCTCACGGGCCGGGTCGAGCGATGGCTTGCCGGCGGTATCGGCGCCAGCGTGGCATATACGTATTCACGAACCCGCGATGTGCAGTCGCCCAGCCGGGTCAATACCACCGGCTTCGCGATGTGGTCGGATGCGCGCGCGCTCTCGGGCCGGCACGACGACTCGACGCTCGGGATCTCGCTCAACGACCTGCCCCATCGTATCGTCGCCGCGCTCACCTGGACGGCACCGTGGAAGCGCTGGCCCACCGCGTTCGCATTCTATTATGTAGGTGAATCGGGAAGTCCCTTCACTTACCTCGCCACCGGCACCTCCAGGCGCGGCGACCTCAATGCGGACGGCTCCAACACCAACGACCCGATCTACGTCCCGCGCAGTGCATTCGACACCAGCGAGATGGTGTTCGAGTCGTTCACCCGCGAGGCGTCCGGCGCCCTCGAGACGGTGACGGTGGCACGGCAGGCCGCCGCCTTCGAGCAGTTTCTCGAGCAGACGCCCTGTCTCCGCCGCCAGCGCGGCCGGATCGCGGCGCGCAACAGCTGCCGGGAACCATGGACCCATACGACGGTCGCGTCCATCAGGCAGGGCATCCCGGTCGGCCGTCAGGTGGTGGAGCTGGAAGTGGACGCCTTCAACCTGCTCAACATGCTGAGTGATGGCTGGGGTCGCTACCGGCTGGCGCGGCCGAGGGTTTTGCAGCATGTCGGCCAGGCCACTGATGCCGCCGGTGACTCGCGGCCCGTCTTCCGATTCGACCCGGCATTTGCAAAGTGGGAGACGGTGCCGGCGGAGTCGGCGTTCCAGCTGCAGCTGGCGGCGCGCTACCGTTTCTGACTCGCGCCGCTCAGGAGACCCCGCCCTGAGGAAAGAGCCGGTCAAAGCGCGGATCCCGCTGGAGATCCGCGAAGAGCGGATCCATGATGTAGACCCGGACGGAGCCTTCCTGGACCGCCTTCTCGAGCCACGCAAACGCGTGGTCGTAATCGCGGAGGCCGGCATACACGAGGGCAATGCCGAAGGCCCCGTGACTCTGCTTCCGCCCGGCCAGGAGATCCGACAGGATGGCCTGCGCCTCCGCGCGCTGGCCGCTGCGGCCCAGCACATAGCCGAGGAGCCCGAGCGCGGCCCGGGCCTCGGTCGTCTCCATGGCCCACCGCAGCTCGGCGATCGCTTCGGGCCACATCTGTTTGCTGGCGTAACACTGACCCCGGATCACGCCGGCCACGGCAGCGGGCGGCTTCAGGTCCTTGAGCGGGCGCAGCAGCGCCAGCGCCTCATCACAGCGGCCGTTGGTGCTCAGCGCCAGCGCCATCTCGCGATTGGCCGCGACCGAATAGGGATCAATCGCCAGCCCACGTTCGGCTGCCGCCAGCTGCTCCGCCGGGCGTCGGGCCAGCATGTAGAACCGCGCCAGTCCTTCATATCCGCGATGCGCCGCGGGATCGATGCCCACGGCCCGCTTGAAAGCGATCTCGGCGGCAGGCAGGTCCAGCGGCAGGCGGGTCCAGCCGAGCGCCGAGTAGGCATCGGCCAGCGTGTCGTCCAGTGCGATGGCCTTGAGCGCCTCTGCCTCTGCCCGCCTGGCCAGAACAAGGTGATCGCCCGGACTGGTGCCGGTTTCGTTGAGATAGATCCATACCAGCGCGGCGTGTGCCGCGGCAAAGTTGGAATCAAGGGCGATGGCGCGCTGGAGATAGTCGATGCCCTGGCGGCGGCCCGCCGACGATCGCAACAGCGCGTTCTCCTTCCCGCGGAGATACAGCTCGTACGCAGCGACGCTGGGAGTCGGGCGCTGGTGCGTCCCGGCGACGGTTCCCGTGAGTGCCATCCGCACACCGAGCTCGTTCGCCACCGCACGGGCGATGTCATCCTGCATCGCGAAGATGTCGCCGATGGCCCGGTCATATGTCTCTGACCAGCGGGTCGAGCCATCGCGGGCGTCCACCAGTCGCAGCTGCATCCGCACTTTCGAGCCGATCTTCTGAAACGCACCTTCAAGCACATGCGAGACCCGCAGGCTCTCGGCGATCTGGCGCACCTCGAGCTGCCGGTCCTGGAGTGCGCGCACGGACGTGCTGGCAACGACCCGCAGCGTGCCGCCCTGGCTCAGGACGGCGATCAGCTCCTCGGTCATCCCGTCAGCCAGCGCCGCGTCGCCCGGTTCGGGACTGAGGTTGGCGAGCGGAAGCACCGCGAGCGACGGCGCGGACGTGACGCCGGCAGGCGCAGCGCCTCGGCCGCGTTCCAGATATCGTGCGCCCAGCGCCGCACCCGAGAGGAGGACGGCACCGAACCCGATGGTGATCAGACGCCGCCGCGGTGATCGTCCCCTGCCTGCAGCCAGCCCGCCCGCCAGCGAATCAAGTTGGCCCAGCACGGCCTCGGCGCTCGCCGGGCGGCTTCCGGGTTCCCGTGCCAGACAATGCAGGACAATGGCGGCCAGCGCGGGTGGGCACTCGGCCCGCGTGATCGGCGCGGGCTCGTCGGCGAGGCGCGCCCGCGCCACGGCGCCCGGCGAGTCCCCGCTGAATGGAAGGCGCCCCTCCAGCATTTCGTACATCACCAAGGCGGAAGCATAGAGATCCACGCGATGATCGGCCGAGGGGCCTCCGTCAATCTGCTCGGGCGCCATGTACGCCGGCGTGCCGATCGCGTGACCGGGAGCGGTGACGTCCGCTTCGCCGGCGGCCTCGAGCGCGCGGGCAATGCCGAAATCGGCGATCAGGGCATTGCGCCCGCTGAGGAGAACGTTGCCGGGCTTGACGTCCCGATGGACCACGCCGTGGGCATGGGCGTAGGCCAGCGCGTCAAGCAGGTCCCGCCAGATCCGGGACGCGTCGGCGACCGGAATCGCCCCATCGCGCCGGAGTCGCATGCGAAGTGACTCCCCCGCGACATACGGCATGATGTAGTAGAGGAGATGGCCGCCCGCGTCCGCGCTCAGCAGCGGCACGATATGCGGATGCTGCAGCTGGGCCGCCAGCTGGATTTCACGGCGGAATCGCTCTCCGCTCACCGTCGCCGCCAGCTCGGGCGGCAGCATCTTGATCACCACCTGCCGCTCGAGCCCGAGTTCCTCGGCCAGGAACACCCGGCTCAATGAGCCGCCGCCAAGTTCCCGCTCGATCCGGTAGCGGCCTTCGAGGGATGACGCGAGCTCTGCCGGGACGTCGGCACGCCCACGCGCGACCACCGCCGCGGAGGCGGGCGCGATCACGTCCTCGGCGAGGCTGTCGAAGAACGCGTCGGCCGACGCATGCGCCGCGAGCAGCGACGACAGCTCCCGGTACAGCTCACCATCGTCACCGCACGCCGCCTGCAGGAACGCCGGGCGCGCTGACGCCGACACGTCGAGCGCCTGGTCGAACAGGGCCGCCACTCGCTCCGCCCGCGTCAGTGCCATCCGTGGCCCCGCAAAAGGGGAATCGGTGTAACAGGTGATGAACGGTCTGGCTCGACGCTACAGCAGGGGCCCCAAATCCTCAAGAGGCCCTCTCGAGACCGAGGCCATCAACCGGCGGGGTAGCTATGCACAGGATCAATCGGCTGACATGCTGGACAGCGGCAGAGGCAGTGATCTTCTCTGCCCTGCTGATCGGCTGCAATTCGACGGAACCCGAGCAGCCGGAGCAGCCGGAGCAGCCTGTGGCGGGCCTTCGCCTGGAAGCAATTACGGACACGACGCTCAGGGGCACGGTGGGAATCTCGATCGGCACCATTCCAGTGGTGCGGCTGACGCTTGATGGCAAGCCGGCGCCGGGACGCGAGGTCCGCTTCTCGGCGTCGAATGGCGGCACGGTCGCAGTTGCGGTTCAACGAACGGATACTGCGGGCCTCGCGTCACCGGGAGGCTGGACGCTCGGGACCGACGCCCGGCCCCAGACGCTCACTGCCGCCGCGACGGGAGCGGCCAACGTCGTGTTCACGGCGGTGCCAAGCGCCGGAGCGCCGGCGACCGCCGAAATCGTGGCCGGAAACGATCAGTCCGGGCCGGCCGGGACTGCCTTGCCGATTCCCCTGCGGCTGAAGCTGAGCGACCGATTCGGCAACCCGGTTCCCGACGTTGAGGTCATTTATACCGTCATCGCGGGAGCCGGCACGCTCGTCGGCGCCACCGCACGGACGGATTCGTCTGGTATCGCAAGCTCTGGAACCTGGACCCTCGGCGCCGCCGGCGCTCAGGTCGTGACCACTTCAGTTGCTGGCAAGTCAGTGTTCTTTGACGCCTTCGCCTGCGACGATCGCTGCCGTGGGCGCGATCTCCTCTTCACGTCTGGACCCGATCTCTTCTCCCTGGTCAATGGGGTCAAGACTCGCCTCTACACGGCCGACCCACTCGCGGGAGCGGTCGAGTCGTGGCCGTCCGACGCGGCATGGTCCCCGAACGGCCAGAAGATCGCGTTCACCGTCAACCGCTACGACTGGGCGCTGGACACGAGCCACGTGGCGCTCTACCTGATGGATGCCGATGGCTCGAACGTCGTGCTTCGCGAAGACGGTTTCTCCAATCCGTCCTGGTCGGCCGACGGTCAGCAACTTGCTGTCATGGGTCCCGCTGGTGTTTACCTGATGAGTGCCGAACCGAATGGTGCACCGCCGGTATTGGTCGCGGAACATGCATACGACCCGGCCTGGTCGCCCGACGGGACGCAGATCGCATTCGCCGACGTTACGGACATCGAGGCGAATCTGGTCGGTGCGCTGAAAGTGATGCACGCGGACGGGACGGCGCCCAGGACGCTCGTGAGCGATGCAGGTGGCGGGATCGGGGCGCCGACCTGGTCACCGGATGGTGCGCGGCTCGCCTTCACCATGTGCGAGCCCACCAGTTGCGGCAGATTGTTGATCGTGAACCTGGGCGGGGGAGATCCTGTGGAGCTGGCTGCGGACCAGGACGCAGCCGAGCCGGCGTGGTCTCCGGATGGCAGCCGGATCGCCTTCCTGTTCTGGACACCGTCGGAAAGTGGAATCGCGTGGCTCCCGGCAGACGGCAGCATCGCGACGCCAATCCCCATGATTCCAGGCGGCACCTTTCCAGCATGGCGCCCATGATATTCCTGTGAGCAACAGCCTCAGGCTTCACTACCCAACGTGAGCTGCATTTCCCGGAGGAGCCACGCTCGGGCGAAGGCCCAGTCCCGCTTGACGCTGCGGGGAGACATGCCGAGGGCGGCGGCAGTCTCCTCAACGCTCATTCCACCGAAGAAGCGGCACTCCACCACCCGGCATTGTCGCCCGGCGATGCCCTCGAACCGGCGCATGGCCTCGTCCAGCCCGGCCAGCCGGTCCGCCTGATCGGGAGCCAGGTCAAGCGTTGACCCTTCCGCAACCTCTGTCTGCTCGAGCGACAGGTGGGGCTGGCCGCCGCCGCGCTTCTGCCGGCGCCGGTCGCGCGCGTAGTTGCACAGGATATGGCGCATGGCCTTCGAGGCGATGGCAAGAAAGTGGGCCCGGCTCGCGGTAGGCAGCTGCCGCTGGCCGGCAAGCTTCAGGTATGCCTCGTGGACCAGCGCCGTGGTGGTGAGGGTGAAGTCGCCATCCCACCGCCGGCGCTGCTGGTGCGCCAGCCGGTTCAACTCCTCGTACACCAGCGGGAACAGCGCATCCAGGGCCTGCTGGTCCCCGGAAGCGACCGCCTCGACCAGGGTGGAGACATCGTTGTCCACCATCGCTCCCTCCTCAGTGGCCCCGCTCCGGCACGTTCGGTGTAATGCCCGGTAGGGGACGATGATGCTGGCAGGCGGACACACTGTCCAGCCCCACACTGTCGCTGGCCGCATCGCGCCCGGGTGCCGCTCCCCCTGACGGCACCCAACTCCTACCGGAGATTTCACATGCTTCAACTTCGGACGCTCATCGGACTCGCCGTCGTGCTTGGCGGCGCCGTTTCGGTGGCATGCAACGAGAACGTGGGTCCCGCCGCGCAGGCCGAAGCGCGCGACGCCGGCCTGGACGCGCTGGTCACGTCCACCATCCCGGTGGATGGCGCCGCTCGCGGCACGCTGGATCCCGGCGTGAGGATCCAGACCCACCCGACCCGGCCGATGGACGTCGTCTCAGTTGTCATCAAGCTGGATGGCGATGGCGACGGCCTGGTGAACGGCAGCCCTGCCTCCGCTGGCATCCGGTGGCACACCCATCCCGGTCCCGCGATCGTGGTCGTGACCGGAGATGCCGGCTCAGCGGTGACGATCTACCACGCCGGGTCGTGCGAAGAGCACGCGTATGAAACCGGTGATGCATTCGTCGAGGGCGACATGGTCCACTCGGCCTGGAACGAGAGCGGACATGACCTGGTGCTTCGCGGCACGTTGCTGCTGCCGACCGGCGCCGCACCCACGATCTTCGAACCGGCGGAGTTCACCGACTGCGGACTGTCCTGAAGGAGCCCGACCCATGACGCGCCTCCACTCCTGGTCGGCATTGAGCTGCATCGCGACCACGATGGCCATCGCGTGCAGCGGCACCGAACCGTCGAACGCGCCGCCGCTCGCGGCCTTCACGCCCCATTGCAGCCAGCTCGCGTGCTCGTTCGAGAACACCAGTACCGACCAGGACGGCGCCATTGCCGCCTACGCCTGGAGTTTCGGCGACGGCAGCACCAGCACCGACGCGAGCCCGACTCACAGCTACGCCATCCCCGGCGGAGCGTTCACGGTGACCGTGGTCGTCACCGACAACGACGGCGCGGCGGTGACCGCCTCCAGGGAAGTCACCGTGCGGCAGGGTGATGACAGCCTGCCGTCCGCCGGTGGCAATCTTCCGCCGACGGCCGACTTCTCCGTCCGCTGTGCCGCCCGGGTGTGCAACTTCACGGACAAGAGTACCGATCCGGATGCCGGCGACTCGGTGGTGTCGCGTGTATGGGATTTCGGCGATGCGCACTCCAGCACCGACGCGAATCCATCTCACACGTACGATACGCCGGGCGAGGTCTTCACCGTGGCGCTCACCGTGACCGACAACCACGGGGCGGCGGGGCATGCCACCAGGCTGGTGAACGCATCGGCGGGCACTGCACCGGACCGGAGCGGGACGTATGCGCGGGTGAGCCCCGAGAGCGATCCCGGGCGCCACTCCCGCTACGAGATCCACGCGGATGGAACGTTTGCCTACATCGAGGACAGCAACAGCGGCCAGCGAACCCTCAGCGGACGGTGGAGCTTCGCAGGTAGCTGGGGCGGATGGGCCGTCGAGCCGGGCGGCGTGATCATCATGGACTTTGACGGTATCGAGGCCGCGGAATGGTGTGGCGAGGGGTACGGGTACTTCCTTCTGAATGGCTACCTGGGCGTGGCGCTCTGCCGGCCGCTGCAGGATGCCGGGCTCGAGGAAGGGCTCTACACCAACGTTCCCAACCCGGAAGCCCCCAACGCCCCGCCGCCCCAGGCCGGCCAGATTGCGTTCGTGCGCGATGGAAAGATCTACCGGGCCAACACCGACGGCACCGGGCTGGTCCAGCTGTCCGCCGGCCCCGCCGACGCCAACCCTGCCTGGTCTTCCGATGGGAGTCGCATCGCCTTTGTGCGTGGCGACGGGACGCCAGGCCTCTACATCATGGACGCCGATGGGGCGAACCTGATCCGGCGCGCCAGCTTGCGTGCACAAGACGCCCGGGCCACGCCCACCTGGTCGCCCGACGGCGAATGGATCGCGTTTGCCTGCTTTGGAGACGGGGACTGGGACCTGTGCAAGGTGCGGGCGGCTGATGACGGCACCACGCCGATCACGTTCTTCCCGCGGCGGGGCTACCTGACCGATGCAGCATGGTCTCCCGACGGGTCGCGCATCGCGTTCATCAGCGACTGGAACATGTTCGACTTCTGGTTCGATGCCTGGGTGGTCTCCCCCGACGGATCCGGGCCAACCGCGCTGCGGCAGCATACACCCGCGACACCGAATCCTGACCAGCAATACCAGCCGGCCTGGTCCCCTGATGGCCAGCGGCTCGCCCTCGTGGAGTGCCCTTCGTGGTCCTGGGACACGTGCAGCTCGAGTGCGATCGCGGTGATGAATGCGGACGGGTCGGGTCTCAGCCGCCTGACGACGACCAGCGGCCTTGCCCACCCGACCTGGTCACCCGATGGCCAGACCATCGCGTTCGCGAATGGAAGTACCATCGAGTGGATCAGCAGTGATGGCAGCCAGCGCGGCCGCATCATTGAAAATGGCACCAGCCCGGCGTGGCGGCCGTGAGGAGAGGCGTCGGGGCGTCGAGCGCCTGGCGCCAGAGTTCTGACGCCCGACTTCCACTTGACAGTTGCTTGACTGGCCTCCGCCAGCATTCCGGGCAGCATTGGAGAGCATACCCAGCTGCATACCCCGGAGGGCTGCGCGTGGCCTGGGCGCCCTCCCGTCTACCCGTACGGGCCGAGTGACCAGCCCATGATGGAGGGGCCGATGAAATGCACTAGTGTGTGTGGGGTCTTGGCGGCGCTCGTCACGATCGCCGGATGCGGAAGCACCGATCCGTCGGGCGGCCTCGACTTCACTCGTCAGCTCGAGCCGGGTGAGTACCAGGTGCTGGTGACCGGGGACGTGAAACGCAGCTTCGAGGGGATGGGTGCGACGTACCAGGAGCTCGGTACTCCGCCATTCGTCGGGTGGAATCGCGTGACGCTCAACATATTCGATGATTTCGATGCCCTTGACGGCGCGGCCTTCGACCTGTGCGCGGTGCCCACCCAACCGACGGTCTTCTCCTTCGATGCGGCGACGGTCTTTCCCGGTTGCCCCTATGACAATCCATCCATGGTGACCGGTGGCTTCGTCATGCAGCTTGGCGCCGCCCAGGCGGACGAGCTGGACTGCTACGCCAATGATTACGGCCAGAAAGACTTCGACGGGACGCTCACCCTGGTCACGGTGACCGATAATGAGCTCCAAGGAGAAGCCCAGGGGAGCGGAGTCTGCAGCCGTCACCCGCACAGTGAAGTGGAGCCGATGAAGGCAGCGACCGTCTCCGTTCGCGTGCGGTTCCGCGCCATGAAGACCGCGGCGCCCTGATGCGCTCCCGATGGCAGCAGCCCGCAACCAGCAACTTGCCTGCCGGGCGAAACGGTCTTAAGTCATACGTCGCACGACTTGCGACTTACGACCACCAAGGAGCATCCATGGCACGAGTCACCGGCATCGGCGGCGTGTTCTTCAAGAGCAGGGGCGACCATGCCGCGCTGGCGGCGTGGTACCAGAAGCACCTGGGCATGACGCCGGAACCGTGGGGCGGTTTCGTGCTGCGCTGGGCCGACGACCCGGGGAGCGAGACAGGCGCAACCGTCTGGCACGTGGCGGGCCGGGACAGCAAGTGGTTCGCGCCAAGTGATTCGTCCTTCATGATCAACTACCGCGTCGATAACCTCGAGGAGCTGCTCGCCGGCCTGAGGGCCGCGGGCGTCGAGATCCTCAAGGGACCGGAATCGGATGAGAACGGCTCCTTTGCCTGGATCATGGATCCGGATGGGAACAAGGTGGAACTCTGGGAACCAGGGGAAAGGGCTTAGGGCTTGGGGCTTGGGGCTTGGGGCTTGGGGCTTGGGGCTTCCATGAAACCGCTCCCTGACACAGCACACTCGCTGGTGCTGCGGACGGACTTCTCGGATGACGCCGCGTGGGCCTCCCTCTGCTCGGCGATGCGAGAGCCGAGCGAGGAAGGATTCGGCGCGAATATCGAGTGTGTCAGTGACCCGGCCTATGATGGATTGCCGGTCGAGTGGCTGGTATCCCAGGCCGCGACAGGTGGGACTCCGCCGTACGTCTTTCTGGTGGACCACGTCACGCTGAACCATCCCGAGCGCCCGATTGTGGTCGTGGACCTCTTCGACCAACCGGGCCGCACCTTCCGGGTCATTCCCGGCGAGCTGTGGGGAGTGGAGAACAATCTCTCCATCGCCAACATGGATTACGCCGAGTTTGCCGAGAATGCAGATCCGGATGGGATATTTCGCGGTTTCTCACATTGAGCCTCATGCGATCCATCACTCTTGCGCTCGCAGCGGGGCTCATCCTCGCGCAGCGGGCAGCCTGCCAGCAACAGCCCTCTCCCGACCTGGAACGGCTGATGCACGGTTCCGTGGCAGCCGCGGAGCGTTCCGACCTGCCCACCGCCATCGCCATGGCGGACTCGCTGCTGCGGCAGGATTCTACGGTCCTGAACGCTCTCTGGAACCTGGGCGTCTGGCACGCCATGCTCAATGAACCGGCGCAGGCGCTGGCTGCATGGAAGTCGTACCATGCCCAGGATTCCACCGACTGGCATGTCGAAGCCAAGCTGATCCAGACCTACCAGGCGCTCGCCGACACCGCACGCCGAGACTCTTCGCTGGCAGGTCTCCTCAAGCATCGTAGCCTGTCGCACAACCCCGAGCTCCTCGAGGCGGAGAGTTTTTGCCGGGAGCAGGCCGTCATCGAGGGCCGGCAGGTCATGGCCTTCCAGACGTTCGCACCACAGGGAGACCGGATGGTCTTCCTGACCTTCTACCTGCTTGGGCCCGATGGGCGCGACACCGCGCGCTTCTCGCTGGGCAGCTATGACCTTACGACTGAGGCTGCCCGCGAGTCAGGCGACATCCGGCCCGACGAGCGACTGTACCACCTCGATTATTATGGAAGTCGATCGCACGCGACCTACGCGTTCTTTCGGAAGCAGCCCGGCTATGACGAGGTAAGGGCGATGGTCGTCCAGATCCTCCGGGGCGAACTGAAACCGGTGAGCAGCTCGACCTTCGCACCGGAGTGAAAGGCGTCGCTGGCTGCGGGCTGCTGGTCGTTCCAGCCGAGCCTTCTCAACGCAGAGACGCAGTGGGCGCAGAGAATCGCAGAGCGCTCCGGATTCGTCCGGGGCCCCCGATCCTTCCGGCACGCGCCTCATGATCGTGCAGTCCGGCTTCAAGCCGGACCAGAAGCGCAACGTGGCCGGCGCCCGCTATGGCTGGAAGATGATGGGCGGGAAGCTGGCGGAGCTGCTGGAGCGGGTCCAGAGGCATGGGGCTTGGGGCATGGGGCATGCAGCTCGCAGCTCGCAGCTCGCAGCTCGCAGCTCTCAGAGGATACGATGAAGAAGACCACACCATCCACCGGACCATCAGCATCTCAGCTGATCGACCAGCGCATCGCCGAGCTGGGTGATTGGCGCGGGAAGACGCTGAGCCGGATGCGCCAGCTCATCAGGGAAGCGGACCCAGGCGTCGTGGAAGAATGGAAGTGGCGTGGCGTGCCGGTCTGGTCGCACGACGGGATCATCTGCACCGGCGAGACCTACAAGTCCGTCGTCAAGCTGACTTTTGCCAAGGGCGCGTCGCTCAAGGATCCCGCCGGGCTGTTCAATGCAAGTCTCGAAGGAAACACGCGCCGAGCGATCGATATCCACGAGGGCGAGACGGTGGATGCGGCTGCGTTCAAGGCGCTGGTGCGGGAGGCAGTGGAGGTTAATGGTCGTAAGTCGTAAGTCATATGTCTTATGACATACGACCTACGACTTACGACAGCAGCTCCTGATCTTCGCCTGCCTCCAGCTCCGCCGGCCCCTCCGCCATGCGGGCCAGTACCAGTGAACCGGATGCCGATGCCGCACTCATCAGCGCCAGCGGCGCCGCGATGATGGCGGTCAGCGTCCAGAGACCCAAGGCACCTTCCGCCATCGTCGCCAGCCCCAGCAGCACCATGACCGCCGGCACCAGGCTCAGCACCAATCCTCCCAGCGCACCCAGCAGGGCAAACCTCGACACCGATAACTCGCTGAACCGGCGGCGGTGCGCCACGAGCCCCAATACAATCGAAAAGTGCACCCCGGCGATGAAGCCCGGCACGGCAAGCGCCGGCAACGGCGCATCGAAGACCTTGAAGAAAGCGTCCCACGGCAGGAACGGCAGCACATTGCTCGCAACTCCGATCAGGACGCCGCCAATAGCCCACGCGAGGGCCCAGGTGAGACCGGTGCCGATCGCGCCGCGGATACGTCGAAGGAGAGTCACGGGCCGTGGGTCGTGGGTCGCGTGACTCATGACTCACGACTCATGACGCACGACCCATGACTCACGACCCACTCTCCTGCTTCGCCAGCTGCGCACGAAACCTCTGTTCCGATCGGTCGATATACGCCAGGTATCCCGCGTGATCGATGAAGGGATTCGATGAGTTGGCTGCCGTCTTGAGCGCCTGGCGCTTGCGATGCAGGTCGAACATCTCCGAGTGCGAGGCCAGGAAGATGTCGGCCGGGAGACTCCGGAGCGTCTGGAAGCTGCGCTCGTAGTCGGCGCGGATGCCGGGATAGGACTCCGGCTCGACCAGGGACACAAACGGAAAGAGCGTGAGACTGCAGATGTCCACGGCAAGCAGGTCGCGGTCACCGTCGTGCACCGGAAATGACCAGGAGGTGCAGCCGCGGGTATGGCCAGCGGTCACGTGCGCAATGAGCGTGATCGGGCCAACGCGCACCGTGTCGCCATCGCTGAACCGGTGATCAATGCGCGGGGCTGGAAACCGGCCGGCGCCGAGGAGCCCGAGGTGGCGCAGCGGGCCAAGTGCGGGATCGGCCGAGTTCCGGCCAGCGGCCATGACCTCGGCATCGCCGCTGCTCACCCAGAGCGCCGCGCCGGATGCTACCTGCAGGTCACGCAGGCCGCCCGCGTGATCATTGTGGGCGTGGGTATTGAGCAGCACCTTCACGTCGCGAATGCTGAAGCCCAGCCGCGCGATGTTGGCGATGATGCCGGGGGCGGATTCGGGATAGCCGCCGTCGATGAGGACGTGGCCGGCGGGGCCGGTGAGCAGGAAGGACGCAACGCCCGCCCCACCGACGTAATAGAGGTTGCCGGCGATGCGGAACGGCTCGTCCGGCCTGGCCCGGTTGCGGCTGATGGCCGAGCGCCAGAGCGTGCCCAGCACCACGAAGAGCGTGGCGGCAATGCCCAGCAGGATCAATGGCCATCGTCGCCTCTTGTTCCCGACCATTCCGAATTGCTCCCGCGCGGCAGGTAACACAAAGGACTTGGCGGTGTAAAGTACCTGCCGGGCAGGCCGCGGTCAAGAGCGGTGAGCTGTGCGCGGTGCGCGGTGCGCCGAGTGTCGGCAGGATTCCTCATCCTGCGCGCAGCGAAGGATCTGCTGGCCTACCTCCCGAACCAGATGAGTAGATCCTTCGGTCGCTGCGCGACCTCAGGATGAGGAA
>DASSTP010000297.1:0-9124 GCA_035707845.1 Gemmatimonadales bacterium | reverse complement strand
TCCCGCGGCGAGATTACCACGTTCGTCATGCCGCACATGCAGAACGTGCTGGGTGATCTCTTCGGCGGGAACCTGATGGCGCTGGTGGACCAGGCCGCGGCGGTGGCGGCGATGCGGCACGCCGGCGGCCCGGCGGTCACCGCCGCGATCGACCGGGTGGACTTCCGTGAGCGGATCCCCCTGGGCAACCTGGTGACCTGCTCGGCCACGGTGGACTACGTGGGCAATTCGTCCATGGACATCACGGTTACCGTGCACGCCGAGACCATCACGACCGGCGAGCGGCGGCTCACGCACGTGGCGCATTGCGTGTTCGTGGCGATCGATGAGCACGGGAAACCCAAGCGCGTTCCACGACTGATTCCCGAGACCGAAGAGGAACGGGAGCGCTACGAGGCGGCGCGGCGGCATCGTGAGCGGATGAAGCAGCAATGAAAGTGGTGGCCGCGCTTTCGGGCGGTGGCGCCAAGGCGGCGGCGCATGTGGGTGCCATCCGCGCGCTCAACGAGGTGGGGCTGCTGGTGGAACGCTACACCGGCACCTCCATGGGCGCGGTCATCGCGGCCGGCTTGTGCGGGGGACTCGACACCGATGAGGTGCTGGCCCGACTGGTCGAGGCGGGGAGCCGTGGCGTTGCGAAGCGCTTGCTGGCGCCGCTCGGCGGCATCTACGTGAGTGCGCTGATGCGGCCCGAACCGCTTCGGCGTGCCATCGAGGCGTACCTTCCCGTCCAATCGTTCGATGCGCTGACGCTGCCGCTCACGGTGACGGCGGTGGACCTGAACACCGGCGAGCTGGTGCTCTTCGGGCACGGCGGCGAGAACGTCTCACTGGTGGACGCGCTCATGGCGTCCTGCGCGCTGCCGGTGTTCTTTCCTCCAGTGCGCATCGGCGGGCGCCGACTGGCCGACGGCGGGTTGCGCGGCGTGGTGCCGCTCGAACCGGCGCGGGCCGGGAACCCTGACCTGGTGCTCGCGGTAGATATCGGGCCCGGGTTCGATGAGCTGGCGTCGGCGGGCTCGCCGTACCCGTCGCTGGTCCGGGCGCACAATGATGCCACCGGCATCCTGATGGCGGCCAACAGCGCGCTGGAGCTGGAACTGTGGCGCGGCGATGTCACCCGGCCCCGACTGGTGTACGTGCGGCCGAATGTGCAGAAGAACGTGACGTTCCGCATGGACCTCGCGCGGCAGTATGCCGATGAAGGCTACCGGGCCACGCGCGCGGCACTGCGGGACGCAGGATGGAAATGAGATGACACAGGCAACCCGGCTATTCACCCTGGAAGAGGCCGAGCGCACGCTGCCGCTGGTCAGCCGAATCGTGGCCGACCTCGTCGCCGAGCATCCGGCGTGGCGCGCAGGCGTCTCACGGTATGAGGCGCTGTCACTGGTGGCGGATCCCACCGGGGGCGAGACGGCGGAGATGCTGGCGGTGCGCACCGATGTGGCCCAGCGGGCCGAGCGGATTGACGGCTACCTCCACGAACTGGAGGAGATCGGCTGCATGTTCAAGGGCTTCGAGTCGGGACTGGTGGACTTTCCGTCGCTCCGGAACGACGAGCCGGTGTATCTCTGCTGGCAACTGGGTGAAACCCGGATCGTTGCGTGGCACGAGATGGAAACGGGCTTCGCGGGGCGGCAGCCGATTGACGATGCAATCCTTTCGGAGGCCAGCGCGTGAGCCATCTCTGGCTGCTGCTGCACTTCCTCGGCTTCACCATGTGGCTCGGTGGGGGATTGGCCGCGATGGTGGCGGGGATTTCCGCGAGGAAGGAAGCCCGGGCCGGGCTGGGCGCGGTGGCCCGCGCGCAGGCGTCCATCCAGAAGCGGCTGGTGGCGCCTGGTGCACTGCTGGTGGTGTTCTCGGGGCTGATCCTCACAGTCCGGCTGATGAACGCGATGACGACGTCGCTCAGCTCCTGGCTCATGGTGATGCAGGGCGCGGGGATCCTCGGTGCGCTGATCGTCCTGCTCGGCGGCCTGCCGATCGCGTCGCGGCTTTCACGGCTCGATCCCGAAGGTCCCCACGCCGCGTACTTCGATGAACTCCGCCGGCGGTTGAAGGTGGTGTCGTCGGTGGCGGGGGCGCTGGGGCTGGTGGCGCTGATGGCGGGAGTGTTGACCTAAGGCGGGAAGGCGGGAAGACGGGAAGGCGGGAAGGCGGGAAGACGGGAAGACGGGAAGACGGGAAGACGGGAGGAGGGGAGGAGGGGAAGTGCTCAATCCGCCAGATCTTCCCGTCCTCCCGTCTTCCCGTCCTCCCGCCTAATCCACCACCACCGGCTCCGTACTTCCCGTCCCGCCATTCAGCAGCTGTCCTTCGGTGCCCCGGCCCCAGCAGGCCGTGGCGCCGCTCGTGGTGATCCCGCAGTAGGTGGTAGCACCCGCCGAGATAGTCCTGAACTGGAAGTTGCCCAGCACGCGCACGGGATCGTCAAACCGGGTTCCGCTCGTCACCGGTTCGTTGCCCGTGGCGCCGTCGGTGTTGTCGCCCCAGCACCATGCCGCGCCATCCTCATCCACCCCGCAACTGCTGTAACGTCCTGAGGCGATCGCCTGGAAAGTGTGGCCGCCGGTGACGGCGACCGGCCTGGCGCTTTCAAGCGTGGCGCTGCCAGCGCCCAGCGCATCGATGCCCCAGCACGAGGCAGCGCCGTCGAGGTCCAGCGCGCAGGCGTGAAGGCCGCCGCCAGCAATGCGGCCGAAAGCCAGGCTGGCGTCAATGACTTCGGGCGTGTCGGTGAAATGATGGGAGTTGGGGTTCAGTCCCCAGCACGACACCACACCCTGCTGGTCGAGTGCGCAGGGGTAGTTCAAGGCAGAGCTGAGGGCGACGAAGGTCTTGCCGCTGGCGGCGACGACTGGTGTGTGGCTGCAGGGAAGCGCTTCGCAGGTGTCACTGACGGTGTTGGTGCCGAGCTGGCGTGCATCGTTGGCGCCCCAGCAGCGCACCGCACCGGCAGTGGTCAGGCCGCAGGTGAAGTCGCGCCCGGCGGTGAGCTGCTTGAAATGTTCATCGCTGGCAACCCGCGCCGGCTCGGTCTGGCAGGCGAAGGCACCGCAATGCTCGTCAGCCAGCGTTCCGGTGCCGAGCTGGCCCTGTGCATTGGAACCCCAGCACCACGCGTCGCCCGCATCATCCAGCGCACAGGTGTGGGTGGAGCCGGCGATGATGCTGGTGAAGGCGTGGCCGCCGGTCACGGTGACTCGCGCATCGGTGGCCGAGCCCCCACCGTTGCCCAGCTGGCCCAGGTCGCCACTTCCCCAGCATGCCGTTGTACCGCCGACGATCTGGCAGACGTGTGCGGCGCCGAGGGCCAGTGTCTGCTTCGGCGGATCGGGAATTCCTGTTGGACCGTCGGGTGCGGACGGGCCGGACGAATCGGAGCAGGCCGCAATTGCAGCGCAGGTGGCCCACGCGAGGACGAACGCACGGAATGGTCGCATGCCGGGGTGGACGCGGCCGGGACGAGCGGATGCACATGGGAGCTGTGCGCTGTGCGCTGTGCGCTGAGAGCTTTAGCCCTCGACGCTCAGGATCACCGGCGTGGCGCTGTCCTGAGTCCCATTCAGCAGCTGGCCCTCCGATCCTCGTCCCCAGCAGGCGAGCGAGCCACTGGTGGTCACGCCGCAGAAGGTGCCGCCGCCTCCGCTCAGTGAGGTGAACCGAAGATTGCCGCTGATTTCCTGCGGCGAATCGAACAGCACCGTGGAACCGACCGGGTCCACCCCCACCGATCCCGTGCTGTTGGCACCCCAGCAGAAGATCCGCCCATCCTTCTCCAGCCCGCAGGTGCTGATCTGCCCGGCGCGGACGGCCTGGAAGCGGTGATTGCCCACGACCGGCACCGGGTGATCGGCCTCGAGGATGTCGGGACCGGCGCCGATGGCGTCGAGTCCCCAGCACCATGCCTCGCCGTTCGAGCGCAGGCCGCAGGTGTGGTAGCCACCCGACGAAATGGAGGTCAGTTCCAGCGTGTCGCTGTTGAGCGCGGGCTCGGGCGAGAACATGTGCACGTGCGCGCCATCCACGGTGTGGCCGTCATAGCCCCAGCACCATGCCTCGCCCGTCGCATTCAGGGCGCAGAGATGCGACTGTCCCGCCGTGATTCTGCGGTAGATGTCTGCGCTGCGGCCTGACGCAATCGGTGTCCTGCTGCAGCGGATCCCGCCGCAGGTTTCGACATCGACAGTGGTGCCGAGCTGGCCCTTGTCGTTGTAGCCCCAGCAGAGGACGGCGCCGGACGCAACCAGGCCGCAGGTGAATCCGTTACCGGCGGCGAGCTGGATGAAGTGCTCGGTGGTGGAGACCCGGACAGGCCGAGTCTGGCAGGGCAGGCCGCCGCAATTCTCATCCGCCAGGGTTCCGGTTCCCAGTTCGCCGCCGAGATTGGAGCCCCAGCACCAGGCGACGCCCTGCGCATCGAGGGCGCAGGTATGGGTGTAGCCGGCGGCGATAGTGGTGAAGGCCGGCGCACCGGCCACGGTGACGGGCGCTTCGGCCGACTGGGTGGTGCCGTCGCCCAGTTGCCCCGCGGTGCCCTGGCCCCAGCAGACGGTGCCGGTGCTATTCACCTGGCAGAGATGCCGCGGGCTGATGGCGAGCACATTGGCCTCGGGTATCGGGGAGGGACCGGTACTGTCGGAACAGCCCGATATCGTCACCAATGTTCCACACGAAAAGACGAACGCACGGAAGCGCATCATCGAGCTCGGAAGGAGGCAAGGTTGTCAGCTATGCGCTATGCGCTATGCGCTTAGCGCACAACGCTCAGCGCCTGATCAGCGAATCGACGGCCACCCAGTTGACCTCCCACGTCCTGCCGCCGTCGTCGGAGAAGGCCTGTTCGAAGCGGCAGGAGGTGGACGTGATATCCGACCAGACGTTGCGCACCAGGATGGCCCTGCCGTTGAACATCTCTTGATCGTAGAACTCGCCTCGGCCGTTCCTGAACTCGCCGATGGTGGGCACGCTGATGGTGCCCGACCTGCTGCTGGCGGAGTTGATGCCCCACTGCCTGGACTCGGGGTTGTAAAGGCGCAGGGAGAGGGCTTCGAGATGGCCGGCCGGGCCATCGGCGATGAGCTCGACGATGTTGGCCTTGCCATTCCAGATCTTCCGGACCACCGACGTGCCCTCGTAGGTGAGCCAAGTGGTGTCGCCACTCAAGGGATGCTGCAGCCGCCTGAGATGCGTCTTCCAGGTGCCGAACTCGAAGTCGAAGTCGTGCTGGCCGTCGCGCGGTGCCATAGGCGTTGCGTCATGGCTCTTCTGCATCAGATGATGGTGTGGCGCGCCCATGCCGAGAAGCATGATTGTGAGCAAGGCGAACTGCTTGTGCATGCCTACCTCGTCGGGGTCAAGCGTCAAGCGTCGGGCGTCAACTGCCAACGCGGAGGCGCAGAGAACGCGGAGGAAGCGCAGAGGGATTCCGTGCCCGGCAAACGTCCGGCTCCCACGGCAAGCATCAACAGATTGTTTGTGGTGTTGAAGCTCTGCGTTCTCTGCGCCTCCGCGTCTCTGCGTTGGCAGTTGCGGGCAGCGCTCAGCCATTCTAACTCCATCCCTCCGCGCCACTCTAGGACGTCAGTTGCGCTTCGGTATCCGGGTTGCTTCGTGGCTGGCGCTGCGGAAGCGGGCGGGGCTCATGCCGGTCTGCTGGCGGAAGACCCTGGAGAAATGGCTCTGGTCAAAGAAGCCGGCGCGCAGGGCAATCTCGGCGATCGGCGCGCCGGTCCGTTGCAGTTCCTGGCAGGCATGCTCGATGCGCAGGCGGCGCAAGTACTCCCCGATCGAGCACCGGCAGTGCTGGCGGAAGGTGCGGGCGAGGTGGGCAGGGTGGACACCAACTTCCTGGGCGAGCGATGACAGCGTGAGGGAATCAGCGGGACAATCATGGAGTCGCTCCAGCACACGGCGGAGCCAGGCGGGCTGCGCGGCTACGGCGCCGGGGCGGTGCGCCCGGGCTGCTTCGCCCAGGATCTCGAGCATCAGCCCTTCCACCACGAGGGGTGAGAGCGCGTCTCCCGCGGCAAACTCGCCGTAGATCCGCTGCCCCGCGGCGGCGAGGTGCGGCGTGCGTGCCAGCAGGGGCCGAGCGGTCCAGGACGACGATTGCTCGATCGCTGCCATCCGGGCCGGGGTGATCTCCATCAGCAGGCAGGTGCCGCCGGTGGCGCCGAAATGGTCGGCGTGCCGTTCGGACGCCGGCTTGAACACCACCGACGAGGGCGGGCACTCATGCTCGGTGGTACCGATTCTTTCCGTATAGGATCCCGCCAGCACGAAGCAGATGCTGGCGTTGTCATGCACGTGCCACGGCAGCCGCCGGTCAGGCGGCTGGGTGAACTCGGTGATGGCGAAGCCGCCGATGCTCCTGGTCCGGGTGCGTCCCCAGGTGGCCGGGTTGGTGGAGGGTGATGGCATGAGAGATGGGACGCGGGTGGTGAGGGAGGGTGCACATGGAGTCGTAGGTCGTAAGGCATAAGTCTTATGACCTACGACTTACGACTCACGACTTACGACCCGTCCTGCACGCTCCCCTCACGGGACACTCTCCACACCGCGCCACTCGTGCCGTGCAGACCAGTGCGCCCAGCTCCATGATGGCCTGATTGAAGGTCCACGCATCCCGGCCCCGGCGGGGAAGCAGGGCCTCGGCGGTTTGCCAGAGGCGTTTCTCGTTCCTGGTGCGCGGATGGAACGCGCGGCGGATTACCCGCGCGACATTGGTGTCCACCGCGGCGGCTCGGCGTTCGAAGGCGAAACTCGCCACCGCGCCCGCCGTGTAGCGCCCGACGCCCGGCAGACGCCGCAGCTCACCGGGATCTGACGGCATGATGCCGTCCCGCTCCGCAACCACTTCCTGTGCCAGTTTCTGCAGGTTGGCAGCGCGCCGGTAGTAGCCGAGCCCGTCCCAGCTCTCGCGGACGGCATGGGCGGGCGCCGAGGCCAGGTGGTGCAAGGTGGGATAGGTCTCGAGGAAGCGCTGGTAGTAGCCCTCGACCCGCGACACCTGGGTCTGCTGCAGCATGACCTCCGAGACCAGGACATGGTACGGATTTCGGGTCCGGCGCCACGGCAGATCGCGCCCATGCCGGCGGAACCAGCGCATCAGCCGGCGGCGAAAGGTGGCCGCGCCTAGCGGCGCATGGAGACTGGACTTACGTGCCATGGTTCGGCAAGATACAACCCCATGGCGCCTTCCACTCAACGATTCGACCTCCGCCGGGTGACCGGGCGCGCCGTCCTGACCGGAATGGCGCATGTGGGGCGGGTCAGCATCCTGATCGGGGAGTTCTTCCGCGGCCTCAGGGAAGTGAAGATCTGGCTGCCGCGGGCCATGGATGAAGCGTGGAACATCGGGGTCGGCAGTCTCTTCATCGTGCTGCTGGTCTCGTCCTTTGCCGGCGCGGTGACGGCGCTGCAGGCGGGGTACCAGTTCCAGGGCAACCTGCCCTGGTTCGTGGTGGGGACGCTGGTCACCCAGTCCATCATCCTCGAACTGGGACCGGTGCTCACCGGGCTCATCCTCGCGGGACGTATCGGCGCACGCTACGCCGCCGAGATCGGCACCATGCGCGTCACGGAGCAGATTGACGCGCTGGAGAGCCTTGGACGCTCGCCGGCGTCGCACCTGCTGGTGCCCAAGGTGGTGGCGGGGCTGGTGATGATCCCGGTGCTGGTGGTCTTTGCCAACGTGGTGGGCGTGGTGACGGGCTGGCTGGCGGCGAGCCAGGTGATGCCGGTGACCAACGCCGACTTTGCCTATGGGGCGCAGGCGTTCTACCGGCCGTTCGACGCGTATTACTCGCTGATCAAGGCATTCTTCTTTGCGGCGTCGATCACCTTCATTCCCTGCTACATGGGCTTCAACACGGGGCAGGGCGCGGAGGGCGTGGGCCGGGCCACCACCGGCGCGGTGGTGAGCAGCTCGGTGCTGATCCTGCTGCTCGATACCCTGCTGGCCAAGCTGCTGCTGCATCAATGATCGAGCTCAGGAACGTCTCCAAGCGCTTCGGCGACCTGGTCGTGCTGGATGGCGTCAACTTCACTGTGGGCGACGGCGAGACCGTCGCGTTGCTGGGGCCGTCAGGCACGGGCAAGAGTGTCCTGCTCAAGCACATCATCGGCCTGATCAAGCCCGATCGCGGCCAGGTCATAGTAGATGGGCTGGAGGTGCCGAAGCTCCGCCGCGACCAGCTGCGGCAGCTGCGCTACAAGATCGGCTACGTATTCCAGAACGGTGCGCTGTTCGATTCCGACAACGTATTCGAGAATGTGCGCCTCGGCATTTCCGACACCGCGAAGTATGACGACGAGGACTACGCCCGGAAGGCGGTGGCGCGCTGCATCGAGCTGGTGAACCTGCCGGCGGACGTGATGGAAAAGTTCCCCGCCGAGCTGTCAGGCGGGATGCGGAAGCGGGTGGGGATTGCGCGCGCCATCGTGGGCGAGCCCAAGTACCTGCTGTATGATGAGCCGACGTCAGGACTCGACCCGGTCAACTCGGACATCATCGATGGGCTGGTGAAGCGGCTCGACCAGGAGCTGGGCGTCACCAGCGTGATGGTGACGCACGACGTGCGCGGGGCGTTCCGGGTGGCGGACCGGCTGGCGCTGCTCAGTAACGGGCGCATCGTCATGGAAGGAACCCAGGAAGAGTTTCTGGCCTCGAAGGATCCCAAGGTGCGCGAATTTCTGGAGCGGGACTTCCAGGCCTCGACCTTTGCCGAGCGGGCGGAATGAATGGATCTCCACTACAAGCGTGAAGTCACCGTCGGGACCATCGTGCTGCTGGCGATCGTCATCTTCGTGGCCGGCACCATGTGGCTCCGGGGCAAGTCGTTCAACGCCGGCGACCTGATCCACATCCAGTTCGCCAACATCGGCAACCTGAAGGAAGCGTCGGCGGTCAAGATTTCCGGCTACGAACTGGGCAAGGTGCAGAGCATCGAGTTCATGCAGCCCGGCAAGGTGATCGTGAACGTGGCGGTGGACCCCAAGGTCCAGATGAAGAAGGACGCGAGCGCCAAGATCATCACGCTGAGCCTCGCGGCGGGTGACGCGGCGGTGGACCTGACGCCGGGGACGGCCAGCGTGCCGCTGGGCAAGGGGGATA
>DASSTP010000296.1:0-4113 GCA_035707845.1 Gemmatimonadales bacterium | reverse complement strand
CCGGCCATGCGGTGGCAGCCATGATGGCCTCCGCGCTGCCGCTCAACCGGCATGGCCTCAGCCTGGTGCCTGACCACGGCACGCCGGTGCGGGTGGAGCAGCTCATCAAGCGATTCGCGCATACCACGGTGCTGCGCGGCGTGAGCGCCACGTTCCAGCCCGGACGTACCACCGCACTCATCGGCCCCAATGCGGCCGGCAAGACCACGCTGCTCAAGTGCGTGCTTGGCCTGGTGCGCCCCACCGCCGGCCGGATATTCATCGGGGACGAGGCGGCGGATCTGGCGGGCAACTACCGCCGCGAGCTGGGCTACATGCCGCAGGCCCCCAGCTTTCCCGGCCACCTCACCGCCTATGAGGTAACCCGGATGATCACCGACCTCCGCGGGCCCGGCCTCGATGTGGATGATGAGCTCTTCCGGAGCTTTCAGCTGGGCTCGGCGTTTGACAAGCCGCTGCGCACGCTGTCCGGCGGCACGCGACAGAAGCTGAACGCGGCGCTCGCATTCCTCTTCCGGCCCCGCGTGCTGATTCTCGATGAACCGACGGCGGGGCTCGATCCGGTCGCCGCCGGGGTCCTCAAGGAAAAGGTGCGCTCGGCGCGGGATGGCGGCGCCACGGTGATCGTGACTTCCCATGTCATCGCCGAGCTGGAGGAGCTGGCCGACGACGTGCTGCTGCTGCTCGACGGTGCGGTGCGCTATGAAGGATCGCTCGCGCGGATCTCGACTGAGGCTGGGGAGCCGAGGCTGGAGCGTGCAATCGCCGCGCTGATGCTCGCCGGGGCGGGCCAGCCATGACGGCCGCCGTGAAGATCCTGCGCTACCAGTTGCGTGACGTGCGGCGAAGCCGGGCGGTGCTGGTGTACGGCCTGCTGCTGATGACGATGACCCACGCACTGCTCCACTTCGGCGGAGGCGGGGCGCGCGCGGTGCTGAGCCTGCTCAATATCGTGCTTATCGTGGTGCCAATGGCCAGCCTCGTCTTCGGTACCACCTATCTCTACGCCGCGCGCGAGTTCATCGAGCTCCTGCTGGCACAGCCGCTGGGGCGCCGGCCGCTCTTTGCGGGGCTGTGGGCGGGACTCACCCTGCCGCTGATGGCGGCGTTCGTGCTGGGGGTCGGACTGCCGTTCCTCTGGAGCGGCGGGCTCGGGCCCGAGCTGCTGCGCCCGCTTGCCATGCTGCTCGTGTCCGGCGCGCTGCTCACCGCCGCCTTCACGGCCATGGCAATGTGGGTCACGACACGGTTCGACGACCGCGCCCGCGGGCTGGGCGCCGCGATGGCGGTGTGGGCCCTGGTCGCCCTGGTGTGGGACGGGGTGATACTGCTGGTGGTGGCGACACTGGGCAACTGGCCGCTGGAGCTGCCGCTGCTGGGACTCGCCCTCGCCAACCCGGTGGATGCCGCGCGGATCGGGCTGGTCATCGCGCTCGACGCGCCGGCGCTGATGGGGTACACCGGTGCGGTCATGCAGCGCACGCTTGGTGTTGCCGGCGGCCTTGCCCTCGCCATCACTGCGCTGGTGGTCTGGACCGGCGTGCCGCTGGTGCTCGCGGGGCGGAGGTTCGGGAGAAAGGACTTTTAGAGACGGCTGGACGGTTCGGCGGCTGGACGGCAGGTCCCTACCTTTGGGTTCTAGCCGTCTAGCCGTCTAGCCGTCTAGCCGTCTATCTTCCCCCTGCCGCCAGGGGCATCGGGCTTCCCCCGATTGAGACGACACCCTTGGAACCTGATCCGGTTAACACCGGCGGAGGGAGCGCGGCGCGCGTAACACTTCCCTCCGCCGGCCACTGCAAGGAGTCCTGCATGGCCACCACCGCAGCCCCATCGCCCGCCACCACACTGGCCGAGGCGTTTCCCAGCTCCACCAAGGTGTACGTCGATGGCCCCCGCGGCATCACCGTGCCGATGCGCGAGATCGCGCTTTCCGGCGGCGAGCCGCCGCTCAGGGTGTACGACACCAGCGGGCCCGAAGGGCATGACGTGCGGGAAGGCTTGCCGTCGGTGAGGGGAGAGTGGATTGCCGGGCGGGCGGTCACGGGTCTCGAGTCGCGGGTCACGGGAGTTCGCGACCCGCGACCCGCGACCCGCGACATCCTGCGAGGAACTCGCCCGGTGACGCAACTAGCGTACGCCCGCCGAGGCGAAATCACCGAGGAGATGGAGTACGTCGCGCTGCGCGAGGGAGTCGAGGCCGACTTCGTGCGCAGCGAGGTGGCCCGCGGGCGCGCCATCATCCCGGCCAACATCAACCACCCCGAACTCGAGCCGATGATCATCGGCCGCAATTTCCTCGTCAAGATCAACGCCAACATCGGCAACTCGGCGGTGAGTTCCTCCATCGAGGACGAAGTCGAGAAGCTCCGCTGGGCCACGCTCTGGGGCGCCGATACGGTGATGGACCTCTCCACCGGCAAGCAGATCCATGAGACTCGCGAATGGATCCTCCGCAATTCGCCGGTGCCGATCGGCACCGTGCCCATCTACCAGGCGCTGGAGAAGGTGGGCGGCGTGGCGGAGGACCTCACCTGGGAGGTCTATCGTGACACGCTGATCGAGCAGGCGGAGCAGGGGGTGGACTACTTCACGGTGCACGCCGGCGTGCTGCTCCGTTACGTGCCGCTCACGGCCAATCGAGTCACCGGCATTGTCTCGCGCGGCGGGTCGATCCTCGCCAAGTGGTGCCTCGCCCATCACAAGGAAAATTTCCTCTACACTAACTTCCGCGAGATCTGCGAGATCATGGCGGCGTACGACGTCTCGTTCTCACTGGGCGACGGGCTTCGGCCCGGCAGCATCGCCGATGCCAACGACGAAGCCCAGTTCGCGGAACTCAGGACCCAGGGTGAGCTGAACAAGGTTGCGTGGGAGCACGACGTGCAGGTGATGAACGAGGGCCCGGGCCACATTCCCATGCATCTCATCAAGGAGAACATGGACAAGCAGCTGGAGTGGTGTGGCGAGGCGCCGTTCTATACCCTGGGACCACTCACCACGGACATCGCGCCTGGCTACGACCACATCACCAGCGCCATCGGCGCCGCGATGATCGGCTGGTATGGCACCGCGATGCTCTGCTACGTGACGCCCAAGGAACACCTGGGACTCCCCAACCGGGACGATGTGAAGGCAGGCGTGATTGCCTACAAGATCGCGGCGCATGCCGCCGACCTGGCCAAGGGCCACCCGCGGGCCCGCGAGTGGGACGACGCCCTCTCCAAGGCGCGCTTCGAGTTCCGCTGGCGGGATCAGTTCAACCTGGCGCTCGACCCGGTGACGGCGCTGGCTTATCACGATGAAACATTGCCCGCCGACGGGGCCAAGGTGGCGCATTTCTGCTCCATGTGCGGCCCCAAGTTCTGCTCCATGCGGATTTCACAGGACATCCGCGACCAGGCAGCCGGCATGGCGGCCAAGGCGGAGGAGTTTCGGGAGAGGGGCGGGGAGATATATGTGAGGGCGTGAGGCATGGGGCGTGGGGCGTGAGGGTCGCGAGTCGAGTGCTCATGCCCCACGCCTCACGCCCCATGCCCGCTCTGTGACCCACCGCACCACCCCGGTCCTCCCGATCTGGCATCGTGCAGCGACACACATTCTGGGAGGACCCATGCTTGCCCGCGAACTCATGACCGCAAGTCCCGCCTGCTGCAAGACCAGCGATTCCATTCAGGCGGCGGCCAAGATGCTCGGCTCCTACGACGTCGGCTCGCTGCCGGTGGTCGAGGGTAATGAGGGCAACCGCCTGGTCGGCATCGTGACGGACCGCGACCTCGTGATCAACGCCCTCGCCGACGGAAATTTCGACGCTACTGTGGGCGACGTGATGACCGCGCAGCCGCATGCCGCCCGCGAGAACGACGACGTCGCCAAGGTGCAACAGATCATGTCGGAGGAGCAGGTGCGCCGGGTGCCGGTCGTCAACGAACAGGGCGCCGTGGTGGGCATCATCAGCCAGGCCGACCTGGCGCTGGCCGACAGTGGCGTCAGCGAACGGCAGGTAGCCAAGGTGGTGGAGCGGATTTCCGAGCCGACGACCGAGGCGGTGCATAAGTAGGTCGAGAGGTCGAGAGGTCGAGGGGTCAAGCGCTCAGCGCTGAGCGCTTGACGCCG
>DASSTP010000295.1:0-17509 GCA_035707845.1 Gemmatimonadales bacterium | reverse complement strand
CGCTCGAGGCGGCGAGCGGCCGCTGAACTTCAGTCACACGAGGGGAACATGACACTGACGTGGACCAGTCTGCTGGCGGGCGTGGCGCTCGCCGTGACCATACCGGCACCGGCCGCGGCGCAGGCCGCGGACCAAGCCAAGGGGGCCCCGACCGCGGTGCTGGTGAGCGGGCCCGAGGTGGGACAGACGGCACCGGACTTCCGGCTGCCTTGGGCCACTCGCGATTCCATCGGCGCAGTGGACAGTGATTTCATGCTCAAGAACAACCGGGGCAAGACCGTGGTCCTGGCGTTCTATCCCAAGGACTTCACCAGCGGCTGCACCGCGGAAATGCAGCAGTTCACGGACCGGTTCGCCGAGATGTTCGGTGACGGCGTCGTGCTGGTCGGGATCAGCATCGATTCGGTCGAGTCACACCAGCGCTTTGCCCAGAGCATCGGGATGCCCTTCGCGCTGCTGAGCGACCCGGACCAGGTGGTCGCGCGCCGCTATGGCAGCGCCGGAAACAGCGGCTACAACCGCCGGACGGTCTACGTGATCAATCCGGAAGGCCGGGTGACGTACCGCAACATGCAGTTCGGCGCGCTGGATCCGAAGGCCTACGACGCCCTGAAGAAGGCGGTCGCGGAGGCGCGCCAAGGGTGACCCTCAGGGGCCGCCCGACCGGCAGGCGGTGGCAGGGCAGGGCGGCAGGGCTGAGCATGGCACTGCTGGCCCTGCCTTCATTTTTGGCTGCCCAGACCACGTACTGGAACCTCCTCGGCCTCGAGACGGGGTTCTGCGTGGAGTTTCTCATCGCCCCTGACCTCATGGCCCGGACCCCGTTTCGAAGCCTTGGAGCGGCCACTGCGGCCGTGGCGGGGCAGCTCAATCCGGTGGTAGCCCGCGCCGTGGCCAGCGCGGACTCGCTGGGTTCCTGGTATCCCTCCTCGCTCTGCGTCCTCCAGGCCGATTCCAGCCAGACCGGAGAGGCCATCCAGCAGCATGACGATCGGCCCGTGACGGTGGTGGTCTGGCAGGTCGAGTCCGCCGACAGCTCGCCCCCGGCCGTCGTCATTTTCGCCACGGAGAACCGGCTGCGCGGCGCGGAGGACCTGTCATCCAGTGCCGAGGTACCGGCCGTGGAGGCCACGCTGGACGTGGACCAGGTCACCGGCGAGCGGCTGGTCACTGCCCAGATCGACCGCACCCGCCTGGCCTGGAACGGGGAGGTGCTGGCGGACACGACGGCCTCGGGCGACGTGACTTCCATGTGGCGGCTGGTGGGGATAGCGCCCTACTGGCGGGTGGATTACCACGCCTCCCCGGCGGCGCGGCGTCGCCCGAGCGGGAGTCTCAGGGTGTCGGGGGAGGGCCTCCTGGCCGAGCTCCTGCTGCGCTCGCCAGTGCGATGGATTCCGGAGTACTGGGTTGGCGGTTCGGCGCACTTTACGTTCACGCGCGGACTGTGAACACGGCAATGTGGACGGCCAATCAGAATTCGCGGGAGGTGTGGAAAGCGTGGAAAAGCTGCCTTAGTGGCGCCTTTCAGCGACACTGACGACAGTGTCGAAGTCCAAGATCTTAATCGAGACGTTTGGCTCCAAGCTACCGTAAATACACAACTTCACCAGCATCAGTTCATTTATTACCTCAGGTGGTATCCCCGGCTGGTCATCGAGTGCCAGAGTGGCCCCCAACTGGGATGAGTGGTTTTCCACATCGAGTCAGGACCACCCGATTCGCGCACAATTTGTGACTTGTGGAGTGTGGAAAACGAAACGGCGCGGGACGCAGCAACTCGTGCGCCCCACGCCCCACGCGTCACGCCCCAAGCCTCACGCCCCAAGCCTCACGCCCTATCCAGCAGCATTCTCCCGCTGACCCTCTGCTCGTCCCGCACGGCGGGCGGGCGCATGCGAAGGACGTTCGGCGACCAGCGGGCGCGCGGCAATCCGCACCAGCGAGGGCAGGAACCCGCCGAGCGGAGCAGGAACGAACACGGGCCCGGTGTCGGCGATGACGCAGCCGGTGACGCAGGTGGCCGCCAGCTGCCGGACTTCCTCCAGGCTGGAAGAATCGAAACTGCCCGTGCTGTACTGCCGGTTGAGGAACTTGATCGTGGTCCGCAGCTCGTTGGCGAGCCCGCGCTCAACTGCCCGGAACCCATCGATCACGAAATCAACCATCTCCGGCGTGGGTTGTACGCGCCCTCGGCCGATGCCGGCATAGGCCAGGCGCCGCCCGGTGAAGTGGTCGGCATGGAAGAGATTGCAGCCGTCATATACGCCGACGGCCCCCCGGGCCTGGTCCAGCAGGGCATCGATGCCGGCCAGGTACTCCTGGTGGGCCGTGCAGAAGGCCAGCACTTCTGCGTCGGCCACGGTGTCGCGCAGCTCCCGGGTGAAGCAGCCGGCCAGCCCGCTGCGGACCAGGTTCTGGTCGGTGGCGTAGACGTAGGGATCGTGGATGCTGACCATCGTCCCCTGGGCCTGCAGCAACTGGCCCAGCACAAGCGTCGGCGAGTTCCGGGTGTCCTCGGAATTGAAGCGGTAGGCCGCGCCCAGCAGGGCCACGCGGCGGCCCCGGAGGGGGCCAAAATTCCGCTCCAGTTGTTCCAGCACCGTCGCCGGGGAGGCATCGTTGATGCGCCGCGCCTGCAGGATCAGGCTCCGGCGGGGGTCATGCCCATGCTGGTGTCGGCGCCACCAGAGTAGCACGCCATCCTTGGGCAGGCAGTGGCCACCGACGCCGACGGTTGGCACGAGCAGCGCGCCGGACGGCACCGCGTTGGGGTTGGCCGAGGCGCCGTCGCACTGTTCCAGCCGGGCATTGACCTGGTTTCGCAGAGCGTAAAAGTCGACCCCGTTGCTGTCGCACCAGCGGCAGACCTCGACCGAATAGGCAATGCGCACGTCGCGATAGGCGTTTTCCAGCGTCTTCACGATTTCGGCCGTGAGACTGGAGGTCGGGTGCACTGTGCCGCCCGTGACGATATGACGGTACAGTTCCGCCACCAGTGGCGGTGTCCGCGGATCGAGGCCTGCCACCAGCTTGTCCGAGGTGGAAACCCGCTCGACCAGCCGTCCCGGCATCACCCGATTGGGACTGTTGCCGAGCAGCACGTCTCGACCATCCTCGAGGTCGTGCTCGCGGAACAGCTTCCGGACCACGGTCGTCATGGACGAGGGGGCCAGGGTCGATTCGATCACGACCAGCGGCAGGTTGCCGGCAGGCCGCTGCGCCAGCGCCGAGGCCACGCCGTGCAGGGCATCGAAGAGCGGCCCGTAGTCGGGATCGGAGCCACGCTTGTCGGTCTGGACGCAGACCAGGACGACGTCGGCATCGGCCATCTCCATGGGATCATGGCTGGCCGAGAGCAGGTCCGCCTGCACCGACTCGGCCACCAGCCGGTCGAGCTCGGGCTCGACGCCCCCGATCGGTGAGCGGCCGTCATTGAGTGCGGCCACCTTCCAGCCGCTGGTGGCGGACGCCCGCTGGATCACCACCACCCGGGCCGGGTCCTCGTTGCCGATGCGGATCCGGGCGTGCGCCAGCATCGCCGCCATCGGCGTCCCCACGATGCCGGGGCCCACGACCGCGATCTTCCGCACACACCACCGTGTGCTGCCATCCGATGAAAAACTCAACGGCATGCTGCCTCTGCACTTTCAGGAAGACGTCGGTGATGATGGGTGAACGTGCACTCGACTAGCGCAACGACCGGGCCACAGAACGGGCCGCGCAAGCACGTGCACCATGATCCGAAAAGCGTCATGCTTTCAGTCAATTGACGACCAGTGGACGCAGCATCCGGATGCCGGCTCGCTGCCGGATCACTGCCGCATGCACGCCCATCGGCGCCAGGGTGAAGTGATCACGCAACATGGTGAGGACGCGAACGAACAGGGCACGCTTGCGTTCGGAGGGCAAGTCCATGCCAGGGAAGAAGCGAAGCTCCGGCACCTCGTCACCACTCAGCAGGTCGAGCGGGTGGAGCAGGAAGCTCGGCCCGATGCCCGCCAGGCGGCATGCAGCGAGCGCAGTACGCAGATAGGCGCGCATGAGCGGCTCAGACACGCGCGCCAGATACAGGAGGTAGGTCAGATGGAACGGGACCCGCAGGCCGGGCATCGTGGTAACCGGGATCTCCAGCAGCCGCCGTCCGGAGGGCAGGGCCCATTCGTAGGGGCGCACCGGCCTGAAGCCCTCGCTGAGCCGGCCGAACAGCATTGCCCGTTCCTGGCGCTCATCGGGGCTGAGTTTCGCCGTCCTGAAGTAGTAGGCGCGGGCCAGCGGGCCGATGAACGTGGGCAGGGTGGAGGCATCGAACTGATACCCGCGTGCCGCCAGCACCTCGAGCAGGTCAGGTGACCAGCTGAACCCGGGCCCCCGGAAGCCGGTGGGCTCGACACCCGTGGCCTGGGCGATGGCGTCGTGGGCGCGGCCGATTTCGGCGTCGATCTCGGCCGGTGTATATCGGTGCAGCCAGGGTTCGTGGTGATAGCTGTGGTTGCCGATCTCGTGGCCGGCGCGGGTGAGGTCACGCAGCACGGCGCGGTCGGGCGCCTGCGCTGCGTCGCGGCCCACGATGAAAAACGTGATCCGAAGATCCAGCTGGTCGAGTGCGGACAGGGCGCGCGGCACCAGCCGGGCAAGATACGACGGGTACGCCTCCCAGCCGGCGTCACCGTGGACCTTGAGGTAGGACCAGAGATTGTCGGTATCGAGTGAGACGCTGGCGGTGAGCTGGCTCATGCCGCCGCCCGGGTAGAGCCAAGCGTGAGCGCGCGCGCGGCCGCCTCCGCCACGGCGATGGTTTCGTTGACGTTGAGCGTGCCATGCGCGATCTGCGCGGAATTGGCCACGAACACGTTGGGGACGCTGGTTTCGAACTCCGGCAGGCAGCGCCTGGAGTAGTCGAGGGTGGACACCGCGAGCACTTGACGCGCCCGGGCGATCCGGATGTCGAGCACGTCATCCTCAGCCAGGTCGGGATACATCCGCCGTAACCCCTGCATGAACGCCGCGCTCAGCACTGCGTCGTCCTCACCCCAGGCCGGGTGATCCTGCGCCAGGTAGCGTGGCAGGTAGACGAGGGAGTGACCGCCGAACGTGGCCGGGTCCACCAGCGCGGTCATCTCGATGACACCGGTAAAGGGAATTCCGTCGTCCACGATGTTGGTGACGTAGTATCCGGCCAGCGGCCGCCGCAGCAGGACGGAGGCGCAGATGATGCCCTGGTACACGACGCTGTCGAGCCGTTCACGTTCGTGCTCGGTGAGCCAGGGACAGACCTGGCGGATGGCGGGGCAGGGCAGGGTAAGCACCGCCTGCGCGGCATGCAGCACCCGGCCATCCGCCAGCTGGATGGTGGCGGTATCGCCGTTGCCGCTCACCTCGCTTACCCTCGCGTTGCTCTCGACCTGGACGCCCAATTGTCCCAGTCGCGATCGCAGGGCAGCGATGATGCGGGCGTATCCCCCGTCCACATACCCGAACATTTCCTTCTTGAGGCCGCTCCGCCGAGCGGCATACATCCGTGCGATGATGGCCCAGATGAAGGCGGCGCTGGCGATGCGATAATTGTCGCCCAGCTTGCTCTTGAGCAGGGGCAGCCAGACCCGGTCCACCACCCGGTCGCCCGACCAGCGCCGGAGCCAGGCTTCCACCGGCTCTGCCTCCAGCGGCAGCGGATTCCGTACCCGCGACGCTCGCAGGATGGTGGCGGCCAGGCGCGCCTTGTCGGTCAGCGACAGCAGCGGGAAGCGGGCGAAGTCGAGACTGCTCGACAGCGAATGCAGCCGGCCGTCGCCGTAGAAGCCGGTGCGGGTCTGCTGCCAGTGCACCGACTCGCCCAGGCCCAGGTCCGACAGCAGGCGGCGCAGGTTGAGGTCCGACAGCAGCATCACGTGGTAGAAGCGGTCCCACTGGAAGCCGCCGATGGTGTCGGGCGCGGCGAGCCCGCCGGGGCTGGCCTCCGCCTCGAGCAGGCTGACGCGCACTCCTCCCTCCGCCAGGCGGAGGGCGAGCGTCATGCCGAGCATGCCGCCGCCGATCACGGCGACTTCAGGACGAGCTGCCAAGCGGCATCCTCCGGACGGCGCGCGCGGACATGCCGACGATTCGTTCGAGCGCGTCGTGTGTCATCTGCCGGAGCCGCGCTCCGCCGAGCACGGCGGCAAGTCCCAGGTGGCCCAGGATGGTGCGGAGGATCTTCATCTTGGACCTGCCCAGCACGCGCACTTCCAGCGTCGCCGGGTACTCGACCACGGTGCCGTCGGCGAGAATGATCCGGCCCAGCAACTCGGCGATGCCCAGGAACCCACCGCGGTCCGCCCGGCACTCGGCGACGACCGCGCGGCGGTAGACGCGGAAGCAGCTCGTGTAGGTGGAGAGCGGGCTGCCCAGCAGCACCCGATACAGTCGCGAGAGCGAACGGGAAAGGCCCAGGCGCCAGGGCGGCACATTGCGGACGGCGCCGTCGGGATGGTAGGGCGAGGCAGTGACGAGATCGACGCCGTCGGTGAGGAGCGGGATCATCTCGCGCAGCAGGAGCGGATCGTAGCTGCAGTCGCAGTCAATGGAGCAGACGATTTCGGTGCGCGAGCGAAGGATGCCGGTCCGGATCGCGGCGGCGATGCCCTGGTTTCGCGGGTGGCGCACGAGACTGACATCGCTCCGGCTGCCGAAGATTCGCTCGAGCGTGGCCCACGTCGCATCGGTGCTGCCGTCATCCACAAAGACATATCGCACGGCCCACTGCCCGTCGAGCTTGGTCGCCAGGTCGCTGAGCGTATTGGCGAGGTAGGGCAGCGATTGCTCCTCGTTGAAGCAGGGGACGACGATGGTAACGTCTGGGCGAGGGGCGTGGGGCATGGGGCATGGGGCGTCGGGCGCGAGGCGCTGAGCGTCAGGCGCTGGGCGCTCGACGCTTGACGCTTGCCACTCGACGCCATCCACGCGCTCCTGCGCCAGTCCAAGGCAATCCGCTGCCGACCCGAACTTGTGCCGTCCCAGCCATTGGCTCACGAACTCGCGGGTGCGGTCGAGGTTGCGATACTGCCGGATGCGCTGCAGCAGCGGCGCCGCCACGCGGGGTTGTTCCGGATCCAGCTCCCACACATGGAAATACATCACGAAGGGGGCCGGTTCCTCGTGCATCCACCGCTCGACGCGGCCATCGATGAAGCGGGCGGGAAGCTGGCGGGCGTAGTTGCCGCCGGCGATGGGAAGGCTCTGCCCCAGGATCCTGGTGGTGCTGACCGGCAGTTCCCAGATGACCCCGTGCGCGGTCTCCACCGGATGGGTGTGACGCCGCCACGGTTCCCGGGCAAAGCGCCGGAGAAAGGGGGCCAGGCTCGAATCGTAGGCGTAGCCCTCCGCCGCCAGCACTTCGAGGGCCCAGAGGTTGGCCGGGTGGTACCAGAGACGGGCTGCCCGATGGCCCAGGACGCGGACACCGGCCGCCCGTTCGATGGCCTCGCGGGAACGGCTGAGATCGTCCCGGAAGGATGCCGGGTCGAGGCTGGCGATGCTGCGATGATCGTAGCCCCGGCTCGCGATCTCGTGGCCCCGCTCGGCGATGCTCCGCACCAGCTCGGGCGCGATGTCGGCGATCCAGCCGAGCACGAAGAACGTGGCGCGCGCGCCGGCCGCGTCCAGCAGCTCCAGCGTCCGGGACGTGCTCCGCTCCAGCCGCCGCTCGAAACGTGGCCACTGGCGCGGCTCGATCAGGCGGTCGAACGCGTCAACCTGGAAAAAATCCTCCAGGCCAACGGTCAGCACGTGTTGGCGAGGTGCGGGCGAAATCATTCTGGTTCCGGATACGGGGAAAAGACCGCTCGGTACATCTTTTCGCAAGAGCGGGGCCAGAGTGAAACGGTGGCGGGCAACGCTATGCGTCATGCGCCAAGCGCTGAGCGCATAGCGCATAGCGTCCCGCGCAGCTGCGGCGCCAGCCCATCGACCCGTCGCATGGATGCGACGCCCGCGCTCCACGCCGTGCGCCATCCTCATGATCCGACTAAACTGCGGACGCACCTGCGCCATCCGCTGACCAGGAGAACATGTGAGCCGGACGACGTACCGCCGCACCAAGATCGTAGCCACGCTGGGTCCGAGCTGGGACACTCCCGACGGAATGCGGAGCCTGCTGGACGCCGGCGTGGACGTCGTGCGGATCAACAGCTCCCACGGCACACCGGAGGTTCGGGAGCGATGGATCAGGGACCTGAAGGAGGTGCTCCGGGAGCGCACCGGACAGGGCGCCGCCGCGGCGATCCTGGTGGACCTGCAGGGACCCCGGATCCGGGTGGGGCGGCTGGACACCCCTCGCCTCCTCACCCGTGACGAGCGGGTCACTTTCGCACCGGAGTCGACCGCGACCGAGGCGGAGATCCCCACCACGTACGAGGCGCTCGCCAGCGACGTGACCGTCGGTTCGCGGATCCTGCTGGATGATGGCCTGCTCGCTGTCGAGGTCACGGCGGTCGACGGCGACCGCGTCCGGGGGACAGTCCTCTACGGCGGGGAACTGCGGAGCAACAAGGGGATCAACCTGCCGGGCGCGGAGGTGAGCGCGCCGGCCCTGAGCGACCGCGACCGGGAAGAGGCGGCCCGGGCCGTCGAGCTGGGCGTGGATTTCATCGCCATGTCCTTTGTCCGCCGGGCCGACGACCTGCAGGCCATGCGCAAGCTGATCCCCAGGCGCATCAAGCTCATCGCGAAAATCGAGAAGGACACGGCCCTCAAGAACCTCCAGTCCATCATCGCGGCGGCGGACGCCATCATGGTGGCGCGTGGCGACCTGGGTGTGGAGCTGCCGTTCGAGGAAGTGCCGCTGGCGCAGAAGCGCCTCATTCGCGAGGCCAACCTGGCGCAGAAGCCGGTCATCACCGCCACCCAGATGCTCGAGAGCATGATCCACGCGCCTCGTCCGACGCGGGCGGAAGTCTCCGACGTGGCCAACGCCATCCTCGACGGCACCGATGCGGTGATGCTGTCGGCGGAGACGGCGGTGGGTGCCTACGCGCGCGAGTCGGTCGAGGCGATGGTGCGCATTGCCCGGGAGCTGGAGCGGGAGCGGCCCCAGCGCAGCACGGCGCTCGATATCGTGGCGGGGCGGACGCCGGAGATGGGCGGCGCGTTCGGGCGGCGCGGCACCGACCAGGCGTCCACCCGCACCGAGTCAGCCATTGCCGTGGCGACCTGCGCTGCGGCGGAACTGCTCCGGACGCCGTGCATCGTCTGCTTCACGTCCTCCGGCTTCACCGCGCGCATGGTGGCGGCCTGCCGGCCCAACGTGCCCATCTTTGCCGTGACCCCCGAGCCCGAGACCTTCCGCCAGCTGGCGCTCGTCTGGGGAGTGATTCCAGCCCTGGCTGATCACTATCCCACCTATGAGCACATGCTGCCCGAGGCGCGCCAGCGCCTGCTGGACCGGGGGCTCGCCGAGGCAGGCGACCGCGTCGTGGTGACCGCCGGTGTGCCCTGGGACCAGCCCGGCACGACCAACCTGCTCAAGGTGGAGATTGTCTGACCGGTGCGGCTTCGTTTCCTGGGGACTGGCACGTCGTTCGGCATTCCGCAAGTCGGCTGCGGCTGCGAGGTGTGCCATTCACCTGATCCCCGCGACCAGCGCTCCCGATCGGCCGCACTGGTGGAGCACGACGGGGCCACCGTGCTCATTGACACGCCGCCCGAACTCCGGCTGCAGCTGATCCGCGCCGAGGTTCGCCAGGTGGACGCCGTGCTCTACACCCACGAGCACGCGGACCACATTGCCGGCATCGATGACCTGCGCGCCTTTTCGGTGCTGTCACGCCAGCCCCTGGCCGTGCACGGCCCCGCCGAGACCATGGCCCGGCTGGCGCGCGCCTACGAATACATTTTCGATGATGACGTGCAGCCGGTCGCGGGAACATCCAAGCCCCGGCTGGTGGCGCATGCGCTCGACGCTGGCCGCACGACGCTGGTTGCCGGCCTGCCGGTGCTGCCACTGGAGCTGTACCATGGGCCCATGCGGGTCTTCGGTTACCGAATCGGCCCGCTGGCATACATTACGGACGTGAAGTCGGTGCCGCCGGCGGTCTATCCGGCACTGCAGGGCGTGCGGGTGCTGGTGCTCAATGCGCTCTGGTGGCGTTCCCATCCGACCCACCTCAGCATCCCCGAAGCCATCACGGTGGCCCAGCAGGTCGGTGCACCGCAGACGTTTCTCACGCACCTGACCCATGAAACGGGACACGCCGCCCTCGCCGCGGCGCTGCCGCCGGGCATCGCCCCGGCATACGACGGACTCGTCGTGGAGGTATCGTGATCACGCTGCAATACGGTCGCATGCTGGAGGACGGGCTGGATGGCGGCATTGACGGTGAGCGGGGACTGTCCCGTACCCGGCTCGCCGATCTGCAGAAACGCTTCTCCAGGATTCAATCGGAACTGCGTGCCCGCCGGAAGGAAGGCGACTTCGGCTTCTATGACCTCGTGCACCAGGAACAGGCGGTACGCGAGATCCTCAGCTTCGCCGAGGGGATGGGGCAGGCGCACGACCACGTGCTGGTGCTCGGCATCGGCGGGTCGGCACTGGGGACCAAGGCGCTGCTCAACGCACTGAAGAAGCCGTCCTGGAACGAGCTGGATGACGACGGGCGGGAATTCTTTCCCCGCCTCACGGTGCTCGAGAACGTGGACCCTGTCACCGTGCGTGCCACGCTGGATCGGATTGATCCTCGCCGGGTGCTGGTCAACGTGGTCAGCAAGTCGGGCGGCACCGCCGAGACGATGGCGCAATACCTGATCGTGCGTCAGTGGCTCGAGAGTGCGCTGGGCGCTGCGGCGGTGCGGCATCTCGTCTTCACCACGGATCCCGAGAAGGGCGCGTTGCGCGAGATCGCGCGGAACGACGGCATTCCGGCGCTGCCGGTGCCGCCGGGCGTCGGTGGCCGGTTCAGCGTGCTGTCCCCCGTGGGCCTCCTGCCGGCGGCACTCGTGGGCATCGATGTCGAGGGCCTGCTGCGGGGAGCGGGGCGGGCGCTCGAGCGCGCGGAGCCGGACGACCTGCTGGCCAACGCGCCTGCGCTCTACGCGGCACTCCTCTGGGCCGCCGACACGTGGCACGGCGCGCGCGTCCAAGTCGTGATGCCCTACGCCGACCGGCTTCGCGAGTTCGCCGAGTGGTACCGCCAGCTCTGGGCGGAAAGCCTGGGCAAGCGGCTCGATCGCCGTGGCGAACTGATCAACACCGGCCCGACTCCGGTGGGCGCCGTTGGTGCCACCGACCAGCACAGTCAGGTGCAGCTCTTCATGGAGGGGCCCTACGACAAGGCGATCACCTTCGTGGATGTCGCCGATCACGGCGCGGACGTGACCATTCCTGCCCGCGAGGACCAGCCCGGGGAGCTGGCCTATCTCGGCGGCCACTCGCTGCAGGAATTGCTGCGGGCCGAACTCGAGGCGACCTCCTCGGCCCTGGCGCGGATGGGCCGCATGAACATGACACTGCGCCTGCCGTCGCTCGATGCCGAGAGCTTCGGCGAACTGCTCATGTTCTTCCAGGTGGCCTGCGGATATGCGGGACTCTGGTACGGAATTGATCCCTTTGACCAGCCGGGTGTGGAGCTGGGGAAGCGGCTTACCTACACGGCCATGGGCCGTCCCGGGTTTGATGAGCCGATCGCGCCGCGCCCTGCTGGCGACGAGGTGTAGTACCTTGGCCGCGCCGGGTGGGCCGCGTACCTTTGGCGAGTCGGGCGCAATGCTGCTGTCAGCTTCAGGAACGAGGTGTGTTGTCGCATGACTGTTGATGCCGCTGCCCTGGCAGCTGAGCTGTTTGGACCTGCCGTCTCGGTAGTGCCGGGCGGCGTGGACGTGCGGGACGCCGGGCCGCTCCGGACGCCGGCCATGGACCAGCTCGCGTCTCGCGCCGTGTTTGGCGACGCCAGTGACCGGGAAACGGCGCGATGGCTGCTCTGGGAGCTGGGGCAGGTGCAGGGCGTGCGTCCCGCGTCCATTCACGAGCTCTACCTCGCGCGTGGCCGGGGCGAATGTGCCGGGTTCACGGTGCCGGCCATCAACATCAGGGCCATGGCCTATGACTCGGCGCGCGCCGTGTTTCGCGCGGCCAGGGCAGGGCGGGCCGGTGCGCTGATCCTGGAGATCGCCCGTTCCGAAATTGCCTACACCGACCAGCGGCCCGCCGAATACGTGTCGGTGCTCGTTGCTGCTGCACTGCGCGAGGGTTATCGCCTCCCGCTCTTCATCCAGGGCGATCACTGCCAGGTGAGTGCCGCCAAGTACTCGGCGGACCCGGAGAAGGAGGTAGGCGAGGTCAAGAAGCTGATCGCCGAGGAAATCGCGGCCGGGTTCTACAACATTGATGTCGACACGTCGACACTGGTGGACCTGGACCGGCCCACCCTCGAGCAGCAGCAGGAGGCCAACTTCCAGCGGGCCGCCGAGATCACCCAGTTCATCCGGGAGCGGGAGCCGGACGACGTGACGGTCTCGGTGGGCGCGGAAATCGGCGAAGTTGGCCACAAGAACAGCACGGTGGAGGAGTTGAACGCCTTCATGCAGGGCTACAACGCCACCCTGGCGGCGCTGGGCGTGACGGATGGCATCAGCAAGATCTCGGTGCAGACCGGCACCTCGCATGGCGGCGTGGTGCTGCCCGACGGCAGCATCGCCGACGTCAAGCTTGACCTCGATGCCCTGCGGGACCTCTCGCGGGTGGCGCGCGAGTCCTATGGACTGGCGGGTGCCGTGCAGCACGGCGCCAGCACGCTCCCCAGCAGCGCGTTCGGCGCCTTCCCCCGGGTCGAGGCCGCCGAGATTCACCTGGCCACCAATTTCCAGAACATCATCTTTGACCATCCCAGCCTGCCGCAGTCGCTGCGGCGGCGGATGTACGCGTGGCTGGACGAGAACGCGGCAGGGGAGCGGAAGGCCACCGACACCGACGAGCAGTTCTACTACAAGGCGCGCAAGAAGGCCATCGGCCCGTTCAAGCGGGACCTGTGGGAACTGCCTGAGGATATCCGATCGGCCATTTCGGCGGACCTGGAACGCACCTTTGCTTTTCTCTTCGAGCAACTCAACGTGAACGGCACGGCCGACCTCGTCGACCGCACCGTCAAGGCGCCGCTGCAGCACCACGCGGCACTCGACAAGGTGCTGGTGCGCGCGGCGGACGATGCAGATGCCGGCGAGTAGGAGGCCGCATGCCCCGCAGGAAGCCGACCGAAGTTGTCTTTGTCGAGCGCAACGATTCCTCCGCCAAGTGGCTGTTCTGGGGCGCCCTGCTGGGTGCCGGCCTGGCGCTGCTCTACGCCCCGCGCAGCGGTGAGGAAACCCGGCGCTCGCTGCAACGACGCCTGCGCCACCTGCGCGCGGCCACCGAGGAACGGGTGGACGAGCTGATGGAGCGGTTTGCGCCGGGCCAGCGTATGCGCGAGCCGGACGAGCTGGTGGACGACGAGTTGGACGACCTGGCCGAGGCGACGCCACCGCCGCCGGTTCGCGAGCCGGAACTCTCGCCGCGGGAGGAGATCGAGCGACGGCTGGCAGAGGCGCGGTCACGGCGCCGCCGGGAGCCGACGCCCGTGCTGCCTGAGGAGCCGACGGCCTGAGCGCCGGGCAAAAGGGTGACTGGTACCGCTCGCCGCTGGGGTTCCTGTGGCGAGTCCTGCAGGCCGCGGACGAGAGCAGCATTCCCTTCCTGGCGAGCGGCGTCACCTTCGATGCGCTGCTCGCCGCGGTGCCCTTCATCCTGCTGCTGGTGGTGGGGCTGACGCAGGTGCTGCAGGCCGTGGCCGGCAGCGGCCCCGACCCGCGCGAAGTCTTCGAAGCGTTCCTTCCACCGCATTCGGGCGCCGCGGGCGATCCATTCAAGCTCGTGGTGGACTTGCTCAGCGGCGTGGCGAAGAACACCAAGACCATCACGCTGGTGGCCATCCCCACGTTCATCTGGTTCAGCACCCGGCTCTTTGCCGGGGTGCGCACCGCGCTCAATCACATCTTCGATGTGGGGCTGCGGCCGCGGCCGCGCCGCAATTTCCTGGTGGCATGGGCCAGCGGGAAGGCGCGTGACGTCACCATGGTGGTGTTCACGCTGACGCTGTTCCTGCTCAACGCTGCGCTCACCGCCGGCATCGCGCTGCTGCAGGCGCGCGGGTTCAGCAGCTCGCCGGTGCTGCAGTTTTTCCTCACCGCCGGCGGCCGGATCCTCAGTGAAGTGGTGACCGTGGCCTTCTCGGTGTCGCTGTTCTTTGTGCTGTACCGCTTCTCGTCCACCCGGAAAATGCCGTGGTCGTCGGCACTGCTGGCGGCGTGCTTTACCGCCATCATGTTCGAGCTCGCCAAGCGGCTCTACGCCCTCTACCTGGCCAACTTCGCTTCCGCGCGCGCCGCCGCCGGCAACGCCGACATCGGGGCGATCCTGCTCTTCGTGCTCTGGGTCTACTACACGGCGCTGGTGTTCCTGCTGGGCGGCGTGGTGGCCGAAACGTGGGAACTCCGGCGCATGCAGCACCGGCAGCGGGCGGTGCTGGAGTAGGGCGTGGGGCGTGGGGCGTGAGGCTTGGGGTTGAAGGCCCACGCCTCACGCCTCATGCCTCATGCCTCACGCCCCATGCCCTTTCACGATCTCCCCCTATCCCGCTATATTCCCCCTGCCCCAGGTCCGAAGGGCGCTGGCGCGCGAACCGCGTCAGGACCTCGCCGGTAGCAGCGCTAAGCGATGTCCGGTGTCGCTTCGGGGAGCCTGGGGCACTTTTCTTTCCATCATGACTATCAGCCTCGCCCGCCGCTATCGCCCCAAGCGTTTCGCTGACCTGCTGGTGCAGGATCACGTGGCCGCCGTATTGCGCGGTGCCGTGGCGCAGGGTCGTGTGGGCCACGGATACCTGCTCACCGGCCCGCGCGGGGTGGGGAAGACCACGGCCGCCCGCATCCTGGCCATGGCGCTCAACTGCCCCAATCGCGACGCCGCCGGCGATCCTTGCGGCGAGTGTGAAAGCTGCGTCCGGATCTGGACTGGCAGCGCCAATCTTGACGTCGTCGAGATCGATGCGGCGAGCAACCGTGGCGTGGATGACGCGCGGGAGCTTCGCGAGCGCGCCATGTACGCGGCCTCCCAGGAGGGGCACCACAAGATCTACATCGTGGATGAGGCACACATGCTCACCCGCGAGGCGTGGAACGCCCTGCTCAAGATCCTGGAAGAGCCGCCGCCGGGTGTCGTCTTCGTCTTCGCCACCACCGAGCCACGGAAAATCGAATCCACTGCCGCGCCCATCATGTCGCGCCTGCAGCGGTTCGACTTCCGCCGCATCGGCCCCGCCGCCATTCGCGACCGCCTCCGCGCGGTGCTCGACGCCGAGGGGATCTCCGCGGAAGATGATGCGCTGACGCTGATCGCGCGTCATGCCGATGGGGGCATGCGCGATGCCCTCTCGCTGCTGGACCAGTGCCTGAGCCTCGGCGAAGGCCGCATCACTGCCGAACGGGTGCGGGAAACGCTGGGCCTCCCGTCCGACGAATTGCTGACGCGGCTGCTGCGGGCGCTGGTGGAGCATGACGCCGCGGCCATTTTCGCCCTGGTCGATGACATCGTCGAATCGGGTGCCGACCCTGGCGAATTCATGAACACCGCCGCCGAGTGGCTCCGCGCGAGATTGATGCTCAGCGTCAATGCCAGGCCCGAGGGGCTCACCGAGGCGGCCCGTGCGGCGCTGGAGAGCGTCGGGGACGCCCTCGGCACCGGTGACGTCCTCCGGATGCTGAAGCTGCTGGCCGACCAGGAAGCGGCCCTCCGCCGGAGCGCGCAGCCGCGGCTGGTGGCGGAGACACTGCTGCTCCGCTGGGCGTTGATGGATCGGACGGTGGATCTGGAAGAAGTGCTCGCTGGACGCGGGACCCGAGACGAGAGACGAGCGCCGGACGCCGGGCGCCGGACGCCGGACCGCAGGCGCCAGGCGTCAGTCGCCACCAGTCAGGCGTCAGACGTCAGACGTCAGACGTCAGACGCGTCCCGCGTCCCGCGCCTCGAGTCCGACTTCAGCCTTCCCGGGCTCTCCGCCGTCTGGTCCTCCGTGGTCGAGCAGGTGCGCGAGCGGTCACGCTTCCTCGCCGAAGCGCTGAGCGCAAGCGACCTCGTGGCGGTGGAGGCGCCGCAGGTGGTGGTGGCACTGCGTGAGCCCAATCCGATCTTCCAGGAATCGCTGGAGCAGAAGGCGGCGGACATCGAGGGCGTCATCGTTGCCATCGTCGGGGCTCCAGTGCGCCTTGAGGTGCAGGGCTCCCCAACCGCCTCGGCCCCGGTGCGCCGGACCGAGGCGGCGATGCGCGCCGAGCGGCTGCAGGGGCTTCGGCGCCGTGACCCGGCCCTCGATGCGGCGGCAGATGAATTAGATTTGGAGATCGTGGAGTAGGCGTCGGACAAGGCAGGAATCGCAGGAGCCTATGGCGGATATTCAGCAGTTCATGCAGTTCAGCCAGCAGTTGCATCGCCGGCTGCAGACACTCGAAACCCAGCTGGCCGGCCAGACCCGCGAATTCATGGCGGGCGGCGGGCTCGTGCGCGTGGCTGTGGATGGCCGCGGCACGGTCCGCGGCGTGCAGATTGACCCCGAAGCGTTCGCAACCCGCGACGCCGAGTTCGTCTCGGACCTGCTGCTGGCGGCCGTGGCCGAAGGGCAGCGCTGGGCCGCCGAGCTGGCGCAGGCCGAATACGCCCGGCTGCCGGAGACCCCATCCCCGCGCGCGTCGTGAGTCGTGAGTTCCATCGAGACCCTGATCACCGAATTTTCCCGCCTGCCCGGGATCGGGCGCAAGACGGCGCAGCGGCTCACATTCCACCTGCTGGCCCAGCAGGCCGGTCAGGTGGGCGCCCTGGCGCGCGCGCTCGATGCCGTGGCGGAGCGGGTGCGTGCCTGTGAGACCTGCGGCAACCTGACCGAGGAGCAGCCCTGCGCCATCTGCCGGGACCCCCGGCGCGATGCGGGGCTGCTCTGTGTGGTGGAAGAACCGTCCGCGGTGCCGGTAGTCGAGCGGGCCGATTTCCGCGGCCGGTACCATGTGCTGGGCGGCCGGCTGTCGCCCCTCGACGGCATCGGCCCGGAGGCGCTGCGGATGGAGGCCCTGCTGGAGCGTGTCCGGAGCGGCGCCATCCGGGAAGTGATCCTCGCCACCAACCCTTCGATGGAGGGTGAAGTGACCGCCACCTATATCCAGCAGATGCTTGCGGGCCTGCCCGTCCGGGTCACCCGGCTCGCGCGCGGGCTTCCCATGGGCGGCGACCTGGAATTCGTCGATGGGGTCACGCTGGCGCATGCGCTGACGGCGCGGCAGGAGGTGGGGTGATGCGTTCGCGGGGCGGGGTCTTTGCGGTGGCAGCCGGGGTCGGTATAATCGCCGGCTGGGCGCTGGCGCAGGAGCGCTATATCCATCACCGGCAGGATCTCTTCCACCGGCAGCCCCTTCGTCGCCTGGCGGCGCTGGGCTACCTGGCTGGCCAGGAGAGCGTGGA
>DASSTP010000294.1:0-16807 GCA_035707845.1 Gemmatimonadales bacterium | reverse complement strand
CGACTGGGGACCGGGGACAGGACGGCCGAGGCCTCCGGAACTTCTGTAGTCGCAGGACGCAAGTCTCAAGTCGCGAGGCCTGCGACCTGCGACCTGCGACCTGCGACCTGTGACTTGTGAGCAATCATGCCCGAATTCTGGCTCCAGGGCCCCGTACCCGGCATCATCCCCGAGCTTCAGCCGGCGGCGCACGCGCTGCTGCAGGTCAAGCAGGAGATTCCCGCTGCGGTAGCGGGGCTCGACCAATCACTGCTCTGGGTGCGACCAGGTGCCGCGGCGTCGCTCGGCTTTCATCTGCTGCACATCGCAGGGGCCACCGACCGGCTGCTGACGTATGCGGCGGGAATGGCGCTCAGTGACGTCCAGCGTCAGGCGCTGGGCATCGAGCGCGAGCCGGAAACCAGTGGCAAGACGATGGATGAACTGGTGACAGGTGCGGTAGCGGCGGTGGAGCAGGCACTCGAGGTGCTGCGTTCAACCAAGGTGGAAGAGCTGGCTGAGGTCCGGACGGTGGGCCGCCAGTCCCTCCCTACCAACGTGCGCGGCTTGCTCTTTCACGTTGCGGAACATGCCCAGCGGCACAACGGGCAGGTGGCAACGACAGTGAAGGCGGTCGCAGGTCTCAGGTCACACGTCGTTGGTCACGAGCCGTGAGTCGGACTCCCCGCGACCTGTGACTTGCGACCTGCGACCCCAAATGCCAACGCCACATTCACCGGCAGCGCAAACGCGATGATCTCCCAGTTCATCTGGCTGACGCCGGGCAGCAGCTTGATCACCAGTCCGGCGAGTGAGGCAAGCAGCATCACGAGCGCCACGCGTGCGGCCAGGGGGTGAGCCTCGCGCGGCCGGCGGAGCAGGCGTGGCAGGAGGAAGAGGAGCACCAGCGCGAGCGGACAGAGCTGCAGCAGGTTCTCATTGGCGTACGCCGCCGTGTGGTGGGTGAACGCCCAAAGTGCGGCAAGCAGGAACCCGCCAAGGCCGGCGAAGAGGCTCCAGATGCCGGCGAGCAAGCCGAAGCTCCACCGCGCCACCCGTGACGTTGCCAATGCCTGTCCCGACACCAGCAGGATCCCCCCCACGATCACTCCCGTGAGCAGGAACCAGGGCCACCACGTCGGCGGGTCCGCCGGCGGCACCTCGGCGGTCGAGCGATAGAGGGTTTCTTCCGCCTTCACCAGCGGCCGCTCGGCACCGGTTGAATCGCGCAGCGTCACCTGCTGCAGGTGGTCGCGCAGCGCCATGGGCAGGAACATCTCCTCGTACTGCGAGATCGGCCGGTCGGTGGGCCGGCCGAGGCCGAGCTCGATCCCGATGTAGACCGGGAGACTGCTCTCCGTGAGCTTGCGTGTCTCGCTGCGGAAGGTGGTGCCCGATGGCTTTCCTTCCATCTGGCTCTTGATGGCGCCGTCAATCACGCGGTCGAGCGCGTCGCGCACGCGGGTGGAGCAGTTGTCGTAGTAGTAGTCGTAGTGGTAGAAGCGGTTCTCGGGCAGGACATTCCATTCGAGGAACTGCTTGAGCGCGAGACGCTGGGGCGGCGTCAGGTCGAGCTCCTGGATCCAGACTGACCGGTTGTCGCGGATGTAGAACCCTAGCTCCGACCGCACATCGCCACCCGCCATCCAGTAGCGCATGTCGCCCTTGAGGAACCGGGGCCAGTAGCCGGCGGCATTGAAGTCGAACATGCCGTAGTTGTACCAGCGGGCCTCGCCGGTCACGGTGTCTTCTACCATGATGGCGTTGTGGCCGAAGCGCTCCCACACTTTGGCGCCCGGGCCGATGGTGACGACGGCGATACGGAGCGATTCGCCGGGCTGCTGCGCCCGCAGTGGCGCCGCAGCGCCAAAGAGCAGCAGGGCGACGGCGATGCGCAGGATGTACAACCCGTGGCTCACGGCCCGTGGCCCGTGACTCGCGTCCCTCGTCACACGTCCAGGTTGGATACGTACTTGGCGTTCTTCTCGATGAACACCCGGCGTGGCTCGACCGCGTCGCCCATCAGCTCATCGAAGAGATTTGAGGCCTCGACGGCGTCCTCCATCGTGACCCGCAGCACAGTGCGCGTCTCCGGATTCATGGTGGTCTTCCACAGCTGGTCCGGGTTCATCTCGCCCAGTCCCTTGTAGCGCTGGATCACCACGTTGCCCTTGCCGTCGGCGCCGGCCAGCCGCTTCACGAACTCGCCCCGCTCCTCCTCGGTGTAGGCGTAGAACTCTTCCTTGCCACGGGCCACCCGGTAGAGCGGCGGCTGGGCGATGTAGACGTAGCCCGCCTCGATCAGCTCCTGCATCTGCCGGAAGAAGAACGTCAGCAGCAGGGTGCGGATGTGGGCCCCGTCCACGTCGGCATCGGTCATGATGATGACCTTGTGGTAGCGCGCGTCCTCCAGCTTGAAGTCGTCGCGGACGCCGGTGCCGATGGCGGTGATCATGGAGCGGATTTCTTCATTGCCGAGGATCCGGTCGATCCGCGCCTTCTCCACGTTGAGGATCTTGCCCCGCAGCGGCAGGATGGCCTGGAACTGCCGGTCGCGGCCCTGCTTGGCGCTGCCGCCGGCCGAGTCACCCTCCACCAGGTAGATCTCGCTCAGTGCGGGATCGGTGATGGAGCAGTCGGCAAGCTTGCCGGGGAGCACCGCGCTCTCGAGGCCCGACTTCTTGCGCACCAGGTCACGCGCCTTGCGCGCGGCCTCGCGCGCGCGGGCCGCCGCCACTGCCTTTTCCACGATGGCACGCAGGACGGGCGGATGCTCCTCGAGGTAGGAGCCGAGGTGCTCGTTCACCACCTGTCGGACGATGCCCTCGACCTCGGAGTTGCCCAGCTTGGTCTTGGTCTGGCCCTCGAACTGCGGCTCCCGCACCTTGACGTGGAGCACGCAGGTGAGCCCCTCGCGGATGTCGTCGCCGGTGAGGGTGAAGTTTTCCTTCTTGAGCGCCCCCGCCTTCTTGGCGAGGTCGTTGACCGTGCGGGTCAGCGCGGCGCGGAAGCCGGTGAGGTGGGTGCCGCCCTCGTGCGTGTTGATGTTGTTGACGAACGTGAAGGTGTTCTCGTTGAACCCGTCGTCATACTGCAGGGCGAGGTCCACGTCCACGTCATCCTTCTCGGTGGTGAAGTGCACCGGCTTGGGATGGAGCGGCTTCCGGTTCCGGTTGAGGAACTGGACGAACTCGACCAGGCCGCCTTTGGCGAAGAACTCGTGCTGCTGGCCACCCTCGCGCTCGTCCTTGAGGGTGATGCGCACGCCCTTGTTCAGGAACGACAGCTGGCGCATCCGGTCGGCCAGGGTGTCGTAGTGGAAATCGAGGGTGTTGAAGATCTCGGGATCGGGCTTGAACCGCACCGTGGTGCCGGTGGTGCGGGTCTTGCCGAGGACCGACAGCTTCTTGGTGGTGTGGCCCCGCGCGAACGACATGTGGTGCCGCTGGCCGTCGCGGTCCACCAGCACTTCCAGCCGCTCCGACAGCGCGTTCACCACCGACACGCCGACACCATGCAGGCCGCCCGAGACCTTGTAGCTGTTTTTGTCGAACTTGCCGCCGGCATGCAGGACGGTGAGCGCGAGCTCCACGCCGGGGAGCTTCTCCACCGGGTGGATGTCCACCGGAATGCCCCGGCCGTTGTCGGTGACGGTGATGGAATTGTCGGGATGGATCGTGACGCTGATGGCATCGCAATAGCCCGCCAGCGCCTCGTCGATCGAGTTGTCCACCACCTCATAGACCAGGTGGTGCAGGCCGCTCTCGCCCGTGGACCCGATGTACATGCCCGGACGCTTCCGGACCGCCTCGAGTCCCTTGAGGACCTGGATGGAGTCGGCCTTGTACTTCGGTTGTGCGGTGGTGCTCATCGTCCCTCGCTGCTGTGCTTCAGGTTTGGCCGGGGCGCCAAGGTGGCGCGGCAATCCAGCGTATTTCGCGCACGCGTCCCGAGCGGCCCTGGTTGAGCCTGGCCAGGATGCGTGGTGTCATCATGCGCAGTTCCTGCGCCCACGGTGCGCTGGCAACGCGCACCCAGAGGATGCCGTCCGCGGTGACGGCATCCGGTTCGGTGACCGCGGCAATCTGCGGCCCCACCAGTTCGGCCCATTCGGCAACAATGCCGGCGGCTTCCACCCGTCGAGTGAGCCCGGCACGCTTGAGATAGCGGGCCAGCACATCGGCGATCGAGTGCGGCTGCTGGTCGTCGCTCATGCGGCCACTCGCCCACCCGTGACTCGCCAGACCGGAAGCGCCAGCCCGGCGGGCAGGTCCTGCGCACGCGGCGCCGTGAGGAAGACCTGGCGCTCGGGACCGGCCAGGAGCCGGTGGGCCAGGCGCTCCTGGCGCTCTCCGTCCAGTTCGGCAAAGACATCATCGAGCGCGAGCGCGGGCTCGGTGCCGCGGTCTTCCGCCAGCGTCCGCAGCTCGAGCAACCGGAGCGCCACGGCGGCGGTGCGCTGCTGCCCCGTGCTGCCGAACGTCCGGAGATCGCGGCCATCGAGCATCAGGCGCAGGTCATCCCGGTGCGGCCCCATGCCGGTGGCCGCGCGGGCCAGGTCGCGAGGCAGGTGTTCATCCAGCAGCGCCGGCCACGCGTCCGGTTGCGCCAGCTCCGGATGACCCCGGTAGATGAGGCGGGCTGACGTGGGCTCTCCCAGCGCAGCCAGCTCCGCTTCGAATGCCGCCTCCATCCGGGCGACCCAGGCCAGCCGGGTGCGGACCACGCACGAGCCCGCGTCTGCCAGTGGCTGGTCGAACGCATGGGCAAGGTCGCCGCGTCCCTGCCGCAAGGCGGCGTTCCGCTGCGCCAGCGCGGCACGATAGCGCGCAAGGGCACCGAGGTAGCGCTGGTCTGCCAGCGCGAGCAACCGGTCGAGGTAGAGGCGGCGGCCGGCAGCCGGTCCGGATGCCAGCGCGACATCGCCGGGCAGGAACGCCACGGCGAGCCATGAGCCGATGGCATCGGCGAGGCGTCCCGCTTCAGCACCTTCCACGGCAATGCGCTTGCGCCGTTCGCCGGTGTTCCACTGCGCCGACACTTCCCGGCCGCTGCCCCACGTGGCGACCCGGAACCCGGTGCCGGCAAACTGTACCAGCTCGGCGTCAGCAGCCCCGCGGATGGACCGGCAGAGTACCGTGTAGCACAGGGCCTCGAGGAGATTGGTCTTGCCCTGGCCGTTTTCGCCCAGCAGCATCATGCCGGCGGCCGGTACCGCGAGGTCCAGGTCCGCGAGATTCCGGAACCCGCGGGCCACCAGGCGTTCGAGCCGCACTACTGGACAATCAGCGTGCGCGCGGCGGTGTCGCCGCGCACACCAGCGTGATCGGTGGCGTACACCAGCACGGTCAGGGTGTCGCCATCGTGACCGGCAGTCGTGATGGGGAGGATGAACCGGAGCGTGTCCGTGGGTTCCTCCGGGGTGAAGGGCCGGAAATGCTCACCGCCCACCACCAGCACGTAGAGCGTGTCGACGCCGTCATCGTCGATGGCGCGCCCCGCCACCGTGGCCATGGGGCCGGCGGGCACTCGCACGAGACCGGTTTCCGGCTCGTCGATGACCGTGTGTGGACCGGCGCCAGACGACCCCGGATCGAAGATGAGCCGAGCCCGCTCGCTACAGCCCGCCAGCAGCATGACGCCAAGCACGCCACCCAGCAGATGGCGCCGCCGCGTGCGGCATTTTGTCGGGTCTGACATCCTGGGAAATATAGCCGTTTGGGGCCCCGAAAACGAGGGTTCAGGAGGGGTTTTTCCCTCGGAATTCGGGGGCGCGCCGAGCCAGAAATGCGGCAGTGCCTTCCCGCATTTCTGGAGACGAGGAGAGCAGGCCGAAGTACACCGCTTCCTGGGCCAGCGCTGCGTCGAGCGGCAGGTCCGCGGTGCCATCGACCAGGGCGAGGCACGCGCGCACGGCCAGGGGCCCGTTGGCCAAGATCTGCTTCATCAGGGCGATCGCCTCAGGGAGCAGGTCAGCGCCAGCAACGACACGATTCACCAGGCCGATGCGATGCGCTTCAGCCGCGTCGATCATCGCACCGGTGAGCAGGAGCTCGAGCGCCCGGCCTCGGCCCACCAGGCGGGGAAGCCGGACGGTGCCGCCGTAGCCCGGCGAGATGCCAAGCTTGACTTCGGGCTGGCCGAACTTCGCATTCTCGGATGCGAGGCGGAGGTGGCACGCCATGGCCAGCTCGCACCCGCCGCCGAGCGCAAAGCCGTTGACCGCGGCAATGACCGGCTTGCCGAGCGTCTCGATCTTCCGGAAGACTGCCTGACCAGCCACCGACCGCTCGGTGCCGTCAAGCGGGCCCTGCTCGGCGATCTCGCTGATATCCGCGCCCGCGACGAACGCCTTGGCCCCGGCACCAGTGATGACGAGCCCGTGGATGGCATCATCTCGGGCCACTTGCTCGGCCATCTCGCCGAGCTCCCGGATGACCGTGGTATTCAGGGCGTTGAGCTTGTCAGGACGATTGATCGTGACCAGCGCGATATGATCAGCGACGTCGAGCAGCAGAGTGTCGTAGGGCATGGGATTCGGGGTTGGGGTTGAGGAAGTAATATAGGGGTTGCCGAGACTATCTTTGCGCTTGGCCTCCGCTCTACGCTCGCGGTCGCAGCGGCGCCGGGCGCTGCATTTCGCTCAGGCGGGAGAAATCAGATTCGGGCTGACGCTCACTGACGCGCCCTCTGCCGCCGCGATCCGCTCGCTCCGGGCCGTCAGCGTTCAGCTTTCAGCCTTCACCCCAAGCCCTAAGCCCCAAGCCCGATGTCCTCCATCCTCGCCCTCGACCAGGGCACCACCGGCTGTCACGCACTCGTCCTTCACCAGGACGGGCGGGTGCTCGGCTCGGGCTACCGCCCGCTTACCCAGTTCTTTCCCGAGCCGGGATGGGTGGAGCACGATGCGGAGGAGATTTTCCGGCTCACCATCGAGGCGGGGCGTGAGGCCATCCGCCAGGCGGGCGAAGTTCCGGCTGGTATCGGGATCACCAATCAGCGCGAGACGGTCGTCCTCTGGGATCGGCGCACGCTGCTGCCGGTGGCACGCGCCATTGTCTGGCAGGACCGGCGCACGGCGGAGCGCTGCGCCGAGCTCAAGCTACGCGGAATGGAGCAGGAGCTGCGGCAGCGGACCGGCCTGGTGGCGGATCCATATTTCAGCGCGACAAAGATCGAGTGGCTGTTGGGTGACGCGGGACTCGGGACGCGGGCGGCACGGGGTGACCTTGCGACGGGAACCATCGACGCCTGGCTCATTGCCAAGCTGACTGGCGGGCGAGTGCACGTCACCGATCACACCAACGCATCACGCACGCTGCTCTATGACCTCGCTGCGCGCGACTGGTCCGACGAGCTGCTGGAGTGGTTCGGGGTGCCGAGGCAGCTGCTGCCGGACATCGTTGCCTCGAGCGGCGTGATCGCCGAAGTGGACCCCGTGCACTTCGGGACGCCGATGCCGATTGCCGGGATTGCCGGCGACCAGCAGGCGTCGCTCTTCGGGCTCGGCTGCGTTCGAGCTGGGGAGGCCAAGAACACGTACGGCACCGGCGCCTTCCTGCTGGTGCACCAGGGTGATGTCCTTCCGGAGCCCGAAACCGGCGTGCTCGCCACGGCGGCATGCGGCCACCGCGGAGAGCCGGCCTACGCCCTCGAGGGAAGCATTCTCGTCGCAGGCGCGGCCATCCAGTGGCTCCGCGATCAGCTCGGCATCATTGCATCAGCAGCAGAAACCGAAGCGCTCGCGCGCAGTGTGCCCGATACCGGCGGCGTGCACTTCGTCCCCGCCTTCGCGGGACTCGGCACACCGCACTGGGCACCCGACGTGCGCGGCACCATCACCGGCCTGACCCGGGGCACCACGCGGGCGCAGATCGCTCGAGCTGCGCTCGAGGCGATGGGGTTCGGTGTGGCAGAGCTCTACGCTGCACTGCGCGGCACGTCGGCGCTCAAGGTGGATGGCGGTGCATCCGCCAATGACTGGCTCATGCAATTCCAGGCGGACATCCTGGGCGTGCCGGTGAAGCGGCCCGACGTGATCGACACGACGGCGCTGGGTGCGGCGGGACTTGCCGGTATTGCCCTGGGACTCTGGCGCGATGCCGGTGACTTCGTTGCCGGCCGCCAGATCACCACCTTCACACCTGCCATGGAGCCCGGGGAGCGCCGGCGTCTCTTGAAGGGCTGGCACCAGGCCGTCGCTGCCGCTCTCGCATCTGCTGCACCTTCCAGCAGCTAGGGAATCGCCGCCCCGTGACAGGCGGTGCACATCTCGGGGTTCTTCCGCTTGAGCCGCTCCGCATCGAACCCCCGGCCATGGGGATTGAAGCGGCGTCCTCCTTCCGCGGCATGACAGGTCAGGCAATCGCGCTCCAAGTGGCAGCTGACGCAGGTCTCCAGCTCCTGGCGCGCAGCCTTCCCATGGCCAAGGAGAAAGCCGGGGTTGGCGTCGTGATATCCCGCGTGCAACGGGCCCGACGAGCGCAGCCCGGCCTGGGCGTGACAGCTGGCGCAGAAGGACGCGGTATTGTGGCAGTCGGCGCAATTGGTGGCACGCGCATAGGCCGCCGCCGGGTGGCGCGTCAGGAAGTTGGCCGGATGGTAGCCCCTGCTTTCCGCAGGCGAAGGGATGTGACAGGAGAGACACTCGGTTCGCGCGTGGCAGGTGACACAGCTGCGGGCGGCGGCCCGCGCAAAGGGCGCGTGCGCGCTGGTGAAGTCCGCCCCATGCGTGGGCGGACGCCGGCGCTGCGTCACCGCGCCGACCGCGCGGCCAGCGCCCGCCCTGGCGAGCCGCAGCACCGGACGCGGAGCGGAGCTGGCATGGCAGGTCAGGCAACTCTCCTGCGTGTGGCAGGTCGCGCAGGTCGCGCCGGTCCCCAGGTTGCGGCCGTGCAGCTCCGCAAAGCCCGGTTCGCGATGCGAGGCGGGCGCCTCGACCGCAGCCTTGATGGCGAGTGATCGCGCATCAGGTGCCAGGGCCTGGATCGCAGGCGTCTCCGGGGCGTCCACGTGGCATTGCAGGCAGAAGTCGCGCGCGTGGCAGGTGGCACAGGAGGCGGCGACCGGACGTCCCTGCCGGCTCTGGGCAGTTGCCAGGCTGCCGTGACCCGCCCTGCGGAATTCCGGTGCCCGGTGCGAGGGCGGCTCCCGGAATTCGCTGATGTCCTCTCCCGTGATACGAGGAGCAGCTGCCAGCGGCAGGTGACAGGTGGCGCATGCCGAGTCCGGTGCCGACAGGTGAGGCGTCGTGATGCCGTGACAGCTGAGGCATGCGCGGTTCACCGCCAGTGACACCTGCATGCGAGGCGCGCCGGCGCTGACGTGGCACGTGGTGCAGCTCCATGCAGAATCGGATGTGATGGTGCCCCGCCGGATCAGCGCGCCAGCGTGGCGCTGATGATCGAAACGCAGGTTGGTGCGCGGCAACTCGGCCGGCGGAGCCCAATCGGTCCGGCGCTCGGTGGTACCGTCATGACATGTCGCACAGGCGGCGGGCGCGGGCCAGGGATCCGCTCCCGCCTGGACGCCGGCGTGGCAACTGGTGCAGGACGGGAAGAGCCGAGCGTGCTGCTCGTGGCTGAACCGGTCCGCGCCCGGCAGCATCCTGCCCGCGGCCACACCCGTGCCGGCGACCAGCGCGGTGATCGCACCGCTGAGCAGGAGCGAGCGTCGTCCTGCGGTCATGGCGGCACGCTCCTGCTGGGTTGGCGCGGCCGGCCGGGCGGCAGGGGCACTGGACGCGCACCGCCAAAGACCAGTGTCAGTCGCGCGTTCAACCGTGTCTGCGACCAGTCGAATGCCGCCGCGTCGGGGCGGTCCCGCGTTTCCCAGTAGCGCGCGATGCCAGCCCCAGTTCGCACGCGACCAGAAAGCTCCCAGTCTGCATCCAGGCCGAAGGTGCTCACGCTCGCGTCGTCATACCGGAATTCGAGCGGACGCTGCAGGGCAGCACCGCTCGCGCGCAGCTCGAGGCGGTCGTGCGGCCGGTAGACCAGCGCCGCGTCGATCCCGCGGGACGCCGCGCCCGGCCCGAACTCCCGATGGGCCTCCAGCTCGACTCGCCACGCCGCGGCCAGATCGGCGGAGGCGCCGATGCTCGCGCGCCAGCCATCATCCTCGACCGTAACCAGCGGGGTGGACGCCTCGGCGGGTTCGAACCAGTAACGTTCGCCGCGGGCATGCACCTCGATCGAGCGATGCGGGCGGATCCAGGCCGCGGCGGAGACCGAGTTGAACGGCACCGGACTGAACGCGCCCCAGATGGTCCAGAGGTCGAAATGGGGCCGGTAGTGGCGCGCCTGCACCGTGGCGGTCACGATCGGCGTGACGTACCGGGCCTGCACGTCCGCGCTGCCCCAGAATCCCTGCGCCATGTCGTACTCGCCGCCCCCGGACAGCGTGAGATGGCGAGTGACGCGCGCGTCGCCGGAGAAGGCCGCGCGTTCGGACACCAGGTAGTCAGAGCGTCCGTCCAGCTCCCGCTGGTAGTCGAGCCGGGCGTGTGCCTCCCGGCCGCTGTAGCCCGTGGCCACACCGAATACCGTGGAGCGCTGGCTCGGACGGAACTCATCGAGCGGGTTGAGCGCCGGGCTGGTAATGGGCAGCGCCGTCGCACGGGCAAGGCCCCAGCCCGCCCACGCCTCGGCCTCCAGGCCGGTGCTGCCCGCCCGGAGGGTGACTCGTGCCCCGTCGAAGTTCGTGGGACCAAGACGCGTGAACATCGCCTGGCGGCCCAGCGTGGCGGTCAGCGCGGTATTGCTGTACTCGATGTAGCCCTGGAGCAGCTGCAGGGCGGGCTCGGTGCCAGGCCACGCGTCGGACGACGACAGGTCGGTGAGGAGCCGACCGTCTGCGTGTACACTGAGCCCCGTGATACCAAATCCCCAGGCCGTGAGGGCCGCCGACTGCGACAATGGGGCCGCATGGAGCACCGGCCCCGCCAGGAAGAACCGGCAGATACCGGCTGGGTCGCAGGAGACTGCGACTCCCGCAGGCGTCACCGGGCCCCCGGTTGGCCCGGCCACCGTCTCCGCTTCGGGAATGCTGTCCTCCGTGATACCGCGGAAATCCACCCGCTGCACGCGTGAGTCGAGCCGCAGGCTGTAGCCCTGTCCCTGCAGCGCTGGCACCCAGCCCGCGAGTGCGAGCAGTGCCATGGCGGCGATGCTGCGGCTCATGGGCCAGCCGCTCGCGTCAGGTGCTCACGATAGCGCTCCGGGCTCTCGAGAAAATGGCAGGTCACGCACTCGCGATCGGCAAAGTGGCGCGCCTGGTCGGTGTGGCAGGTGAGGCAGAGTGCCGGGGTGGGGTGCAGTTCCTTGACGGTCGATGCCGCATGGCAGTCGTCACAGTTGCGATGCCCCTCCACAGGTCTCGCGTGCGCCGGCCGGATCTCGCTTCCGGCATGGCAAGTCGCGCACTCGCGCTGCTGCTGGTGGTGTTCGACGTGGCATTCCGTGCACTGGGTAACCGGTGCCGCTGGCGCGAGCGACACCGGGGTCACGTGACAGGTCGTGCATGCGATCGAGTCGTGGACCGCATGCTCGAAGCCGACGGTGCGCGCCCGCGGAGCGCGCTGCTGCACTTGCACTGACACGGTCTCCGCGACCGGAAGACGCAGCTCGTCCGTTGCGTGGCAGGTGCGGCACTGACTCGCTGCCGGCGACTGGTGATGGCAGATCTGGCAGCCACGGGGCCGCTGGAACGTCAGGTCGCCGTGACCGGTGCTGGTGGCGTGGCAAGTGAGGCAGGGAAGGCGGCGGTGGCGGGTGTGCGAGAAGGTGTCGGCCGGGACGAGCGGATTCACGCGTCCGGCAGGGGAATCGCGCACCGAGGGCGGCACGGTGGCGCCGAGGGACACGTGTCGCAGTGCCGCAGTGGTATCGAAGGGCAGTGGAGGGCGCAGTCGCCCTCGCGTGCGCTCGCGGACGTTTTCGTGGCAACCGGCGCAATTGCTCGCATCCACCCGGGCGCTGTGGGGCGTGTGGCAGGTCTGGCACTGCTGCGCTACCGCGCGGTGCCGGAGCCCCGTGTGGAATGGCTCGTCGCGCCAGTCGGCATGGCATCCGGCTGACGTGCAGCTTTTCAGTGCTGCTTCCGGACGGTTCTGCTGGTGCGGGTCATGGCACATGCCGCAAGTGCCGTTGTGCGGATCGCGGTCCGGATTGAAGTCGGCGATCAGCGCCTTCATCTGGTGGCAGGAGGCGCACTGCTCCATCGTGGGCACCAGCGTGGACGCGGCGGAGTCCCGGGTGGCGAGCGCCGGCACCTCCCGGGTGAACTGGTGGCAGGCGGTGCAGTGCATCGAGGTCTGGTTGGCCATGCGGCCGAGCCGGATGCGGACGCTCTCGGCCAGGTGGCATCCCTGCTGGGCGCAGGTCTGGTTGACTGGCCGGAAGCGATGCGCCGTCTGCGCGTGACAGGTGAGGCACTCGACCTTGCCGGCGAGTGAATCCGACTCGAGATGGGTGCGGTGGCCCGCGGTGGAAGCGATGGCCTGCCATGTCTCGCGCGCGTCGCCTCGCACGTGACACCGTTCGCACACATCGCGCGGGACTTTCGCGTGCGGCGGAATTTCCTTCTCCCGCTTCCCGGACATCCAGAAGACGAGCTTCACCGCCTCCTTTCCGACCTTGAGCGCATGGCAGGCGTGGCAGCTCAGGGTGTCATGCTTCCCCTCGATCCGGTGCACCAGGCTGTAGTAGCCGGTATCCGGCAGCACCCACGCCTCGCCGCTGCCAACGAAGATGTGACACCCGCTGCAGAACCGGTTGTCGTGCTGCACGAACTGGTTGGTCCGGTAGCCCATGCCAGCCACGAGCACCAGCACCAATACGGCGAGCGCCGCCAGGCCGAGCTGGGCGGCGAGATGGCGAGTACGGAGCCAGGCTCCAATCACCTGACGACGGCGCCACAGCAGGCGAAGGACCAGGGCGGCCACGATGGCCGCCAGGACGGCGCCGCCCCACATGAGCCAGGGGGGACGCTGGAAGATCCACTGCACCACCGATATGACGGGATCGGCGATGTGGGGACGCTGGACGGTGGAATCGATGGCCGCCTGCTGGCGCATCCCCACCGGCCCGGAATCCTGGGCCACTGCCAGGATTCCGGAGCTGAGCGCGGCGAGGATCGTTGCCGGCACCGGTGCCAGTGTCAGCGGAGCGAAATGATCTTTGCCGCGGTGCCGAGCTGGGGTCCGGCTCCTGGCACCGGCGAGTCCAGGATCTGCCTCGCCGCGGCAGGGGGCGCCGGCAGCGAGTACTTGGCTTGCATCTCCTGGATGCTGGCGCGGAGGAGGGCCTCGGCCAGGAAGGGGTTGTGTACGCCGAGCGACTTGTCGCCGTTGCCGTAGAGTCCCTCGCCCACGAGCCGGGCGTTGAATTCACCGCCTTCGGCGGCGGAAATCACCGTGTCGGGCTTGAATTCATCCGGCAGGTTCTGCTTGACGGTCGGCAGGTAGCCGAGGTCAACCCCGGCGTCGATGACCTGATTGCCATTGACGTCTTGCCACAGCACGTCGGCCAACGTCTTGAGCCGGGCGCGCAGGTTGACCAGCGCCGATGCCGCGGCATCGCCCGACGCGTGGCAACCCGAGTTGGAGCAGGCGGCGAAGGTCCGTGCCCCGGTGGTATAGGCGCAGCTGTTGTCGGCCACGGGGCGACCCTGGCCGTCGAGGCAGGGAATGGGCCGGAACAGGTGGCCGGTGCTGTGCAGGACGAAGGCGCCCGTGGCCTTGTCGGTGACATCGTAGCCGTTCACGTGGCACCCGGCACACAGCCGCGGATTCCGCTCGGAAGCATGCGACGTGAAGATGCGCGAGGTGTCGTAGGCGAATCCGGCCGGCCGGTAGCCGGCAGTGCCCAGGAGTACTGCGCCCTGCGGCGCGTGCGGGCGCGCACCGTACGCACTGCCTCCCGCCGGCTCGGTGCGCCGGATATGGCACCGCATGCAGAGATTCTGCTCCGGATCGGGCGACGAAATCGAGAACCGCAACTGGCCTTCATTGGGCGAGCCGTGCGGATCGTGGCAGACCACACAGGTGGTGGCCATCGGTTCGGCGTCATTGCGCTCGGCGTACGCCGCGTCGGCATTCCATGCCACCAGCGTCTGGCGGCCGTTGTGGCAGCTGGCGCAGCCGGTTTCCGACGCCGGCTCCTCGATGATCTGCGCGTGGGCCGACTGGGTCCATTCCTCGGCGAAGGGCTGGTGGATGCCGGAGTGACATGAGGCGCAGCTCGCAGCGGTGTCGGCCAGGGTGGCATGCGCCAGTGGCCTGTTGCCCGGCCGGTCGGGCTCAGTCACGTGCTCGAGGCCGGGGCCGTGGCAGCTCTCACACTGCACATTGTGATAGGCGGAATCCTGGACCACGTTCCAGCCGGCGGGGGCAGCGAGGCCATTGCCGCGCTCGGACACCGTGTGGCAGCCATAACAGGAGGGCTGGGCGTGTCCGGAGCTCACCAGCGTCTCAAACGCACCGCTGTGGGCCGATGTCTTCCAGTCGCGCTGGTGCCCTACGTGGCAATTGCCGCAGGTAGTCTGGTTAGAGGCGACGTCGAACAGGCCGAGGAATCCGTTGACGCTGTCAGGCGGCGGATTGAAGGGTGGCCGGTCACGGAACACGATCTTGTCGGTGCTGCACCCCGCCAGGAAGGCGAGGGCGGAGAGGACGACAACGAGGACACCGGAACGAGATCCACGAGTCAACAGCATTGCCGGCCTCACAGGCGGTGAGCTTTGACCCTATGATCTAGGTATTTCTTCGGAACGCGCAAGAGCCTCCGGCGACCGTGATCGGATCTTCACTCAATCTTCATGAATTTCTGAAGTCGCGGTGCGATTCTCATCATCGCGGTTCGTGATGGCTGCCCCCCGGAGGGAACCAATGACGTCGATACGCTGCTCGCGCTGCGGCATGAGCATGCCTGGGGATGCGCGCTTCTGTCCGGGCTGTGGGTCACCGGCAGGGCGGGGAAGAGGTGCGGGCAGTGACGGCCGGCTACCGCTGGCCGTCGCCACGGTGGGCATTGTCGCCCTCGTTCTTGTGCTCTCGTGGAGTTACCGCACGGCGCCGCCTGCGGCCGCGCCGGAAGTGCCGGCGGGCGGAGCGCCCGGGGCCCCGCCTGACATCAGCAACATGTCGCCCCGGGAGCGGTTCGACCGCTTGTACAATCGGAGCATGCAGGCCGTCGAGTCAGGCGATGGCTCGGGCTTCAGCACGTTCGCCCCCATGGCGCTGCTGGCCTACAGCCAGCTGGATACCGTGGACAGCGACGCGCGCTACCATGCCGCCATGCTCGAGCTGCACCGGGGCAATGCGCGCGGGGCGGCGCTGCTCGCCGACTCGATCCTCGCCGAGGCGCCTGGTCATCTCTTTGGCTACGTCATCCGGGGCACGGTGGCCCGGTGGCAGCACGACAGCGTCGGCCTCCTGGCCGCGCAACGCGACTTCCGGGCGCACTATGACGCGGAAATGGCGGCAGGGCGGCCGGAGTACGCGGATCACCGGACGATCCTGGAGAGCTGGGACTCGACCGCTCAGCGCTGAGCGCTTGGCGCTAAGCGCTTGCCCCTGACACCACCCGTTCACGGAGCTATACTTCTCCCCATGAAAGCCGGAACCAAGTTTCTCATCGGCGCTGCGGTCATTGTCGCGGCGGTGAGCTGGCTCATCGTGGAGGGGGTGCGCGAGACGGGCACCTATTATCTCACTCCCTCGGAGCTGGCCCAGAAGGCGGCGGGTGATTCCTCCTTCTACGGACTCGGAGTCCGGGTGGGTGGGGCCAGAGTGGTGCCGGGCTCGGTCACCCGCGACGTGGGCGCGCAGGAAATCGACTTCCGCATCTCGGATGGGCACCAGGAGTATGCAGTCAATTATCACGGCATCGTGCCCGATACCTTCACCGGCGCCGATGACATCGAAGTCATCGTGGACGGCAGCCTGGGACGGGACGGGGTCATCCGCGCCACGGAAGTGCTCGCCAAGTGCGGATCGCGCTATGAGGCGGCCGCCAAGGATGCGCGTCGCCAGGCCTGACGCGAGATGACCTTCCTCGGACAGTTCTCACTCTGGACGGCGTTCCTGGTTGGGCTCTGGGGCGCCGTCGTTTCATTCTCCGGCCGGTGGCGCGGCCGGCCCGACCTGACGCGCAGCATCCGCCGGTCGGTCTTTGTGGTCTGCGCGGCGCTGGCGGTGGCGTCGGTCTGCCTCTGGAAGGGCCTGCTCGCACACGACTTCAACATCGAGTACGTGTGGGCCTACACCTCCCGGAACCTCCCCACCTATTTCGTGATCTCCGCCTTCTGGGCGGGGCAGAAGGGCTCGCTGCTCTTCTGGGCGGTGGTGCTCTCGACCTTCGCGGCGCTGGCCCAGTGGCTCACGGCGCGGCGGCATGCCCACCTGCTGCCCTACGTGGCCGGTGTGACCAACGCGGTGGTGGTGTTCTTCGTCAGCGTCATGCTGTTCGCGGCCAATCCCTTCGCGCGGCTGGACTTCACGCCGCTGGATGGGCGGGGCCTCAATCCCCAGCTCCAGAACGTGGGCATGGTGATTCATCCGCCCATGCTCTACCTCGGCTACATCAGCATCACCATCCCGTTCGCGTTCGCAGTGGCGGCGCTGCTGTCACGCCGCATGGATTCGGGCTGGATCGTGGCCATCCGGAAGTGGACGCTGGTCTCCTGGCTCTTTCTTTCCATCGGGATCACGCTGGGGATGTGGTGGGCGTACGTGGAGCTGGGCTGGGGCGGCTACTGGGCCTGGGACCCGGTGGAGAACGCGAGCTTCCTCCCCTGGCTCACCATGACCGCCTTTCTCCATTCGGTG
>DASSTP010000293.1:0-2692 GCA_035707845.1 Gemmatimonadales bacterium | reverse complement strand
ACGACCTCACCCTGTCCATCAACACCAGCCCCGCCACCAAAAACAGCGCATTGGGCATCCAGGCGAGCAGTGTCGGGTTCATCACGTGCTTGTCGCCCATGGCGGTGACGATCTGGAAGAGCAGGATGTAGACCACCGTGGCGGCAAGGCTCACGCCAATGCCGAAGGCGGTGCCCGAGCGCGGCGCTGCCATGGCCAGCGGCGCGCCGAAGAGCGCGATCACGAGGCAGGCGACGGGAATGGAGATGCGCTGGGCCCGCTGGACCTCGAGCTTGCCGGTGGGGCTGCCGGCCCGTCGCACCGCGTCGATGTAGCGGCCCAGCTCGGCATAGCGCATCGCTTCCGGCGCCTTGTTCTCGACCAGCAGGTCTTCCGGATTCTGGGAGAACTCCGCCAGCTGCATCCGCGTGAAATTGAACGTGGCCAGCCGGCCCGGGCTGCCCAGGACCCGGCTCTGGCCGCTCCAGAGCGTCCAGTGTGCGGTGGAATCGGTCCAGGTGGCGCTATCGGCGCGCACCACGAGGGTAGGATAATCGTCGCCGGTGCCGGCCCGCTCAAGCACCAGGTCACGCAGGGTGTGCGACGCCACGTCGAGCGAGCGGATGGCGTACATCCAGCCCTCGTCAGCACGATAGACGAAGTTGTAGCGACCGCCGGTGTTGAGCGTGGACGGGTCCTTCTGCAGCGACACCTGCCGCGCGCTCGCCGTCACCGCCAGTTCTCCCACGGCGATGGCAAGCGCGGAAGCCCCGACCGATGCCAGGAAGAGCGGGAGGACCAGCCGGTGGAAGCTGGCGCCGCCGGCCTTGGCCGCGGTGAGCTCCGAATGCCGAGCCATGTTACCGACGGTGAAGATGGTGGCGAAGAGCACCGCGGCCGGCATGACCTGTGACGTCCAGGCCGGAATCCCGTAGATGTAACTGATGGCGATCTGCTGGATGGAAAGGCCCTTGCCCAGCAGGTCGTGAAGATCCTGGATCATTTCCGAGACGACCGCCACGATCGGGAAGCCGATGGCGGTGACCACGAACAGCTTGATCCACGAGCGCAGGACGTAGCGGTCGAGCAGCCGGATCATGCCGTGGCCCGCCGGCGCCACCTGCGCCACTGCTCGCCCAGCCACTCGGTGACCTCCTGCCAGTCACCGCCGCGGGTCGAGCCCATTTCCCGGCTCACCACCAGCAGGCCCACCAGTCCCAGCCCCGACAGGATGATGTCAGGCGCCCACATGGACAGCCAGGGCGAGAGGATCCCGCGATCCGCAAGCGCTTCACCGGCGGTGAGCCCCACCCAGAACACCGCAAAGACGCCCATGGCGCCGCCGATGACCAGACCCATGCCGCCGCGCGGGAATCGCAGCGCCAGCACGATGCCCACCAGCGCAAAGGGGAGGCAGGCAAAGGCAATCGCCCACTTCTTATGCACTTCCACCAGGTAGCGGTCGCTCTGGTATCCGGCGTCCTCACCCCGGCTGGCGGTGCTGCGAATCTCGCTGTAGGCCGACATCCGGCTGGGCGGCGCGGCCGGCGCCACGCGATTCCGGACCTGCGGGCTTGCCTGTGCAGTCGACTGTGCCTCAGCCGTCCTTGGAAGGATGAGGTTGCGAAGCGAGCTGGCCCAGGCGCAGTAGCCGGTGGCCGGCGCCTGCTCCACCGCGGCGGGCGGGGGCAGCGCCGGAAGGTTCAGCAGGTAGCGCAGGTCGCGGTCCAGCAGCGCTGCCCGATCCACCGCGGCCTGGGCCTCGTCCCGCTCCGAGGCGCGAACCACACCAAGCATTTCGCAGGTGCTCTGTTCCCGGTCACCCCGGACAATGGCGCCTTCGTTGCGCTGGAACTTGTCGTAGACATTGCGCAGCAGCACCTGGTTTTCGTCGAATCGCACCAGCCGGAAATCAGCTGGCGCCGAGCTCGGGAATTCGTGCACCTCACCAGCATGCAGGGTCAGCAGAAGATCACTGCCGGTCGGCCCGGCCACGGCCATCACGCCGCTGTCGGCATAGATGATCCGGCGGCTCGACTGGCCGCCCATGTCATAAATGGACACGTTCCGGAGCTGGCCGTTGGCCTGGTCGATCTTGGCGGCGCGCAGGAAGTACTGTGACTGCGGAATGTCGTTGACGACCTGCTCATGCAACTCGAACGTCGGCTTCTTCTGGGCTATGTCGAAGAACAGCGTCCGGAGCCGGGTATTGCTGCGGGGCAGCACCTGATCCACGAACCCGAAGGTGGCGACCGCAATGAGCACCGACACCAGCAGCACGGGACGGAGGAGCTGGCCCACGCTGACCCCGCTGCTCCGCATGGCGGTGATTTCGTTCTCGGCCGCAAGCTGGCTGAAGCCGTAGAGGGTGGCCACCAGCACGGCCATCGGCAGGGTGAGCGCCATGATGAATGGCAGCGCCAGGACAAACACCTCGGCGATCACCTTCCAGTCGAGACCCTTGCCCGCCAGCTTCGAGAACTGCCGGGCCACCTGGTTGAGCAGCATGAAGCCGGTGAGCGCCGCCAGCGCAAAGCCGAACGGCGCCACCAGCCTGCCAAGCACGTAGCGGGTCAGTCGTCGCACAGTCTAAGTAATGTGGTTGTAAGGGTTTTGACCCATCATTATATTCTGCCCCGTCCTTCCTTGATACCCCGGTCCCGATTCCGAGTTCGCGTGGCCCGTCGCTCTCTCACCACCCTCGTGGGTCTTC
>DASSTP010000292.1:0-8996 GCA_035707845.1 Gemmatimonadales bacterium | reverse complement strand
CGACCGCAAGGGCGTGGAAGCCATCATCCACGGTGGCGGCCAGCAGTTCGGCATCCGCCCGGGCACGGAGAACGTGGCCGGCGCTGTTGCGCTCGCCGCGGCGGCAAGGCTTGCGATGGCTGAGCTGGACGCCGAGCGCGCCCGGCTCACCCGGCTGCGTGATTCCCTCCTGGCGCGCCTTCGCGCCGCAGTGCCGGACCTGATGGTCCCCGCCGAGCATGGGCCGAGAGCATCGCACATCCTCAGCGTGTGCGTGCCCGGTGCCGACAGCGAGGCGCTGCTGATGCATCTCGACCTGGCGGGTGTGGCGGTGTCCGGCGGCAGTGCCTGCTCCACCGGCGCCATGGAGCCGTCGCACGTGCTGGTGGCGCTGGGCGTTCCGCGGGACCTCGCGCTCGGCGCCATCCGCTTCAGCTTCGGCCATGATACCACCCAGGCGGACGTGGATCGTGCCGCCGAAGTCTTCCCCGCCGTGGTGGCCAAGGTCCGGAAGCTGGCGGGAGTGCTGGGCCGTGCGTAAGAAGGTGCTGGTCGCCATGAGTGGCGGCGTGGACAGCTCGGTGGCGGCGGCACGCCTGGTGGAGGAAGGCCACGAGGTCATCGGCGCCACCATGAAGCTGTTCTGCTATGGCGACACGGTGCCGGACCGCCCCTGCTGTTCGCTCGACTCCATCAACGACGCCCGCGACGTCGCCCACCGGCTGGGCATCCCGCATTATGTCCTGAACCTGGAAGACCGGTTTGGCCACGATGTCATTGGCAACTTCGTGGACGAATACAGCCGGGGCCGGACCCCCATTCCCTGCGTGCGCTGCAACTCGTTCACCAAGTTCCGTGACCTGCTGGCGCACGCGGATGCGCTCGGCTGTGACGCCATCGCCACCGGCCACTACGCCGTGGCGAGGAACGGCGCGCTCTACCGCGGCGCGGATCGCGGCAAGGACCAGAGCTATTTCCTCTGGGGCATCGACCGGGCCGTGGTGGCACGGATGCTGACGCCGGTGGGGGAACTGAGCAAGCCGGAAACCCGGGCGCTGGCCCGGCGGCTGGACCTCGTCACCGCGGACAAGCCCGAGTCGGTCGAGATCTGCTTCGTGCCGGACGATGACTACGTGGCAGTGCTGGAGCAGCACCTCCCGGCTGATGCCCCGGCGCTCTCACCCGGTCCCCTGGTCACCACCAGCGGCGAGGTGATCGGCGAGCATGAGGGCTTTGCCCGTTACACCATCGGCCAGCGGCGGGGGCTTCCCGGCGGCGCGTCCGAGCCACGCTATGTCGTGGCCATCCGCCCGGCCTCGCGAGAAGTCGTGGTGGGCGGGCTGGATGAGCTGGCCGGCTGGACGGTGACGCTGGACGAAGTGAACTGGTTGGCCGATCCGCTCGAGGCGGGTGAGACCTGCCTGGTGCAGATCCGGTATCGCGCGCGTGCGGTGCCGGCACGGGTGGAGCCGGCGGCACCAGGTCGCATTGCGCTCTCGCTGCTCGAACCGGTCCGGGCAGTTTCGCCCGGCCAGTCGGGCGTTCTCTACGATTCGGACGACCGCGTCCTCGGTGGCGGTGTCATCGCATGAGACTTGTCATGACTGACCTTCTTTCCAAGCGCGCATTCTCGAAGAGCCGGCCAGCAGTCCGGCTCCTTCTGCTTCTGGCCCTGGCGTGGGCTGTCCCGGTCGCGGCACAACAGCGCGCCATGACCGTGGACGACCTGCTGTCGCTGCGGATGGCCAGCGATCCGCAGATTTCTCCCGATGGCCGCTGGGTGGCCTTCACCGTTTCGCAACCCGCGCTCGACAAGAATGCCAACATCACCCGCATCTGGGTGGTGGGAGCGTCGGGCGGTGACGCCCGGCAGATATCCGACGGCGACGGCACCGAGTGGGCTCCGCGCTGGATGCCCGACGGTACGGCACTCGCGTTCATTTCTACCCGCGATGGCGGGGCGCAGATCTGGCGCTCCGGACCGGCGGGCGAAGCGCCAAAGAAGCTCACCACGATTGCAACCGGCGTGAACGATTTCCAGTGGTCGCCCGACGGCAAATCCATCTACCTCACGAGCGACATCAAGTGGCCCGGGACCCAGGAGGTGGACCGGCGCAACGGCGCCTACCCCACCGACGCGAAGATCTGGACCGGCCTGATGTATCGTCACTGGAACGAGTGGCGCGTCGGCACCCGCACCCATGTGTTCCGCTTCACGCTGTCGGACGGCAAGGTGCGCGATGTGACGCCGATCGACCGCGACGTGCCCCCGATCGCCCTCGGCGGGAAGGACATCGCGCTGTCCGCACTCGGCACCGAAATGGCCGTGGTGTACAACGCGGACTCGGTGACAGCGACGTCGACCAACAACGACATCTGGGTCATGGGGCCGGACGGCAGCGCTCGCCAGGCCGTGACCACCAACCCCGCCAACGACCACAGTCCCACGTACTCTCCCAACGGCCGGTGGCTCGCCTACCTGGCGCAGGACATTCCCGGCTTCGAGTCAGACCGGCAGCGCATCATGCTGTACGAGCGCGCCACGGGCCGGCACCAGGCGCTCACCGAGGAGTGGGACCGGAGCGTCGGCGCCATCACCTGGACACCGGACAGCCGAACGATCATCGCCGAGGCGCAGGAGACCGGGGAAGGACGCATCTTCGGGGTGGACGCGGCAAGCGGCCGGCCGTCGCTCCTGATTTCGGGCGGCGTCAATAACCAGGTACAGGTCTCCCCGGACGGCAGCTTCATGGTGTTCGTGCGGCAGACCAGCACCATGCCGCCCGAGATCTGGCGGGCCAGCACCAGCGGCGGCGGCCTGCGGCAGCTTTCCCATCTCAACGACCGTGCACTCAGCCAGCTGGCGCTGAATCCGGCCGAGACGTTCCGTTTCCGCGGCGCACTGGGGCAGGAGATCGCGGGCTGGATCGTCAAGCCACCGAAGTTTGATGCATCGAAGCGCTATCCCCTGCTCTATCTCATCCACGGCGGCCCGCAGGGCGCCTGGCTCGATGAGTGGAACCAGCGCTGGAACTACCAGCTCTTTGCCGCGCGCGGCTACGTCGTGGCCGCCGTGAACTTCCACGGATCCACGGGTTACGGGCAGCAGTTCACCAACAGCATCTCGCGCAACTGGGGCGGGCTGCCGTACGACGACCTCATGGCCGGGCTCGATTACATGGCGCGGCAGCCGTACGTGGATACGCTCCGCATGGGCGCCGCGGGGGCGTCGTATGGCGGCTACATGATCTACTGGATGGCAGGACACACCCATCGATTCCGCGCGCTCATGGCGCATGACGGTGTGTTCAACCCGCTGGCGATGGCCGGCAGCACGGAGGAACTCTGGTTCCCGACATGGGAATTTGGCGGGAGTCCCCTTTCGGGCACGGCGCGGAGCATCATGGAAAAGTGGTCACCAGCCAACTTCGTGACCCAGTGGACCACACCAATGCTGATCGTGCACAGCCAGCGGGACTACCGGGTGGATCTCTCGGAGGGACTGCAGGCCTTCACCGCCGCCAAGCTGCGCGGGCTGCCGGCCAAGTTTCTCTATTTTCCCGATGAAGGACACTGGGTGACCAAGCCCCGCAACCGGCGGCTGTGGTGGGGGGTAGTCCAGGATTGGTTTGATGAATGGCTGAGCGCTAAGCGCTAAGCGCTCGGCGCTCAGCGCTCAGCCTCCAATTCCCGCCTTCTCCGCAAATGCCTTCAGCGCTTCTTCCGCCTCGGGTGAGAGCTTCTCCGGCAGCGACACGGCGATCTCCACCAGCTGGTCACCCTTGCGGCCGTTCTTCTCGATTCCCTGCCCCTTGATCCGGAACTTCCGCCCCGGCTGCGTGCCGGGCGGGATGCGCAGGATCACCTTCTTGCCGTCGAGGGTCCGCACCTTGAGCCGGGTACCCAGGGTGGCCTGCACCATGTTGATGGGCACTTCGCAGAGGATGTCGAGTCCGTCGCGGTGGAAGAAGCGGTCCGCCTGCACCTGGAAAGTGATGATCAGGTCGCCGGCCGGCGTTCCGCCGGGCCCGGCCTGGCCCTGGCCCTTGAGCCGTACCTTGGCGCCCGATTCGGTCGCGGCGGGGACGGTGATCATGACCCGCTTCTCGGTACGCACCTCGCCGGCGCCGTGGCAGGTAGGGCATGGCGTGGATGGAATCTTGCCCCGGCCCCGGCAGCGCGGGCAGGGGCGGTTGACCGTGAAGCTCCCCTGCCCGAATGCGATGGTGCCACGTCCGCGGCATTCGGGACAGGTGGACAGCGTGGCCCCGGGTGCAGCGCCACTGCCGCTGCACGTGGGACACGATTCCGTCACTGGCAGCGTGAGGGGAACTTTTCCTCCCATTGCTGCAACCCGAAAGGGAATCTCGACCACCGCCTCGAGACTCTCACCCCTGGCCTGCTCCGGCCGGCCTCGGCCAAAGATCGAGCTGAAGATGTCGCCCAGCCCAAAACCGCTGATGTCGCTGAAATCGAAATCGGGTGCCGCGCCCCCCGCCGTGCCGGCGCCTGCTCCGCCACGGCGAGCCGCGCCCGGCTCGAACGCACCGAGCCGCCGCATCTGGTCGTACTGCTTGCGCTTGTCGGCATCAGAAAGGGTGGCGTGCGCTTCTGAAATTTCCTTGAAGCGCTCGGCCGCCTGCGGATTGTCCGGATTGGCGTCCGGATGATATTGCTTGGCGAGTCGGCGATAGGCCTTCTTGATGTCGGCGGCGCTGGCCGAGTCCGGCACGCCGAGCACCTGATAGAAGTCCTTTGTGGCCACGTCAGTCCGACTCCTGCTCCGAATAGACCTGCACCCGGGCAGGCCGCACCAGCGCCCCCTTGAACAGGTAGCCCGGCTGGAAGGTGGCGCTCACCAGGTGAGCCTGCTCCGGCGCGGGTGCCGGCGTGGTGGAGACCGCCTCATGGACCGCGGGATTGAACACCTGCCCGGCCGGATCCACTCGCTCGACGCCCGCCGCCTCCAGCTCCTTCCGCAGCTTGCGGTCAATCAGCGTGGCGGCCTGCCGGAAGCTCTCCGCCGAGGTCTGGTTGTCCTCGGCAACGAGCCGATCGAGATCATCGAGTACCTCGAGCAGGCGGCCGATGAAGTTGGCCTGCGCCCGGTCGAACAGTTCGGTCCGCTCGCGCGCGATGCGCTTCTTGTAGTTGTCAAATTCCGCCGCCAGCCGGAGATGCCGGTCGCGCGTCTCGCTGAGCTCACGCTCGATGCGCTGCACCGCCTGCTCGGCCGGCTCGGCGGGAAGGTTCTGGCCGGCGGTCTCGCCCTCGTCCTGGGCGGTAACCGCGGCGGCCTGATCGTTTCTGGGATCGTCCTGCACGATGCTCCTCGTTGTTGTGCTGTCCCTGCAAGATAACAGCGCCATGGGCGGGCTCAGGCCGCTACGAGCCGCCCAGGCGCTCCAGCAGGAGCCGCAATGCCGCCTGCGCAGCACGGGCACGCACTTCGGCCCGCCCACCTCCAAAGACCATCCTGACCGGCATCGTGTCCTCGCTGCTGGCAGTGGCAAACCAGACGGTGCCCACCGGCTTGGCGCTGCTGCCGCCGGAGGGTCCGGCGATGCCGGTTATGGAGACGGAGAGGCCGGCACCGAAGTTTCGCTGCACGCCTTCGGCCATGGCCCGTGCCACCGGCTCGCTTACGGCGCCGTCCTGCTGGATCATCGACAGCGGGACGCCGAGTGCGTTCACCTTGACGGCATCGGCATATGCCACGACGCCGCCCAGGAAGACATCCGACGCACCCGAAACGGCCGTGAGCCGGCCACCCACCAGGCCGCCAGTGCAGGACTCGGCCACGGCCAGCGTGACCCCACGGCGGCGCGCGGCGTCGAGCACCACGGCGGCAAGGTCCATGTCGCCTTCACCGTAGGCCGCCCTGCCCACCCGCTGGCGCAGCATCGAGAGCGCGGCCTCCAGCCTGTCGTCCGCCTCGGTCGCAGTGAGGTGCCACGCGGTCAGGCGCAGGTCGACCCCATCCGAGCCGGGCAGGTACGCGAGGGTGAGCGGCGCGATCTCGGGCTCAATCATGCCGACGGACTCGGCCAGCGTGCTTTCCGCGACACCCACGGTGCGGAGGGTCCGGCTCCGGACCACTGTACCGGTCGCTCGTGACCGCAGCCGGGGCAGCAGCTCGTGCTCGGTCAGCATGCGCATCTCGTACGGGACACCGGGCAGCATCACGACGAACCCGCCCTCCAGCTGCTCGACGTCAATCCAGAGCCCCGGCGCGGTGCCCCATCGGTTCCGCAGGATGTCGGCGCCGCGCGGCACCTGGGCCTGCACCCGATTGGATTCGGCTGGAGCGCGGCCAAAGAAGCGGTAGCGCTCGATGATGTGGCCCCACACTTCGTCACTGAACTCGAGCGGCAGGCCAAGGAGGCCGGCGATGGCTGGCCTGGTGAGGTCGTCCCTGGTGGGACCGAGGCCACCGGTAGTGATGACCGCACCGCTCCGCTCCAGCGCCTGCCGCACTTCGCTCGCGATGCTCTCCGTGTCGTCGCCCACGGTGGAGCGATGCCGCACCTGGATGCCGGCCCCGGCCAGCGTTTGCGCCAGCTCGGCGGCGTTGGTATCCACCACCTGCCCGAGCAGCAGCTCGTTGCCGATCGTCAGCAGTTCGACATGCACGAGGACCGTCTCCGTTCAGCGCTGGGAGAGGAGGCGGCGGTAGCGGTAGATGTAGACCGCGAAGGAGTAGATGGTGAGGGCAGTGGCGATGGCGAGCACGACCGTCACGAAGTTGCCATGGAAGGTGTTCCAGAAATTGGCCAGGCGGTTGTGGTCCCAGCCGAGCGGCTTCCGCGCGTCGCGGAACGCAAACCAGAGGATGATGGCGCCGACGAAGATGTTCTGGAAGACGGTCTTGAGCTTGCCGGCCCCGCCCGCCGGGATCACCACGCCCCGGCGCTTGGCCCACCAGCGGAAGCCGGTCATGGCGAGCTCGCGTCCGATGAGGAGGATGCAGACCCAGAGCGGGATGCTGCCCCAGACCGGAATGTCGTAGAGATCGTGGCGCTGCTGGGAAATGACGTAGATGGGAATCAGCGTGGCGAAGAGCAGCAGCTTGTCGGCGATCGGGTCGAGCAGCTTGCCCAGGTCCGTCACCTGGTTCCAGCGTCGGGCCAGGTAGCCATCAAACAGGTCGCTCACGGCCGCCAGGATGAAGATCACGAAGCAGATCACCTTGGGCCAGTAGCCCTCGATGAACGGCAGCAGGGCGATGACCGGGGTGAAGCAGATGCGGACGATCGTGATGATGTTGGGAAGCGTCCACATGACGCGAACCTGGCTCCGATGTTGGGAAAGCGGCGGTGATGGTCGAGAGGTCGAGGAGTCGAGGAGTCGAGGAGTCCACTTGACCTCTCGACTTCTCGACCCCTTGACCTCCCTACCCCAGTGTCTTGACGACGCTCTTGCTGATCGCCTTGAGCGTATCGAACACACCCTCGCCGGTGGCCGCCACGGCCTCGAAGTAGGGAGCCCGCTCGATCCACTGGCCATCCTGTTGCCACACCAGGTAATCCCCCGGGTGCTCCGAGTCGGCCAGCAGGCGCTGGCGCGCCGGGTCGTCCACCGGCCAGCCGGGATTGAGCGCCGCCTGCAGCTCCTCGATGGGCGAGGCGTTGGGGAGGTCGCGCTTGTTGTACTGCACCACGAAGGGAAGCTTGGTCAGGTCGTAGCCATGCTGGGACATGTTGTCGTAGAGATTCTGCATGGCTTCGATGTTGGCCTCCATCCGCTCCAGCTGGCTGTCGGCCACGAAGACCACCCCGTCCACGCCCTTGAGGATCAGCTTGCGCGAGGCGTTGTAGTAGACCTGGCCTGGCACGGTGTAGAGATGGAACTTGACCTTGAAGCCGCGGATGGTGCCGAGATCCACGGGGAGGAAGTCGAAGAACAGGGTGCGCTCAGTCTCGGTGGCGAGGGAGATCATTTTGCCGCGCGCCGCCGGCGCCACCTTGTTGTACACGAATTCGAGGTTGGTGGTCTTGCCACCGAGGCCCGGCCCGTAGTAGACCAGTTTGCAGTTGATCTCGCGGGAGGCGTAGTTGATCATGGACATGCGTGGCGTGTCCCCTCAGGCCCCGAAAAGCCGGTCAATTTCGTCTTCCGCATCGCCCAGAAAGCCGGTCTCGACCCGGGGCGAGGCCGCGCCCTGATCGGCGCGGCTGAACATGTCGGTGAACACCGCATTGAGCTGGGTGACCGCGTTGCGCACCCGCAGCTTGACCAGGCCGAGCGTGGTGCTGTTGTCGAACAGCACCACCAGGATGACCCGCCGGGCAATGTCGGCGAGGTACATGGACTCCCGCTCGCCCTGGTGGAACAGCGCGCCGAACTCGGGCTCGCCCAGCATGCGGGCCAGCTGGTCGTTGGCGCTGAAGTCGGCGGCGGTGAGCGACGCAAAGGCCGTGGGATCAAACTGCACCGGCTCGCCCACGGTGGCCACCAGCTGCCCGGTGCGGTCCACGATCAGCGCGGTCCGTGCACTGGCGTCGCCCAGGAAGCTCTTCAGGATGTCATCTATTCTGCGTGAATCGTCTTCGCTGAATGACCAGCTTGAGGCGCTCGGCATGCAGGCCCGCCCTTACGCGAGTGAAGCTTCGAGTCTGCGGAGGATCCGTTCCCCGCGGCGGCGGAGGAGCGGCTGCGGCTCCCAGGCCACGTAGTCCCGCAGCAGTCGTGCGGTCTCGACGCTCTCCTGGCCGGCCAGGTAGCCCAATGCTGCCAGGCGCCGGAGCGGCCGCTGGTGGAACAGGTCCTGCCTGTGATGGACGTAGCGCTCCTGCGCCAGGGCCCAGCCGGCGATAATACCGACGCCGGCGGCGACCGCAAAGACCCCTCCCCGCGAGCGCATCACCCCACCTCCTGTCGCGCGGTCAAAGCGTGCGCCAGCGTCACCCCGTCCACGAATTCCAGGTCGCCGCCCATCGGCAGTCCGCGCGCAAGCCGGGTGACCCGCACGGGCAGGCCGGCGAGCATCTGCTGGACGTAGGTGGCGGTCACTTCAC
>DASSTP010000291.1:0-4819 GCA_035707845.1 Gemmatimonadales bacterium | reverse complement strand
CGTCGAGCGCTCGACGCCCGACGCCCGACGCTCGACTTCATCAAAGACCGCCGGGTGCACAATCGCATTCAGGTCCGCGCGCGCGGCCGGATCTGCCAGGATCACATCCCGCAGTGCGCGGCGATCGAGGGTGCCGTCGGGCTGCAGGATCTGATGCCCGAAGCGCCGGACAATGGCATCGAAGACAGGCTGGCCCGGTTGCTGGAGTTCGCGGGTGATGGCGTCCGCATCGATCCGCTCGGCGCCCCAGTTCTCGAACAACCGGGCAACGGTGCTCTTGCCGGAGGCGATGTTGCCGGTGACCGCGACGCGCAGGCGCCGAGGGGTGTCAGGAGGCGTGCCGAGCCGCCGCGTTCAGGGCCAGGCTGCCCTGGTCCTCGTCCCGGAGGGGCACCTGATGACAGCTGCGGCACCGTGCCTCGTAGCTCTCTCGTCCGCCCACCATGATGGTAGGGGAGTCGTAGCGGGCGGGCCGACCGTCGATCAGGCGCTGGTTGCGGCAGGCCAGCTCGCCGCAGCGCACGCAGATGGCCCGCAGCTTGTCGACCTGCTCGGCCACGCACATCAGTGCACCCATGGAGCCGAACGGCTCGCCCCGGAAATCGGTGTCGGTGCCCGCCAGGATCACGCGCTTGCCGCTGTTGGCGAGCTCGGTGACCACATCCACGAGCCCGTCATCCAGGAACTGGGCTTCGTCGATCGCGACGATGTCGGTGTCCGGCCGTACCTGGCGGAAGATCTCCGCCGCGCTGTCCACCGGGCTGGCGTCGAGTTCGCCGCCGCTGTGACTGGAGACGCTGTAGAGGCCGGCATACCGGCTGTCGAGGTGGGACTTGAATACCTGCACCCGCCGCCGGGCGATGATGCCGCGGCGCACGCGCCGGATGAGTTCTTCACTCTTGCCGCTGAACATGACGCCGGCAATGACTTCAATCCATCCGGAGCGGGGCTGTTCGTGCATGGGCTGTCCTCGTGCGGGGGCCGGAGAGATTACGCCCGGCAGCGGCGGTGGTCAAGCGCGTCGCGGTGCAACTTGCGGGAGGTGGAGCGGGCGTCGCATATTGACGCCCTCATTCCCCGAACCGGCAGCCAAGGAGCAGGTCGTGAACCGGCAGGATCTCATTGCCGCCGTCGCGAAGCGCGCCGGCCTCACGCGAACACGCGCCACGGAACTGGTAGACCTGATCTTCGGGGACGACGGCGTGATCGCCGGTGAGCTCCGGCGTGGCGGCAAGGTGCAGATCAGCGGCTTTGGGCAGTTCGAGACCCGGTCACGCGCAGCCCGGAAAGGCCGCAACCCGGCCACCAACGAGCCCATCACGCTCAAGGCCACCACGGTGCCGGCGTTTCGGCCGGGGAAGCGGTTGAAGGAGATAGTGAAGGGCGTACGGCGTAAGGCGTAAGGCTTGGGGCTCGAGAGCTCCGAGCTCATGCCCCAAGCCTCACGCCTTACGCCCCCTGTCAAGCCGGGCTGCCACTTTCCGCCGCCGGATCATCACGCCGGTGAGCCGTTCCGCGATGCGCTCCGCATCGGTGGCCGGCAGCTGCACCAGGGAAAAGCTCTCCCGCATTTCGATCTTCCCGATCTGGCTCCGGTCCACACCCAGTTCCTTGACCAGTGCCGCCACGAGATCGCCTGGCGTGGCCTGATCGCGCTGGCCCACGCTGATCCAGATGCGCGACGTCGCGGGCTCCAGCTGCGCTGACGGTGTGCTGGCCGCCTCGGGCACGGCCCTTGACGCCGACCAGAGCGCAAGGAGGGCGGCGGCCACCTGCGTGGCGTCGTGGCGCTCGAAGAGCGGCGCCAGCGTCATGGCTTCAGCGTCCAGCGGCCGGTCTTCGATGGCCCGCTGGATCTCGGCCCGTGCTGCAGCGCCCCGGGCCATCGCATCATCCACGAATCCCGGCAGCCGCAGCGGCCGCACCAGGCTTCCCAGCCGGTGGGCCCAGCTTTCCGTGCCGGGCGGTGCCAGCATCACGACCTCGGTCACCGCCTTGAGCTGGGCGTACTGCTCCGGCGTCGGCGGGTCCCAGGTAATGATCAGGCTGGCCGACTCAGGGGCCGACGTGACAAGCGGCGCGACGCCGGCCGAGACAGCGCGTCGGAGCTCGGACTCGGCGTTCCCGTCCGCGGCGAAGATGACGGGCTCTTCCGGGTCGAGCAGTTCGATGACCTGCGCCGCGGCCTGGGCGCGGCTGCCCCAAGGTGTGGTGGCGACCCGGATCGGGCCGGATGCCGACACCGGCGCAGCGCTGGCGAGCGGGCCCGCCGTCACGGCCTTGCGGGCGTAGCGTTCGGCCAGCGCCGACGCAACGTCACCGCGGGACGAGACAATGACACGCTGGGAATCCTTGGGGAGATCCTGCAGCAGCAGGTCGAGGACGTCGTCCGCAAGCTGTTCCGGCCAGAGCAGGGACGTGCAGCTGATGCTGTCGAGCTTCAGCGCGCTGCGCCGCACCAGCGCCAGCGCCGACTCCGGGGTGAGCAGGAGCAGCTGCAGCTGATCGGCTCGAAGCAGGCGCATGGCCCGCGCCTCCCCACGCGCCGCGTGCCAGCGGAGGTCCGTGCTGCCCACTTGGCGGGCCACCTGCGCCGCCCAGGCGTCGAGCGACTCGCGCGGCGCCAGCAGCAGCGCCCGGCCGCCCTGCGCCAACCGGGTTCCGATGCCATCCAGCACCGGTGCCGCCCACGCCGGCGACGGCGGAGCCAGGAAGACCATATTGTTGCCGCGCGCAACGACCGGCTCGCCCAGGCGCGCTTCCTCGGATGCAGACACAGGTTCCTCGGTTTTCAATGGGGCGGAAGGTAGCGAAGCGGTCGCAGGTCGCAAGTCACGGGTCGCGAGACTCGTGACCTGCGACCTGGGACCTGCGACTGCCATCCGAGTTGACATCCCCGGCTTCCGCTTGGAGCTTTCCCGCGTTCATGCTCGCGCCGATTCACGCCGCCCTCGGAACTCCTGATGCCCGATCCGCTGTCGCTCAATCTCCAGCACCTCAAGGCCAGCGAAACCATCGCGATTGCCACCGAGGCCAAGCGCCGCAAGGCCGCGGGCGAGGATGTCTATGACCTGAGCGTGGGCGAGCCGGATTTCGACACGCCGGCCGCCGTGTCCGAGGCCGGGATCCAGGCCATCCGCAAGGGCTACACCCGGTACCCTCCCAACGCCGGGCTGCCCGAGCTCAAGACAGCCATCGCGCACCAGCTGTCCACGCTGTCGCGCGGCCGACCGGTGAACGCTGACAACATCATCATCAGCTCCGGCTCCAAGCAGTCGCTCTTCAACGCCTGCTTCACGCTGTTCGGGCCCCACGACCGGGTGCTGATTCCCACGCCGGCGTGGGTCTCCTATCCCCAGATCGTGCACCTGGCCCGGGCGGAGCCGGTGGCGGTGCCGGGCGACATCGAATGGGGGCTCAAGGTCAGCGTCAAGGACCTGGACCGTGCGCATTCGAAGCTGACCAAGGGCCTGATCCTCTGCTCACCCTGCAATCCCACTGGTTCGGTCTACACCTTGCCGGAGTTGAAGGCCATCGCCGAGTGGGCGCGCGACAACCAGGTGTGGATCATCTCGGACGAGATCTACCGCCGGATCTACTACGGTTCGGGTCCGGCACCGTCACTGCTCGACCTGCCGGACGAGTTGCTGGAGCGGGTGGTGATCATCGCGGGCGCGAGCAAGGCGTACGCCATGACCGGCTGGCGAATCGGCGCGGCCCTGGCGCCGGAGCGTGTCACCAGGGCCATGGCGGCCCTGCAGTCGCACACGACTACCGGCGCCAATCATCCGGCACAGTGGGCGGCTGCCACAGCGTTCGGCGACGAGCGGGTGGAGCAGGAAGTGCAGGAGATGGTGGCCACCTTCCGCCGCCGGCGTGACCGGATCGTGGAGCGCTTCCGCACCGATGCGCCCGGCATCGAATTCATCGAGCCGCATGGCGCGTTCTATTTCTTCTTCCGGGTGGACGGGATCCGCGAGCGTGATCCGCTGGGCGGCGCTGCCTTCTGTGAGGCACTGATGCAGGAGGAGGGTGTGGCGCTGGTTCCAGGGTCGGCCTTCGGTGATGACCGGTGGGTCCGGCTCAGCTACGCCGCGAGCGATCGCATCATCGCCACGGGGCTCGATCGGCTGCTCCGCTTCATTGAACGACAGGCCAGCGTGCCGGCCGGGTCGTCCCAGTGAGCATCCAGGCCCACATCGAGCCGCTGGAAGGGAAGCTTCCTGTTCTCGGCTGGCGCTGGGATCCGGAGACCGACATCCTCTCGGGCGCCTTCAAGGCCAATCGCAAGACCGGCGGCCTCACGGGCACGCTCGAGTTGAGCGATGATGCGGGCTCGGTGGCGGTGGTGGAGGTGAGCGACGGCATCATCTGCGGACTCGATGTCGTCGTCTGGCCCGACGTCACGACTCGTCCCGGCCTCAGCGTGCCGGCGCAGCTCACCGATGGCCGCGTGGTCGTTGCCCGGCGCCCCTCGCGCCCCGGCATCTCCGCGGTTGAAGTGGACACCACGCTGAGCGTGCTCACCGACCCGACCGAAACCGTGTTCCACCTGCGCGTGGGCGACGAACGGCCGGTGGAGCTGGTCCGGATCGCCGACCACCTGCACGTGGAAGTCGATGAGGACGGCTACGTCGCCGGCTTCTGGCTGACGGGCGTGCCGGCGTTTCCGGACTTCGAGGAAGGGTGAGCGGCGATGCAGGTCGCAGGTCGCAGGTCGCAGGTCGCAGGTCGCAGGCTGCGGCTTGTGACCTGCGACTTGCGACCCTACTTGAGGGTCACCACCAGTCCCGTCGTCAGCGTGCGATCGTTGTGGTAC
>DASSTP010000290.1:0-2897 GCA_035707845.1 Gemmatimonadales bacterium | reverse complement strand
GGGGCTTGGGGCGTGAGGCATGGGGCATGTGAGGGTCACGGATCCTCACATGCCCCATGCCCCAAGCCCCATGGCCCATGCCCCATGCCCCAAGCCCCAAGCCCCAAGCCCCAAGCCCTGATTGCATTCCCACCCGCCCGTCGCAACCTTCCTCCCCATGACAGAGCAGACGCTGGAACTCGACGGTCGTTCCCTGACGATCGAAGACGTCGTACGTGCGGCCCGCACTCCGGGGCTGCGCGCCAGCCTGGCACCCGCCGCCCGCGCCGCACTCGCTGCCAGCCGTCAACGTGTTGACGCCGCCATCGCCGGTGGACAGGTCATCTACGGCATCAACACCGGCTTCGGCAAGCTGGCCAATGTCCAGATCGCTCCGGACCGGCTGGACCAGCTGCAGGTCAACCTGATTCGGAGCCATGCGGCCGGTGTCGGCACTCCGCTCCCGGCCGACGCGGTGCGAGCGCTCATGCTGCTCCGCGCCAATGTCCTCGCGCGACCCACGAGCGGCGTCCGCCCCGCATTGGTGGATGCCCTGCTGGCACTGTTCAACAGCGGGGTGGTGCCGTGGGTCCCGGAGCAGGGCAGCGTCGGTGCGAGCGGGGACCTGGCACCGCTCAGCCACGTGGCACTCGTGCTGATGGGCGAAGGCTGGGTCAGGTCGGAGCAGGGGAGCCTCGAGCTCGCCGCACCGCATCTCCGGGCGGCCAGGCTCGAGCCGTGGGTGTTCGGACCCAAGGAGGGGATTTCGTTCATCAACGGCACCCAGGCGCAGACCGCGCTGCTGGCCATCCTGGTGCACGAAGCCGAGCTGCTCTGGCGCGCGGCCGTCGGCGCCGCCGCGCTCAGCCTGGAAGCGCTGCGCGGGACCCCGGTGCCCTTTGATGCACGGATTCACGCAGCGCGGCCCCATGAAGGCCAGCGCCGATGCGCCGAGTTGCTGCGGGAACTGCTGGCCGAGAGCCAGATCCGCGAATCGCATCGGGACAACGATCCGCGCGTCCAGGACGCCTACAGTCTTCGCTGTACCCCGCAGGTGCTCGGTGCCTGTGCCGATGCCATCCGGTTTGCCCACGACACCGTCGCCATCGAACTCAACGCCAGCACCGATAATCCGCTGGTGTTCGAGAATGGCGACGTGCTGAGTGGCGGGAACTTTCACGGCCAGCCCGTGGCGCAGGCGCTCGACTTCCTGGCCGTTGCACTGACCACGCTGCAGGCCATCAGCGAACGCCGCATCGAGCGCCTGGTGAACCCCGATCTCTCCCAGGGGCTGCCGGCCTTCCTCACTGCCGATCCGGGACTCTCGTCGGGCTTCATGATGGTGCAGATCACCGCAGCGGCGCTCGTCGCCGAGTCGCGCGCCCTCGCCATGCCTGCCAGCATTGGCTCGATCCCGACCGACGCCAACCAGGAAGACTTCGTGCCAATGGGCATGGCGGCGGCCTACAAGTGCCGCCGTATCCTCGACAACGCCTGCACGGTGGTTGGTGCCGAATTTCTCTGCGGTGTGCAGGGAATCGAGTTCCATCGCCCCCTGCGCGCTGGCCGGGGTGTGGAACGGCTGGCGGAGACGGTCCGGGGGGGCGCCATCGGCGTGGCACCGCTCGCGGCCGACCGGCCGCCGGCACCGGACCTGGAGCGCCTTGCGGCGGCCGTCAAGGCCGGATTGCTCTCGCCCTGAGCCACTCGGCTGTGACCCGCTGCAGGACGCCCCTTGGGTTGTCCACCCCTCTCCGGTGGCGTATCTTTGCACACTCCGAATACCACCGCCTTTTCCCTTCAGTCCAGCCGGCTGCATGAATCTCGAGAAGCTCAAGGATACGGCGCGGAAGTATGAGCAAAGGGAGGATTGGCGGAAGGCCATCGACGCCTATCAGCGGGTCATCCAGCACTACGACTCCGGGCGCGAAGCCGATGCCGATCTCACCATCTACAACCGTGTCGGTGACCTTCATCTCAAGCTGAATGATCCCGGCTCGGCGGTGCAATCCTACGAGCGGGCGGCCGAGCTGTACGCCGAGCAGGGCTTCCTCAACAATGCCATAGCGCTCTGCGGCAAGATGCTGCGCGTCAACCCGGGCCGGGTGCAGGTGTACTTGCAGCTGTCCCATTTGCATGCGCGCAAGAACGTCGTCTCCGAGGCCAAGCGGAACCTGATCGAGTACATGGAGCGGATGAACAAGCTCGGCCGGCTGGACGAAGCGTTCGGCCAGCTCAAGTCGTTCGCCGACCAGCACAGCGCCAACCAGGACATCCGCATGATGCTGGTGGAGCTGCTGCGCGCGGCCTCCCGTACCGAGGAAGCCCAGGAGCAGCTGGAGCGGATCGCCAGTGAGCTGGAGGCGCGGGGCGACCGCGCCGGCGCGCGCAAGACCCGGGAGCGGATCCAGAACATCGACTCGCCCGAGGAAGCCGAGCCCACCGGCGGCAATGACCTGGTGTTTCTCGAAACCGGCTTTGAGCCTCCGCACCTCGCATCCCGGCGCACCACGGCGCCGGTCGCACCGGCAGAGCCGGTGGCGCCCCCCAGGCCGGAGCCGGCACCCGCGCCGGTCGAGGGCCTCGACACGTTCGAGCCGCCCGTCATCGATGCTGAAGCGGTGCAGGCGGAGCAGTTGGCCGACCTGCAGCCGTCCAGTTTCGGCTCCGAGGACCTGGTGCCCACCGTCTCGCGGGTCGATGGCCTGGAACTCGACACTCCACAGCTGGGCCAGGACGCAACCGGGGCGGGTGACGTCCAGTCCGGCGGCACCGAGGAATTTCCGCCGCTGGACTTCACGGTGGAGCAGACGTCCGACATGCCGGTCGAGCTGAGCTCGGCGGTGCCGGACCTGGAGCTCGAATCGGCGCTGGATGACACCGACACGTCGCTTGACGCGGCGCTGGCGCCGCCCGAG
>DASSTP010000289.1:0-8417 GCA_035707845.1 Gemmatimonadales bacterium | reverse complement strand
GCATGGGGCGTGGGGCCTGAGACCCCACGCCTCACGCCTCACGCCTCACGCCTCCTCCAGTTGCAACGCCGCCTCGGGCGGAATCACCAGCGGCAGCTTCTCGCTCTTCGTGATGATCAGTGAGGTGAGCACGTCGCCGGTGACATTGGGCACCGTGCGGCTCATGTCGAGAATCCGGTCCACGCCGATGATGATAGCGATCCCTTCCGGCGGGACACCCACTACCTGCAGCACCAGCACCATCAGCGGAATGGAGCCGCCGGGCACGCCGGCGGTGCCGATGGCGGTGATGACCGACATCGCCACCACGATCAGCTGCTGCCCCAGCGTGAGTGAGAGCCCGAAGACCTGGGCCAGGAACAGCACCGTCATCCCCTCGAACAGGGCGGTGCCGTTCATGTTCATGGTGGCGCCCAGCGGCAGCACGAACCCGGCAATCTCCTTCGGCACGCCGAAGTTCTGCTCGGCCGTTTCGATGGTGGTGGGCAGGGTGGCGTTGGAGCTGGAGGTGGAGAATGCGGTGACCATCAGCCCGCGCACCCGCCGGATGAAGAGCAGCGGGTTGATGCCGACAAAGAACTTGGCCAGCAGTGGCAGCACCACGAACTGATGAAAGGCCAGCCCGATCAGGACCATCACCACAAACAGCATCAGCGCCTTCAGCACATCGAGCCCGAACAGTGCCGTCACGCTGAAGATGAGCCCGAACACGCCCACCGGTGCCGTCTTCATGGCGAAATGGATCATGTGCATTACTGCATCACCGACACCTTGCAGCACGTCGATCACTGGCTTGCTCTTCTCGGCAGGCAGCATGGTGAGCGCCATGCCGAAGACCAGCGCAAAGAAGATGATCGCCAGGTAATCACCGTTGGCCGCCGCAGCCACCGGGTTGCGCGGGATGATATTGACGAACGTGTTGACGCCGAACTTGCTCTGCTCTGCCAAGGCCGCCTTCTCGGCGGCATCGCCGGCGTAGCGCTCCAGCAGCGCCTCCCGGGTCTCGGCCGGAAGTGACTTGCCGGGCTTCACGGTGTTCACCAGCGTGAGCCCGATGCAGACGGCGAAGGCGGTGGTGAGCAGGAAGACCAGGATGGTCTTGCCACCCACCCGGCCCACCCGGCTGATGTCACCCAGCGAGGCCACGCCCAGGGCGATGGAGCAGAACACCAGGGGCAGCACGATCATGAACAGCAGCCGCAGGAAGATCTGGCCCACGGGGTTCGCGATATTGTCCACGATCCAGGGAAGCCCGGACCAGTCGTGCAGGTAGATATTGGCCGCGACGCCCGCGATGGCGCCGAGGACGAGGCCGAGGAGGATCTTGGTGTGCAACGGCACGCGCCGGCGCGGGGTCGGGTCGGTCGGCATCCGGATGGCTCCAGGGTTGGGACAGGGGAAGAGGCTAAGGTAGCAGGGGCGGACGCAGGACGCGAGACGATGGTCCAGGGTCCAGGGTCTAAGGTCTAGGGTCTAGGGTCTAGGGTCTAGGAATGCGAGGCTATAGCGCATAGCGCATAGCGCATAGCGCACAGCGCACAGCGCATAGCGCACAGCGCACAGCGCACAGCGCTCAGCGCGCCGCATCTACCACATCCTCCGCCCTCATCCCCGCCGCCCGCATCTCCCGTACACCGGTGTCACGGCTCGCCTTGCTCAGCTTCTCGCCGCCCGGTTTCGTGATCAGGGGATGATGGAGAAACAGGGGCATCACGCTCCGCCCCAGCATCTGTGCGAGCCGGAGCTGGCGGCCGCTGCTCGAGAGCAGGTCCTCCCCGCGAATCACCAGATCAATCCCCTGGTCCATGTCGTCCACTGTCACGGCAAACTGATAGGTCCAGTTGCCCAGCCGGTCCCGCACCAGCATGTCACCACACTGTGATGATGGATCCTGCGCTATCTCGCCGAGCAGAAGATCGGTGAATGTTTCACTCCCGGGTTCCATGATCACCCGCCAGCCGCGGCCCGGCCCCGGCTCCAGACCAAGTTCCCGGCACGTGCCCGGGTACCGAGTCTCCTCATTGAAGGCGTCGCCAGCGACCTCGGCGATGTCCCTGCGGGAGCAGGCGCAGACGTAGGCGAGCCCGCGCGCACGCAGATCCTGCAGCACCTCCTCATATCGCTCATGCCGCTCGCTCTGGCGCGGTGCCTCTTCATCCGGCACAAATCCCAGCCACTTCAGGTCCTCGCGGAGCGCCGAGACATACTCCTCTCGGCACCGGGTGGCGTCGTGGTCCTCGATGCGCAGCACGACCCGGCCGTTCCATGCCCGTGAAACATTCCAGGTCCAGGCCGCATTCCGCACGTGCCCGAGATGGAGATAGCCCGTCGGGCTTGGCGCGTAGCGGGTCCGGAACCCAGGCGGCAGCGGTGGCCGAGGCGGGAGGGTCACCGGGAACGCAACCTTTTGGGGCCGAGCGACGTCAGAGGGTGCATACCGGGACGTCTCCAACGGGTCTCCATTCCAAAGGTCAGCAAGCATGGCTCACACGAAAACACGAAATCACGAAATGGTCGCGGGTCATGGGCCATGGGTCGCGAATCTCCCATCCAATCGTTGTCAGATCAGGCAAAGCAAGGGGTCGAGTCGGCCCCTTTTCGTGCCTTCGTGTTTTCGTGTGATGTTGTTGCTGTGCACATGCCCAGCAGTGATGCTCGCGCAAAGCAATGTCGCCTCGCGCGGCGTCGCTTCACACCTGGCGACTTCCGTCCCCGAGTTCCGTGCCGCGCCCCTCAACCAGGCCATCCAGCTCGACGGCACGCTGGGCGACGCGGCCTGGGCCTCGGCCACGCCCATGACGCTCGACCTCCAGCGTGACCCCGATGAGGGCAGGCCCGCCACGGAACGCACCGAGATCCGCGCGGTGGTGGGCGATGGCGCGCTCTACATCGGCGCCCGCATGTTCGACGACGACCCTGCACACATCGTGAGCCGGCTCTCACGCCGGGACGACCAGCCGGCCAGCGACCGGCTGACCATTCGCCTCGATTCCAGGCATGACAAGCTGACCGCCTTCGTCTTCGATGTCTATCCCGCCGGCAACAAGGGCGATGCCTCGGCGGGGGCCGATGGCAACGAGGATGACTCCTGGGACCCGGTGTGGGACGTGGTCACCAGCCGGGATTCGCTGGGCTGGACGGCCGAGATCCGCATTCCCCTGTCCCAGCTGCGCTATGACCGGTCGTCGGATACATGGGGCATTCAGGTTACCCGCTTCATCCAGCGGAAGCAGGAATCGGATGTGCTGGTCCTGATCCCGAAGTCGGAAAACAATACCCCCGCGCGCTACGCCACGCTGCATGGCATGAGCGGCTTGCCGGCCGCACGCCGCATGGAAATCACGCCCTATGTGACGGCGCGGGCACAGTACGCCACCGCCAATGCCGGTGACCCGTTTCACTCAGGCAGCGACTACTTCGGCGCCGCCGGCGCGGACCTCAAGCTCGGCGTCACCAGCGACCTCACGCTGGATGCAACGATCAATCCCGACTTTGGCCAGGTCGAACTCGACCCGGCGGTGGTGAACCTGAGTGCATTCGAGACGTCGTTCGACGAGAAGCGGCCGTTCTTCGTCGAGGGATCGGATCTCTTCGATTTCGGTCGCCTGAGCACGTACAACTCCTTCGGGACACCCACCACCTTCTTCTCCCGGCGCATCGGCCGGGCACCACAGGGACAGATCACCGATCCTGACGCCCGCTTCAGCGATGTCCCGGAGCAGACCACGATCGCCGCAGCAGGAAAGCTCACGGGCAAGACCTCATCGGGCTGGTCCATCGCGCTGCTGGATGCGGTGACGCCGAGAGAGACCGGGCGCTACGTGACGTCGGAAGCCGGACCGGTGTTGCGGCAGCAGGTGGAGCCCGCCACCAACTACTTCGCGGGACGGATCCGGCGTGAGCTGCGTGAGGGCAACACCTCGATCGGCTTGCTGGCCACCGCCGTCAACCGGTCGCTGGGTGACTCTGCGCTCGCTTCCACCCTGCGCTCCAGCGCGTACCTGGGCGGCGTGGACCTGAAGCACTACTGGGACAACCGCCGGTGGGCGCTCGACGCGTCGTATGCATCGAGCCGGATCCAGGGAAGCGAGAGCGCCATTGCACGGGCCCAGCGCTCGAGCGCGCGCTACTATCAGCGGCCCGACGCCGAGAACCTGAACTACGATACCACGGCGACGTCACTTTCAGGCTACGCCATGCAGCTGGCCGTCACCAAGGTGAGCGGCGGACACTGGGGCGGGAATATCGCCTACCAGGAGAAGAGCCCCGGCTACGAGACCAATGATCTCGGCTTCACCCAGACCGTCGGCCGGCGCGGGATTTCCACCGACACCCACTACGAGCAGACCAGGCCAGGCAAGCTGTTCCGTTACTGGATCGTCGGCATCCTCTCGGGCAATGACTGGAACTACGACGGTGACCACACCACCAGCTACGTCGGCAACATCATCAACGTCACCCTGCGGAATTTCTGGAGCGTGAACTACAACGTCTTCCATTACTTCGGTTCCATGGATGACCAGTTCACCCGCGGCGGGCCGCTGGCGCGCCAGCCCACCAACACCAACTGGAACCTGTCGGTCTTCAGCGACGGACGCGGTGCGCTCACCTATGGCCTGCGCTCCAGCGTCTTCCATGATGCAGCGGGAAGCTGGAGCGTCAACGCCGGACCGAGCATCGAAGTGGTCCCATCGTCCAGCGTGCACGTTTCATTTGAGCCCTCATTCACGCGTTCGCACACGGTGAACCAGTTTGTCCGTCCGGTAACCGACCCGACAGCTACGGCAACATTCGGTACGCGCACCGTCTTCGCCCAGCTGGAGCAGCGGGAGCTGGCGCTGGACACCCGGGTGGACTGGCTCTTCAGTCCCACGCTCTCGCTCCAGCTCTACGTCCAGCCCCTTATCTCGGCGGGTGACTACAGCCGGCTCAAGGAGTTCACCACGCCGGGCGAGTATGAGTTTGCGGAATACGGAGCGGATCAGGGTACCATAAGCCAGGACAAGGCATCGGGTACCTATACGGTGGATCCCGATGGCACTGGCCCTGCCTCCACCTTCCAAGTGCAGAATCCTGATTTCAACTTCCGCTCACTGCGGGCCAACCTGGTGCTGCGGTGGGAATTCCGGCCTGGCTCGACACTGTTCCTGGTCTGGCAGCAGGCGCGCCAGGGCATCGATCCGGTAGGCGACTTCCGCTTCGGGCGCGACTTCGGCGCCATCTGGGATGCGCCGGCCACGAACGTGCTGGCGGTGAAGGCGACGTGGTGGATGGGGTTCTAGGGTGTAGGGCGTAGGGCTTGAGGGCTTACGGAATGCTGGGCGCTCTGCACCAAGCGCCCAGCGCATAGCGCCCGGCGCGTAGCGCACAGCGCATAGCGCCCAGCGCAGAGCGCCCTGTCGCAATCCCTCTCCAGGAATCGATATCCCAATGGGGTCTGCCTCTGGACGGCCCCGGGGCCGACCGTATGTTCAGACGGGTCGGACAGGTGAAATATGGACAGGCGGAGATTCGATTCTTTCCAAGGAGAGGTCGCAATGAGTACCCGTCATTTGCAAGCCAGCGCCTGGATCATGGCGCTTGCCACCTTGACTGCAGCACCGCTGATGGCTCAGGGCACCAGCCACTCCAATGCCGATCCGGCCAGGCGGGCCGACAAGCTGGCGTGGGGCCCCGCCCCGGCCATCTTCCCGGCCGGCGCCCAGATGGTAGTCCTGCAGGGCGATCCTGCGGCGAGCGCCATCGTCACCGTGCGACTCAAGATGCCCAACAACTACGCCATCCCGCCGCACTGGCATCCGACCGACGAGCATGTGACCGTCATCAAGGGCCAGCTCGTCATCGGCATGGGTGATACCATGTCGGCCGACGCCGAGTTGCCGGTACTCAAGGCCGGCGACTTCATCACCGCCCCGGCGAACATGCACCACTATGCCAGGGCCCGCGGCGAGACGATCGTGCAGGTCCACATGATGGGCCCGTTCCAGCTGACCTACGTGAATCCGAAGGACGATCCTAGCAAGTCGTAAGTCGTAAGTCATGCGTCGTAGGCGCTCGTCATCCTGAGGAGCTCGCCGCTCTGCTCGGAGTCCTCAGGCTGGCGGGTGGGTGTGGGGGCCTATGACTTCCGACATACGACTTACGACTATCTTTTCTCCATGCCCTCAATCCTCCTCCTGGCCCTCGCCGTCATCGTGGCGGGGTGGTTGGCATGGACGTTTAACCGGCTCGTCGCGCTCCGGAACCGGATGCGTGCGGCGTGGGCCAGCGTGGATGCGCTGCTCAAGCGCCGGGCCGACCTCATCCCGAACCTGGTCGACCTGGTGCGCGGCTACATGGGGCACGAGCAGCACACCCTCGCCGCCGTGACCAATGCGCGCAACGAAGCACTCTCCGCCGGCGGCAAGCCCAGTGACAACACCAACCGCGCCCACGCCGAGAACCTGCTCACCAGCGGCGTGCGCCAGATATTCGCGCTGGCCGAGGCTTATCCTGAACTGAAGGCCAGTGGTAACGTGCTGGCCCTCCAGCAGCAGCTCACCGAGACCGAGAACGACATCGCGAGCGCAAGGCGCTACTACAACGCCGTGGTCCGCGACTTCAATACCCTGCGCGAGTCCTTCCCCACCCTGCTCGTCGCCGGCACCTTCGGGTTCCAGCCCGGCGAATTCTTCGAGCTGGCGGACATCACCGAGCGGAACGCACCGGCCACCAACCTCGGAGCGATCGAGTGAACGCGCGATCCACGATACTCAGTCGTGCCGTCGTACTTCTTATCGTTCTTCTCCTTCCCGTTTCACTCCGTGCCCAGGACACCGGCTGGGTCATCCAGTCGTTCGATGCCCAGTACACGGTGAATGCGGACCGCACCATCGACGTGACCGAGCAGATCACGGTGGACTTCGGCCAGCTCCAGAAGCATGGGATCTACCGTGAAATTCCCGTCAAGTATGCCAAGGTGGTGCAGGCTGGAGTGCCGGTTCGCGCCGGGACGGTCAAGGTCGGGCTCGACGTGCTCAGCGTGACCGATGGGCAGGGCCATCCGCTCGGAACTCAGGTGAGCCGCGGCAACGACGTGCGCATTCGCATCGGCGACCCGGATGTGACGGTATCGGGCGTGCAGACCTATGTCATTCGCTACCGCCTCGAGCGTGGCCTCGGGTTCTTCGGGGATCACGACGAGCTCTACTGGCAGGTGACTGGGACCAACTGGCCGGTCCCAATTCTCAAGGCAAGTGCGACGGTGGCTTTGCCGGATCACAAGGCGAGCACGGCGGGCAGGGCGAGCACGGCGAGCAGGTCTGGAGGAAGGGGCTCATCAGCGTGGTGCTATGCCGGGTGGGCCGAGAGCAACAGCAATGCGCGCTGCACGGCGACAGTCACGGGTCCGGGACGCTACGCCTTCAGCGTTGGCCAACTGGATCCGGGTGAAGGGCTCACCATGGTGGCGGCCTTCCCCAAGGGCGTCATTGCCGCGCCCACGGCAGCGGACACGCTGCGCGAGCAGGCCAGCTTCTGGTGGCCGGTGCTGCTGCCGCTCCTGGGATTCATCGGCATGTTCAGCCGCTGGCGAGCCAAGGGTCGCGAGCCGGATCCGGGGAGTATCGTTCCCAACTGGCATCCGCCCGCCGGCCTGCCGCCGGGCGCAGCCGGGACGCTGGTGGACCAGCACGCCGGCATGGATGACATCGTGGCCACGCTGCTCGATCTTGCCGTACGCGGCTACATCAGGATCGCGGAAGTACCATCAACTATCATGGCCACGCTCGGCGAGCACTCCTTTGTCGGCAAGGCGCTTCGGTCGCTCGGTCTTTCCAAGACGGACTGGGAACTCACGCGCACCGACAAGCCGTTACCCGGCGACCTCGTCCCCTATGAGATGGAAGTGCTCGACGGGGTGTTCGACGATGGCAGCAGCACTCGCCGCATGAGCGACCTGCACAACGAGTTCTACACCCACATTTCCGACATCAAGCAGGGGATGTACGACTTCCTGGTGAAGGAACGGCTCTTCCCCAGGAGTCCCGCGTCGGTGCGGAATGGATACCTGGTCCTTGGCATCCTGCTTACCGTCGCCGGCATTCCGCTTGGTGCCGTGACCACGAACGTGGTCCTGGGCGCGGGGCTCGCCCTCACCGGCATCATCATCCTCTTGTTCAGCGGGATCATGCCGGCCAAGACCGCCGAAGGCGCTCGGCGCTGGCGCGAGGTGATGGGACTCGAGGAATACATCCGCCGTGCCGAGAAGTCGGAGCTCGAGATGTCACAGGGTCCCGAGCGGACCACCGAACTCTTCTCCACGCTGCTTCCGTACGCGGTCGCACTCGATGTAAGTGATATCTGGGTCAGTCAGTTCGCGGGTGTGCTGGCCTCGCAGCCACCGAACTGGTACATGGGAACCTCGGGCAATTTCAATG
>DASSTP010000288.1:0-16616 GCA_035707845.1 Gemmatimonadales bacterium | reverse complement strand
CGGCTACACCCCGAGGTGGCGCTCTATCTCCTGGAAGAAGAGCCCCGCTTCCTGGCCCAGCTCCAGAAGGTCACCGGCATCGACCTGGAGTTCCGCGACGACCCCATGATGCGGCTGGACGAGTTCCGGATCATGAGCCGGCCGGCGGGGCGGGATGTGACGGAGTTGTACGCTGTAGCGTAGGAGTCGAGCGTCTGGCGCCAGGCGCTCGACGCCAGACGCTTGACTCCCAGTTGACTCAACCCCCTTCCGGGGCTACGTTTACAGGCTAACTGATTTTCTGACACGGCGGGCGGACATGTACGCAATCTTTCGGGCACTGGGCAAGCAGTTCCGGGCGGAGAAGGGCAAGACCCTCCGGCTGCCGCTCATGGACAAGCAGCCCGGCGACAAGATCACCTTCGACGAAGTCCTGCTTTCGTCCGATGGCCAGACCATCAAGGCCGGCGCGCCGCTGGTCAAGGGTGCCACGGTCGAGGCCGAAGTGCTGGGCCAGGTCAAGGGTGACAAGCTCTACATCTTCAAGTTCAAGCGGCGCAAGAATTATCGCCGCAAGACCGGGCACCGGCAGAAGTACACCGAGGTCCGCATCACTGACGTGACGGCAGGGTAACGGCATGGCTCACAAGAAGGGCGTCGGCTCCAGCAAGAACGGCCGGACTTCCAATCCCCAGTATCTCGGCGTCAAGAAGTTTGGCGGCGAGCGGGTGGCGGCCGGCAATATCCTCGTGCGCCAGCGCGGCACCCGCTTCCATCCCGGCCAGAACGTCGGGCTTGGCAGCGACGACACGCTCTTTGCGCTGGTCGATGGCGTGGTCAAGTTCGAGTACAAGGACAAGAACCGGAAGCGCGTCTCGGTCTACCCCGCCTCGGCCTGAACGACCCCGCGTCAGTCGAGCTCCACGGCCCCGGAAGATTCCGGGGCCGTTTTGTTTTGAAACACCCCGACTCCTTCCGACGTCATATCTTGGGTATGCCGCCTGAACCGGGAGGAACCATGGCGACGCTGCTTGACCGCCTGAACCGTGAGCTCGAGGCCTTCGGCCGCCGGGCCCAGGAAGTTTTCGATGAAAGCCGGGCGCGACTCGAACTGATGCGCCTCAGGAACCTGCGCGACGGTGCCGCTCGTGAACTGGGCTACCTCTTCTACCAGCGCGAGCGCGAATCGGCCGAGCTGGAGCAGGGCCGCCTCGACGCGGCGCTGTTCAAGATGGACGACCTGAAGCACGAGATCGAACGACTCGAAATGCAGCTGGCAGAGGAGAAGGCGCGGAAGGATGCTGATGCGTCCGCCGCACGCGCTGAGGCCTCAGCGAATGCCGCAGTGGAAGCCGATGCAACGGGGACGTCAGAACCGCCTGGCGATGCTCCGCCGGCGGAGCCAGTCGCGTACTGACTCACACGAAAACACGAAAACACGAAAGTGGACGCGGGACTTGGGACTCGAGACGCGAACCACGAGCCGAGACCCATGACTCACGACCCATTTCGGGTTTTCGTGTTTTCGTGTGAGAAGATTCAGGAGATCCGAAGTCGGTCGGGGAAGTTGCCACAGAGTCCATCCACGCCCAGAGCGTTGAGCTTCTCGGCGGCCGCTCTCTCGTTCACGGTCCAGGCGATCACCTCGCCACCATGTTCGTGGACCGCATTCACCAGCTCCGCATCGATCATCTGCCATTCCTGCCACAATACGCTCGCACCGGCGGCCCGCATGGCCGCGACCGGATCGATGAGCCGTGACGTGAGGAGAATGCCAGTGCGGAATTCGGCTGCGGCCTGACCGATTCGGCGCACCAGCCGGTGATCGAAGCTGTGCACGCCATAGCGCCCGGGGGCGGGGCCTTCCCGCAGGACGCCGACCAGCCGCGCGTCGTGCGCCTCCGGCAACGCCTTCACTTCGACCCACACCGTAAGCGCGCCAACCGCCGCCAGCGCCTCCTCCAGCGACGGAATCCGCTCACCGTTGGCAAGCCGGTGTCGCGAGAGCTGAGCCAGCGTGAGGCTCGCGATTGGGCCCGGGCCGGGCACATCGGGATCATGGTGAACCACCAGCTCGCCGTCGCGCGTGCTGTGCACATCCAGCTCAACGCCGTCAGCGCCCATCGTCACGGCCCGCCGAAACGCTGCCAGTGTGTTCTCCAACTCGTAACCGGAGGCGCCCCGGTGGGCCAGGACGCGTGGAGGCGGTCGATCCATGGCGCGCAATATACTGCATGCCGGTTGTCGACTTAACATTTCGTGGCGTTCGGCGTCTACAGGGCAGAGGCTGAGAGCTGCGAGCTGCGAGCTGGGCGACGTCACCGCTCGTGGCTCACAGCTCACAGCTCACAGCTCACAGCTCGTAGCTCGTAGCTCGTAGCTCGTAGCTCGTAGCTCCTAACTACAGCCCGGAGACGCCACGTGCACAGCATGCGAACCCTGATCCTGAGGGGAGCCCTGGTCCTGACCGGCATCCTGGCGGCCTGCTCCGATAGCACCGGTCCTGCAGATGGCGAACTCTCCGCAACCGAGGCCGAGGATGCGGGCCTGGCCCAGGCGGATGAAGTCGCCGACCTCGCTGATGCGCTCGATCTCGAGGATCTCTCCGTGACGGGGATGGATATCAGTGCTGTGCCGGTCCTGTCGTTCGATGTCATGGGGCCGCCGCATGGCGCCTGCGCCACGATCTCCTCGCGGGTGGACAGCGACGCTGACGGCACGCCTGATGATGCCATCTTCACCTACGCCCTGCCGGCGTGTCACTTCACCGGCTATGAAGGCGGGACGCTGGATGTGACCGGCATGATCGAGGTATCCGATCCCACGCCGGAGGCAGCCGACTGGAGCCGTACGGTGGATCTCACCGATTTCACCTATGAATTTGACGGGCCACAGCGCGCCTTCGTGGCCGTGCGCAATGGCCATCGCCAGCGGTCCGGGAATTCTGAATCCCTCGTGCTGCAGAACGACGTGACCGTGGAGCGGACTCGAGAGGGGCGTGAGCCGGCTACGATAGTTCACACACTCCAGGCCGTCTTCACCCCGGACGAAGGCAGCCGTCTCGAACTCGGCGGCCCGTTGCCCGATGGCGCGATCAGCATCTCCGGCACCCTCACCTGGAGCCGGAATGCGCGCAGCCTCGTCTTCACGGCCACGACCACCGTCCCGCTCCAGTACGACAGCTCCTGCTCCGGCCCGCGCCGCGACCGGATTGCCGCCGGTGAAATCCGCTGGGCGCTGCCGAGCGCGCGCACGATCGTGACCACCTGGACGGGCTGCGGAATCCCGCCGACCCGGCGGGTCGTGGACCTGACGACCTAGTCGAGTCACGAATTGTCTTTCGTCACCGCGCATCGCGCCGCCGAGCCCAGCTCTGACTCCGATCTGGTGCGGGAATGCCGGGCCGGCAATGAGCAGGCGGCAACTGAGCTCGTCGCCCAGCACGGTTCTGCCATTGCCCGGTTCCTGTATTCCAGCGGGGCGGATCGCAGCGATGTGGAAGACCTGGTGCAGGAAACCTTCTTCCGGGCGTTCCGAAACCTGGCCTCATGGCGAGGCGGAGCGGGACTGCGCGGCTGGCTCTGCACCATAGCCGCCAACGTGCTGCGCGACGCCGCACGGCGTGGCGGGCGGCGACGGATGTTGCCACTCGATGATCACGAGGTCCCGGCGCCGGGCAATCCCGTCACCGAGCTCGTCATGCGGGACACCGCCGAGCAGCTGCGCCGGGGCATTGCACAACTGCCGAGGCTGCAGCGTGAAGTGTTTCTGCTCCGGGCCCAGGAGGGCCTGGAGTACACGGCCATCGCCACCGCGCTCGGCACGACCGCCGGCGCGGCCCGCGTGCATTACCACGGCGCCGTGAGGCGCCTCAAGGCACTGATCGCATGACTACCTGTACTCAGCTGTCGGACCTGATGCCGGCGACAGCGCTGGGCCGGCGTGAGTGGACACCGCCGGAAGTCCAGCACCTGGCGGACTGCGCCGACTGCCGCGCCGAATGGGATGTGGTGAGGGCCTCGGCGCGCCTTGGTGCCGGAGAAGACTGGAAGGCGGAGCCGGCAGTTCTTGCGCGACTCGCCCTCGCCCAGGCGGCTCATCGGCGCCCGGACGCGGTGCGCTACCGTCGCTGGCTGGTCGGCGGCGTTGCCGCCGCGGCTGCCGTCGTGCTGCTGGTGCTTTTCGTTCCCAGAAAGCCGCGGGTTTCGGGCTCGACCACCTTGATCCCCTCGACCGTCGCGAACACCCTGGCCATTCCAGCGCTCGACTCGTTGTCGGAGGACGAGCTTCGGGTCGTGCTGGCCGCGGTTTCAGGCTCGGCGTTCGACGTCGACGCCGAACTCGACGCACCCGGACTGGAATCCCTGGACTCGGTTGGCCTGGAGCAGGTGCTGACTACCATGGAGGGAACATGATGCGACTGGTAACCGGACTCTTCCTCCTCCTGGCGCTGCCGCTGTTGGCTGCGGCGCAGACACCCGATTCGGCGGTGGGCCGGACCGGCCCGCGGCGCGAGATGCGGCAGGCAGTGGAACGCGAGCGGCGGGCCGCGGCGGAGCAGGGGCTGCGTGCCGCCATCCAGCAGCGATTTACCCAGCGGGTTGCCACCGAACTGAAGCTGCAGGAGAAGCAGCTGGCCGAGTTGCGAGCGACGAGTGCCAAGTACGCGGAGCGCCGCGCCGAATTGACCCGGCGTTCCGAAGAGCTGCGCATGTCGCTTCGGCGCGAGCTGCGTCCGGGCGTTGCGGCCAATGACGACAGTGTCGAGCAGGTCGTGAAGGAGCTGACCGAGCTGCAGGTGCAGCGGGCCCAGGTGCAGCAGGCCGAGCTCGAGGAACTCTCAGGCTTTCTCACGCCGGTCCAGCGGGCCCGCTATCTCGTGATGCAGCAGCGGCTGCGGCAACTGATCGAGCGGGCGGCAGAGCGGCGGGCCGCCCAGCGCGATCACTCGTCCCAGGAGTGAGTCGGGGCTAAATTGGGAGGATGATCCTCCCAGTTGCGGGAACCATGGCCGCCACGGCGCTTGCCGCGGCGGGGCTGGCACACCTTCTGGTCCTTCCGGAAGCGATACTGGCCCTGCTCGCCGTGCTCGCCAATCCATGGATTGCCGCGATCCTCGTGGCCATCGGCCTCATCGCGCTCGCCGCCGAGATCAAGGCGGGCGCCTCCGGGCTCGGCATCCTGGTCAGTTTTGTCTCGCTGGGCCTGTTCTTCCTCGCCGGCATCACCATGGGCCTGGCGAGCTGGGTGGATATCCTGCTCGCTCTGCTGGGCCTCCTCGCCATCGCCGCCGAGGTCTTTCTTCTGCCTGGCTTCGGCGTGGCGGGCATCGTCGGCATCGGCATGCTTGGTGCTGCCATCCTGCTCAGCATGCTGGGCCCGGCACCGGGCCCCGGTGATGTGGCGCAGGCGCTTGGCGCGCTGGGCGCCGCGGCCGTGGTGACGGCGGCAGTTGGCTATGCCTGGCTCCGGAAACTCCCCACCAGCAAGCGCTTCAGCGGGCTGCTGCTGCAGGATCGCATGCACAGCGCCGCCGGCTACATCTCGGCGGCGGCACGCAACGAGCTGGTGGGCCAGGGCGGCGTGGCGCTCACTGCGCTGCGGCCAGCCGGTGTCGCCGATGTGGCAGGCGAACGGCTCGATGTGGTGACCGAAGGTGAATTCATTGCGGCGGGAACCCCCGTGGTCGTGACCCGGTCCGACGGGTACCGCCACGTGGTCCGGACGGCCGCACAACCTCAGCCAGCGGGTGACGCGTGAACGAATCCCAGCTCACGATCGGCATGATCGTGGCCCTCGTCGTCATGGGCATGATCGTGCTCTCGATCTTCTTCCGCTTCATTCCCATCGGGTTGTGGGTGACCGCGCTGGCGTCCGGCGTGCGGGTGTCATTTGCCACGCTCTTCGGCATGCGGTTCCGCAAGGTGAGTCCCGGCAGCATCGTGACGCCACTCATCACCGCGAGCAAGGCGGGGCTCGACCTCGGCATCAATGACCTGGAGTCGCACTATCTCTCCGGTGGCAACGTGCAGCGGGTGGTCAATTCGCTCATCTCCGCCGACAAGGCCGGCATTCCACTCACCTTCAAGCAGGCGGCTGCGATTGACCTCGCGGGCCGGGACGTTTTCGAAGCCGTGCAGGTGAGCGTCAATCCCAAGGTCATCACCACGCCCAAGGTGGCGGCAATGGCCAAGGACGGGATCCAGCTCCTGGCCGTGGCCCGGGTGACGGTGCGGGCCAACATCAACCGCCTGGTTGGTGGCGCGGGCGAGGAGACCATCCTGGCCCGGGTGGGCGAAGGGATCGTCAGCACCATCGGCTCCGCCGAGTCGCACAAGAAGGTGCTGGAGAATCCGGACATGATTTCCAAGTCCGTGCTGGCCAAGGGACTCGATGCCGGCACCGCGTTTGAGATCCTGTCCATCGACATTGCTGACGTGGATGTCGGCAAGAACATCGGGGCAGAGCTCCAGACCGACCAGGCCGAGGCCGACAAGCGCATCGCGCAGGCCAAGGCCGAAGAGCGCCGGGCGCTCGCAGTGGCCATGGAACAGGAGTTCAAGGCTGAGGCGCAGAAGCAGCGTGCTGCCGTCATCGCGGCCGAGGCACAGGTGCCGCTGGCCATGGCGGACGCGTTCAAGTCGGGTCACCTGGGCGTGATGGACTACCAGCGATACCGGAACATCGAGTCAGATACGTCGATGCGGAATGCCATCGCCGGCGGTGGCGCGCCGAACGGCCCGGAGAAGTAGGTGAGTTTCGTCGGGTGGCTGATCGTGGCCTACATCGCGTGGGCGATCATGTCGGCGATCCGGAAATCGCCGGCGGGCAAGGTCGCGCGCACGCCCCGGCGTCCGCCGAGGAGCCAGGAGGAAGCGCACCGCCAGATGCTGGAGATGCTCGGCCTGACCCAGGGCGAACCCATCGTGGTCCAGCGGCGCAGCGTACCGGCGGATCGCACCGCGGTGCGCCTGCGGCGCCTCACGAGCGCCGATGACGCGGCGCCACCGGAAGTCGCCGTGGATCATGATGACGAGGCGGAGCGCATCGTGCGGGAGCGCCGGCGGGAAGTGGAGGCACGCAATCGCGCGCTGGCGGGCGAGGGCCACGAGGACTTTGATGCGCGGATCCGGCGGGAGGAGAAACAGCAGGTCGCGGGTCGCAGGCCGCCGGTCGCGACCACTCAACTGCAGAAGCTGGTCGTGTGGCAGGAAATCCTGGGCCGGCCGGTGGGTGAGCGCGACTCGTAGATCTCGACGCTTGACGCCAAGCGCTTAGCGCTCGTCGCTAGACCAGGAACACACTCCTGTAGTGCTCCACTCCCCGCACAATCGCCTGCCTGGCCGCGTCTGCGCCCTCGAACCCGTGGGTCTCGGTGTGCTTTCCCTCCAGATCCTTGTACACCTGGAAGAAATGTTCGATCTCCTTGAGGAAATGCTGGGGCACGTCGGCCAGGTCGTGGCGGCCGGCTGAGTAGGGATCGGCAAGGGGCACGGCGAGCACCTTCTCGTCGGCCTGGCCGTGATCCACCAGGTGGAAGAGGCCCACCGGCCGGCACTCCACCAGGCAGCCGGTGAAGACCGGCTCGGTCATCAGCACCAGCACATCGAGAGGATCGCCGTCGTCGCCCAGGGTCTGGGGAAGGAAGCCATAGTCGCCCGGGTAGTGCACGGCGCTGTGGAGTACGCGGTCGAGCCGGAAGACGCCGAGCTTCTTGTCCAGCTCGTACTTGTTCCGTTCGTTGGCGGCGATTTCAATGACGGCGGTGACGGAGCGGGGTGGGTCGTCGCCGGTGGGGATGTCATGCCAGGGGTGGAAGCTGTGGCCAGGAACGCGCATCGGGGTCGCTGCTCTCTCGATTGATGAAGCCTGCAAGATAATCGTCGCCCCAAGTACGCTTGCGGCAAGCCACGCGTCGGGCCAACTTTCCGCCCGGCCCGAGTGGCGGAATGGCAGACGCAGCGGACTCAAAATCCGCCGGGGGCAACCCCGTGCGAGTTCGACTCTCGCCTCGGGCATCACCCCCTCACGCTCCCATGTTGGAGGCCGCGGTGCCCGCCTTCCGGCTGCGATTCACCGTCCCGGCGCTGTGCCCACTCACACTCCTGCTGACGTCGCCCGCGCTGGCCCAGGCGCCGCTCACCGGGTTCTCGCCGGCCGCCGCCGAGCGCGAGCGGGCGCTTGAACCGATCCTCCTCAAGGCGGGTGATGGTCCTGCCGCCGTGCGCGATCGCCGTACGCTGGCCGCCGAACCACACGTGGCGGGGACGCCGGCACAACAGCGTACGGCCGCCTACGTGCTGCGGGAAATGGCCAAGGCCGGGCTCGACACGAGCCGGGTGGACTTCAGCGTCTACATGCCGTACCCGGACTCGACCATCGTGGAGCTGGTGTCGCCCACCCACATCCGGTTCCGGCTGGAGGAGCCACCGATCCCGGGTGACACCACCACCTACCTCACGCCCTGGCCCGCCATGAACGGCACCGCAGGCGATGGCGACGTGACCGCACCGCTGGTGTACGTGAATTACGGCCTCATCGAAGACTACGCGACGCTGGATTCGCTGGGGATCAGCGTGAAGGGCAAGATTGCGATCGCGCGCTACGGGCGAAGCTTCCGTGGCATCAAGGCGCGCGAGGCAGAGAAGCACGGCGCGGTCGCACTGATTCTCTACTCCGATCCGCAGGATGACGGGTTCTTCCGTGGCGATGTCTACCCGGAAGGGACCATGCGCAACCCGGACGGGGTGCAGCGCGGCAGCATCCTCAACGAAGAAGGCGATCCGTCGACCCCGGGCTGGGCATCAGTCAAGGGCGCGCGCCGGTTGCCCACCGACTCGATGGACATCAGCCGCATCCCGGTGGTCCCCCTGGGATATGGCAACGCCGCCAGGCTGCTCGAGCCTATGCGGGGCCACGATGTGCCGCAGCGCTGGCAGGGCGGTCTCCCATTCCGCTACCACATCGGCGGGACGGATGCAGCCACGGCTCGCGTCGGGCTCTGGCACCAGCAGGGCCAGGACGCATTCAAGACCATCACCAACACCTACGGCATCATCCGCGGCAGCACCTGGCCCGACGAGATCGTCATCGTGGGCGGGCACCGTGATGCGTGGGGCCCGGGCGCACGCGATAATGTGGGCGGTGTAGCCAGCATCCTGCAGGCGGCACGCGCGTGGGGTGCGGCCCTCAAGGCCGGGCAGCGGCCGCGCCGCACCCTCATCCTCGCCACCTGGGACGCGGAGGAGTGGGGACTGGTCGGTGCCACCGAGTGGGTGGAATCGAAGGAAGACTCACTGCGGAAGCGTGTGGTGGCCTACCTCAACCTGGACGACGCCGCCGATGGACGGCGCTTCGGCGCCTCGGGGACCTCCTCGCTGCATCCGTTCATCCGCGAGCTGACACACGCCGTGCAGCAGCCGGCCGAATCGATGAGCGTCTACGAGGCCTGGAGCGCCAATGGCCGAGGCGGCAACGGCGAGCCCCGCGTGGGCGACCTGGGCGGCGGAAGCGACTTCGGGGCGTTCTACAACCACTTGGGCCTTCCTTCGCTCGACTTCGGCTTTGGCGGCGGTGGTGGCACGTACCACTCGGCGTACGATACTTACACCTTCCAGGACCGCTTCGGTGATCCGGGCGGATGGAGCGTCGTCGCCGCCGGCCAGCTGACAGCGCTCACGCTGGCGCGCCTGGGCAACGCCGAGATCCCGGCGTTTGATTACGCCTACCTCGGTGAGTACATCGGGCGGCTGGCGCGAGAGGCCGAGACGCGCGACTCGGCGACGCCGAACGCGGCGAAGTTCACGGCACTCTCGGAGGCAGCCCAGGCGCTGGCGGAAGCCGGACAGAAGTTTGCGGCGGCGCGCGATGCCGCGGTCGCGAGTCCGAATGCCAAGGCCATCAAGGCTGCCAACGCGGAGCTGCGGCAGGTAGAAGTGTCACTGGCACGGCCGAGCGGGCTGACAGGGCGGCCGTGGTACCGGAACCTCCTCTTCGCCGCCGACCGCAACAACGGCTACGCCAATATTGCCCTGCCGGGCATCGCTGAAGCCGCCGAGGATGGCGACACGGCGCGTGAGGCAGCGGAGATCAGCGACCTGACGGCGAGGGTGCGGACGGCTGCTGGGCACCTGGAGCGGGCCACGGAATTGCTGGCGAAGCGTTGACCTAGAGTCGACGGTCAACGGTCAACGGTCATCGGTCGGCCGTCGACCGTTGACCGTTTCCTCCCTGAAGGATCCTTCACACAAAGTTCCACCCTGATTAAAGCCGCGATTCGTATCCTTGCCTCGCAGGTTCGGTATTGCCGTCATGGCAACGACACTCGAGGAGACCAGGATGTCATCGCGTCGCAAGGCACTCACCGGAATGTTGCTCTCCATGGCGGTCGCCGCCGTGGCCTTCCTCGCCGTCACAGGCGCCCGCCGCGCACCGTCGGTCGCGCTGGTGGATTTCGGCAAGACGCCGCATGCCGTGACGCCGGTGTACGATGCTGCGGTGGCGCCTGCCTCGAGCGCGAGCATCAAGGAATTCCACATTCCCATTACTCACGGCCGCATCGAGATCGCCCCCGGCAAGTTCTATGAGGGCTGGCTTTTTGGCGGCACGGTGCCCGGCCCGGTGCTACGGGTGAACCAGGGCGACAGGGTCCGCATCGTGGTCACCAATGAAAGCCCGATGCCGCACTCGATCGACTTCCACGCGGCGCGCATTCCCATGAACGATGCCTTCGGCCCGATCCTGCCGGGCCGGTCGAAGAGCTTCGAGTTTACGGCCGGCGATCCCGGCGCCTTCATGGTGCACTGTGGCACCGCGCCCGTGCTCACCCACATCATGAACGGGATGTACTTCGCCATGATCGTGGATCCGGCCGGCGGGTGGGGGACCAGGGCCGACAAGGAGTACGTGCTCGTCCAGAGCGAGTTTTACGCCCAGCTCGACTCGGCGAACGGCGACCTGGTCATGGACCGGCATGCCGCGGCCGAGCGTGAGGCCACCCAGGTAGTCTTCAACGGCCAGGCCTTCCAGTACAAGCAGCATCCGCTCGAAGTCGCCGAAGGGGACCGCGTCCGGTTCTTCGTGGTGAACGCGGGTCCCAACTTCACCAGTGACTTCCACATCGTGGGCGCGCTCTTCGATCGGGTCTACCCGGACGGCAACCCGCGCAACGTGCTCGAGGGCGTGCAGACCTGGGGCATCCCGGCGGGTGGCGGGGCGGTGTTCGAGACGACCTTCGAGAAGGGGAAGAGCGGGGAAGGGATGTACGCCTTCGTGACCCACGCCTTTGCGGACGCGGAAAAGGGAGCGGTCGGGATCATCAAGGTGGGGAATCCCGGCGGGAACGCGATGGCGATGCACTGAGGACGCACGGTCGCAGGTCGCAGGTCGCAGGTCGCAGGTCACACGCCCTGCGACCTGCGACTTGCGACCCTCCTAGAACTCCCCGATAAACCCGATCTCCGGCTCCAACTCATATCCACACTGCTGCTTCACCGCCGCCTGCGCATGCGCAATCAGTGCGCGGACGTCGCCGGCGGTGGCCTGGCCAAGGTTCACCATGATATTCGCGTGGATGTGGGAAATCTGGGCGTCGCCCATGCGGAAGCCCTTGAGGCCGCACTGGTCCACCAGCCGGCCCGCCCCCACGCCCTCGATCTTCTTGAAGATGGATCCGGCGCTGGGGTGAATCTCGAGCCAGGGGTGGCGGGCGCCGCGCCAGCTCAGGTTTTCCTGCATGATCCGGTGCATTACCGCCGGGTCCTGCCGCTCCAGCTGGAAGCGCACGGCCAGCACGATGTCATCCCGATGATGGAAGACCGAGTCGTCATAGCCGAAGGCGACGTAGTCCGGGCCCACGCTGCGCCGCTCGCTTTCGGCCGACAGGATGTCGCAGCTGCGAAAGACCTCGGCGATGAACATGGTGCGCTCGCGCTCGGGCGCCGGCGAAAGGAAATGGAGGTTCTGCCAGATGGCGCCGCCCACCGTGCTCGGAATGCCCACGTAGTGCTCGAACCCGGACCAGCCGCGCTGGACCGCGTCGCGAATCAGGTCGGCCATGATCACGCCGCTGCCCACGGTCACTGCGCCATCATCCGTCCAGGCCGCCGTGTCCGCGCGATTCTGGATTACCAGCCCGCGGAATCCGCGATCGCCCACCAGGATATTGGCGCCGAGCCCGAGGACGAAGTACGGGATGCCGCCGCGCCGCGCAGCGAGCACCGCGCGCGCCAGGTCGTCCGGCGATTCCGCGCGGTAGAGCAGATCCGCCGGTCCCCCGATGCGAAACGTGGTGAGGGGCGCCAGCGGCGTGTCCCGGTACAGCCGATCGGCCTCGAGGCCGTGGCTCCGGGCATCGAACGCGCGAAGGCGGTCGGCGAGTGGTACGTCGGTCAATGGCGGGACTCCGGGAACGGGAATGACAACACGGAGGAAGTTATCGGGTCCGCTTGGCGGCGGCAGTCCCCGTCTATATTCCTGCCATGCACCTTACGCTCACCGGGCTTCACATCTATCCTGTCAAGTCGTGCGGAGGGTTCCGGGCGGGAAGCTGGGAAGTGGACGAGTTCGGGCTGCGAATGGATCGCCGCTGGATGGTGGTGAACGAGCGCGGCCACTTCCAGACGCAGCGTACGCGCCCGCGGCTGGCCCAGGTGCGGACCGCCCTCTCGGGCCAGACGCTGACGCTCGAGGCGCCCGGCATGGAAAGCATCGCCGTGGCGCCCGGCGGCGGCGAGACCCTGGCCGTGGGCATATGGGATGACGTCTGCGTGGCGGAGCAGTGCGAGCGCCACGCGAGCGAATGGATGAGCGACCTGCTGGGTGAAGCGGCCCAGCTGGTCTTCATGCCGGATGTGACGCGCCGGCTCACGCGGCGCCGGCGGGAGGAGAGTCTGGGCCGGGTCGGTTTCCAGGATGCCTATCCCTTCCTGCTCCTCGGCGCCGCCTCGCTCGCTGACCTCAACGCCCGTCTCGACACGCCGCTCCCGATGAATCGCTTCCGCCCTAATCTTGTGATCGGGGGCAGCGCTGCCTACGCCGAGGATGCCTGGGGCGGGTGCCGGATCGGCGAGATCGACCTGCTGGTCACCAAGCCATGCGCGCGTTGCAAGATTCCGACGATTGACCAGGAGACCGGCGAGGCGGGAAAGGAGCCGCTTCGCACGCTCGCGCACTATCGCCGGATGGGCGACGCCGTCACGTTCGGCGTCAATCTCTCGCATCGAAATGCTGGTGCCCTGCGTATCGGGGATGCCGTGACCCCGGCATCCTGACATATCTTGCCAGCCATGACGCGTCACACTCAACACCCCGGATCCTCCATGCCCCTGGTCACCACCGTGCGCGCGGACCGCGCCGAGACGCTCGACATTCCCTTCCTGGCCGTCGTGGTGCCGGAAGGCGCCCAGCCTGCCAGCCTCGCCGCGCTGGACCAGGCCGCCGGTGGGGGAATCGCTCGGGCATACGCGTCGGGGGATTTCCGCGGAAAGCGGGATGAGACGATCCTGCTCTATCCTGCATCGGGTGCCGCTCGCCTGCTCCTCATCGGCATTGGCGCTGGTAAGGGCGATGCCAGTGCGCTTCGGCGCGCCGCTGCAATCGCCGGCAAGCGTGCCGTGCAGGCGCGCGTCGCCGAAGCCGCGATCCTTGTGACGCCCGAGGCCCGGGGAGAGCTCTCACCTGCGCATGCGGTGCGGATGGTGGCAGAAGGCGCGCCTTTCGGCGCCTGGCGATATCTCGAGCTCAAGCGGCCGAGTGACGACACGCAGACGTCGCTCACCGGCATCAGCATTCTGGCCGAGACAAACGCCGAAGCAAAGCGCAGCCATGATGTGGGCGCCGCCATTGCCCAGGGCCAGGCCTATGCGCGCTCCATCCAGGTGCTGCCGGGCAATACCTGCACTCCGACATTCCTGGGCGAAGCGGCGCGCGAGCTGGCCAAGCGGTACGGCATGGGGATCACGGTGCTGGACAAGGCCGCCGTCCAGAAGGAGGGGATGGACGCGCTGATGGCGGTGGCACAGGGCAGTGCCCAGGAGCCGCGCTTCATCGCCATCGAGTACCAGGGCTCGGACGACCCGCCGGTCGTGCTGGTGGGGAAGGGCGTCACCTTCGATACCGGGGGTATCTCCATCAAGCCCGCCATGAGCATGGAAGAGATGAAGTTCGACATGTCAGGCGCCGCCGCGGTGCTGGGCACGTTCGACATGCTGGGTCGGGTCAAGCCCCGGGTGCATGTGGTCGGGCTCATTCCGTCGGCGGAGAACATGCCGTCGGGCACCGCGTACCGGCCCGGCGATGTGGTCGGTAGCCACTTCGGCAAGACCATTGAAGTGATCAATACCGACGCCGAAGGACGGTTGCTGCTCGCTGACGCGCTCTCCTATGCGCGGCGCTACAAGCCGGCCGCAGTCGTGGACGCGGCAACGCTGACCGGTGCGGTGGTCACGGCCCTCGGCCACTCGGCGATCGGGCTCATGGGCAATGACGATGCCCTGATGGAGGAGCTGCGTGCAGCTGGTGAACGCGCCGGCGAGCGGGCCTGGCCGCTGCCGCTCTGGGATGATTACCGCGACCTGATCAAGAGCGATATCGCGGACGTGAAGAACAGCGGCGGCCGGCCCGCCGGCAGCATCACAGCCGGCTGGTTCCTCAAGGAGTTCGTGGAGGGCTACCGCTGGGCACACCTGGATATTGCGGGCACGGCATACAGCGACCGCGACGACGCCACCCGAGTGAAAGGGCCGACCGGCATGGCCGTCCGCCTCTTCAGCGAATTCGTGCTGGGACGTGCGCACTAGCGTTGCGCTGACGTTCCTGCTGCTCCTGGCGCCCGCGGTTGCCGAGGCGCAGGTCGGTACGCCTCGGCCGGCCAAGGGAGATTCCGGCCGGGCATCGGCTGATTCGGGCCAGAGCTACCAGACGCTCATGGCCGATACCAGGACGCGTGTGCCCGTGGCTCCCCAGCTCGGTGCCGAGGGGCCTGTTCCCGCCTCTGCTCGCATGGTGTTTACCCGCGATTCGATCGACTGGGCCGGCGCGCTCACGCTCAGCGACCTGCTTGCCCGCGTTCCCGGCACCTACCTGCTGCGGGCGGGGGGCGTAGGCCGGCCGGAGCCACTCAATTTTGCCGGACGGGGCGCGGCCTCGCTCGAGGTCATGCTCGACGGGATGCCGTACCGGCCGCTCGGTCCCGACAGCGTTGGCGTCGACCCCGCCGACATCCCGCTCGGCGTCGTCGACCGGGTGGAAATCGAGCGCTGGCCGTCGACCCTGCGCGTCTATCTGTACACGCGGGCACACGATCGGCTGGCAGCACGGTCGAGCATCGCGCTGGCTGCGGGCCCGGACAAGCTGGCACATTACGAAGCGTTCCTTGAGCGCCGCTTCAAGGCCGGTTTCGGCGTCGGTGCCGGTGGCGACTATCTCAAGGTTCCGCCGCATGGCGCGGCGACGGGGACCTTCGAACGCACCGGCTACTGGCTGGAGGCGAGCTTCAATCCCGACGTCAGCCATGGGCTGGTACTTGAATATCTCGGCAATGCCCTCAACCGCGACGAGTTCACTGACGTCGCCGCGGCCGGCCCGCGGCTGGAAGGGCGCCGAGGGGAACTGCGCGCGCGGGCGTTCATCGGAGGCAAGGCGGACGGCACTGGCCTGCGCCTGGACCTGCTGGGCTCGCGCTCGGCCTTTGACAGCATGGCGGTAAGCCAGACCATCTGGAGCGGCGGTGCGGCGCTCACCTATCGCGCGCCGATCGTCTCCGCGTCAGCCATGGCTCTGCTCGCCAACCAGTGGACCAGTCTCGATCTCTCGGCGCGCGCCTCATGGACTCCGACCGCGCTGCTCGTAGTCCAGGCCGAAGGCGCGTATCGTCGGCACGATGGCGGGCGCAACACGCGCTGGGCTGGCGCCCGCGCCGGCCTGGAATTGCCCGCCAACCTGGAGCTCTCGGCTTCCGCGCGCGCCGGCAAGCAGGTGGCGGCACCTGCGATCCCGACCAGCCCGGAGCAGGATGTGCGGGAGATCGAGGGTGCCCTCGCCTGGAGCACACGACGCATCGGCGTTGACGGGAGGATCGCACGCACGGCGGCGTTCGCGCCGCCAGCCTACCAGGAACTCCCGGGCATTCCGGTCATGCCCGACGTGCCGGCCAGCACATGGTTGTCCGCCGGTGGCTACCTGCGGCCGCTCGACTGGATCACGGTGCGGGGCTGGTACGCGCAGGCATCGTCGCCCGCGCCGCCTGGGCTGCCACCCCGCCATTGGTCGATGACGGGAACCATCCGCACCCGGCTGCTGCGCACCTTCCGGAGCGGGGCCTTCGACCTGAAGCTCGAGCTGGGGTATGAGGGCTGGCGCCCTGGTTCGCTCGGAGAGGACGATACCGAGGTCGCCGTGCCGCTGGCCGAGGCGCACTATGTCCGCTCGCTGGTGCAGGTGGCGATCGAGTCATTCTCGATCTTCTGGGAGAGCCGCAATCTCACCGGCGAGACCGCCGGTTACGTACCCGGGTATCAGGTGCCCAAGTTCTCGGGAATGTTCGGGGTGAGGTGGGGATTCATGAACTAGATGGGCGAGATGGGCGAGATGGGCGAGATGGGCGAGATGGGCAGGTGATGTCGGGTTAGCTTCGGCCT
>DASSTP010000287.1:0-2000 GCA_035707845.1 Gemmatimonadales bacterium | reverse complement strand
TTTCTGTTATCAGGCGAAGAAGTATCTGGGCGCGCTAGCCGCCGTGCTGGGCGGCCTGGATACGCTTGTCTTTACGGGCGGTATCGGGGAGCACGCCGCGCCGGTGCGCGCGGAGATTTGCGCCGGACTGGGCTTCCTCGGTATTGAACTCGATCGGGGCCGTAATACGGTACACGCGCCGATCATCTCGGCGGACGGGAGCGCGGTTACCGTGCGCGTCATCCCCACCGACGAAGATCGCGTCATCGCCCGGCACACGGCCTGGCTACTGGCCCGGCAAGGAGAACAGGCATGAGCAAGACTGAGGCAGCGCCGGCGTATGTCTTTGACACCACGGTGTCAAGCGCGGTCCTGGCGGATGGCCGGGGTCAGCAGCTGGCTGGGCCGGCGTCGGGTCCGCTGGCGGCGGGCGAGCTGGCGCTGCTCGACCGCTACTGGCGCGCGGCCAATTACCTGACGGTCGGCCAGATTTATCTGCAAGACAACCCGCTGCTGCGCGAGCCGCTGCGCGCCGAACAGATCAAACCGCGCTTGCTCGGCCACTGGGGCACCTCGCCGGGCCTCAGTATTCTGTACGCCCATCTCAACCGGCTCATTCGCCAGCACGACCTCGACGCAATCTTTCTGGCCGGGCCAGGGCATGGCGGCCCAGCCGTACTCGCCAATGTGTACCTGGAAGGAACGTACTCCGAAGTCTACCCGGACATTACCCAGGACGCCGACGGGCTGCGCCGCTTCTTCCGCCAGTTCTCGACACCGGGCGGTGTGCCGAGCCACGTCAGCGTGCCGACGCCCGGCTCGATTCACGAGGGTGGGGAACTCGGCTACGTGCTGACCCATGCCTTCGGCGCGGCGTTCGACAATCCCGACCTACTGGTTGCGGCGGTCGTCGGCGACGGTGAGGCAGAGACCGGGCCACTGGCCGGCTCATGGAAGAGCATCGCGTTCCTCAATCCGGCGCGCGATGGCGCGGTGCTGCCGATTCTGCACCTGAATGGCTATAAGATCGCCAACCCCACCGTGCTGGGACGGGCGAGCGATGACCAGCTCCGGCAGCTGCTGGAGGGCGAGGGCTACACGGTCTGGTTTGTCGAAGGCGACGAACCGGCGCGTGTCCACCAAGCGCTCGCGGCCACGCTCGACGCTTGTTATGCCCGGATACGCGAGATCCAGCAGGCCGCGCGCCGCGACGGTGTGCGCGAACGCCCCCGCTGGCCGGCGATCGTCCTGCGGACGCCGAAGGGCTGGACCGGGCCGGCGGTGGTCAACGGACAGCCGGTCGAGGGCACGTTCCGCGCGCATCAGGTGCCACTTGCCGACGTGCGCGCCGATCCTGAGCAGCTCGCCATGCTCGACACCTGGCTCCGGAGTTACCAACCAGAGGACTTGTTCGATGAGGCCGGGCGGCTCATGCCCGAACTCGCGGCGCTGGCGCCACAGGGCGACCGCCGGATGGGCGCGAACCCCCATGCCAATGGCGGCAAAGTGCTGGTGGACCTCGACCAACCACCGTTCCGCGACTATGCGCTGCCGGTGCCGCAGCCGGCCGTCGAGCGCCGTGAATCTACGCGCCAGCTCGGCGTCTGGCTGCGCGATGTCTTCGAGCGCAACGCGCGACAGGCCAACTTCCGGCTCTTCTGCCCGGATGAAGTCAACTCCAATCGCCTCGGCGCGGTCTTCGAGACCGAGAACCGCTGCTTCGTCGGGCCAACCCTCGCGATTGACGACCACATCGCGCCGGACGGCCGGGTCTTCGAAGTCTTGAGTGAGCATCTCTGCGAGGGCTGGCTCGAAGGCTACCTGCTCACTGGCCGGCACGGTCTCTACGCCACCTACGAGGCGTTCGCGATGATCTCCGCTTCGATGACCGTGCAGCACACCAAGTGGCTCGAAGAGCAGACCAAACTGGCCTGGCGGGCACCGGTCGCCTCGCTGAACATCCTGCTCACCTCGACCTGCTGGCGCAACGACCACAATGGCTTCAGTCACCAGGGGCCGGG
>DASSTP010000286.1:0-13470 GCA_035707845.1 Gemmatimonadales bacterium | reverse complement strand
ACATGCCCAGCGACTCTTCCTCAGCAGCTGCGGCGTGCGGCACGAACGCTCCGGCCAGCCGCAGCTTGCCCCGGGGCGACAGCAACGGTGAGCGCAACAACTGCAGGGGCGAGCGTGGAATCGGCACCAGGCGCCCGCCGCGAACGGTCCAGCGGTTGGCTGTGACGGGAAGCGGCGAAATGCGCCGTGGCCAGAGCCCCACCAGCTCGAGCAGGGCCGTCACCTCGGGCGATGGCTGGCTGAGGGACGCGGGGCCTCGTTCGACCAGGAATCCCTGATGCCGCTCGCTCTGCGCCAGTCCCCCAATGCGTCCAGACGCTTCCAGCACCTGCACCACGCGCCCCGCGCGACGCAGCTCCACCGCCGCCGTGAGGCCGGCCACGCCGGCGCCCACCACGATGGCATCAGGCCTCAGCACGCGAGCGCACTCCGCACCGCACGAGCGAAATGTTCCAGTGCATCCGCATCGTGCACGATGGACGAAAAGCCGGCCTCGAGCGGTGAAGGCGGCAGGTATACGCCGGCAGCGAGCATGCCGTGGAAGAACCGCGCAAATGCGGCCCGGTCGGACTGGCGCGCATCGCTGAAATTCCGTACCGGCTGGTCCGTGAAGAACGGCGTGAACATGGTCCCCACCCGCTGGACCGTGAGCGGAACACCATGCTCGGCCGCCGCACTCTCCAGGATGGTGGCCGCGTCGCGTGCCCATGCCTCCGCCCGTGCCCAGGCTCCCGCCTCGCTGATCAGCTCCAGGTTTGCCAGCCCCGCTGCCATGGCCACGGGATTTCCGGAGAGCGTGCCCGCCTGGTACACGGTGCCCTGCGGCGCCACGAGTTCCATCAGCTCGCGGCGGCCTCCGTAGGCCGCCGCCGGAAGGCCTCCGCCCATGACCTTGCCCATGGTCGTGAGGTCGGGTGCGATGCCGTAGAGCGCCTGCGCCCCGCCGGGATGGACCCGCCAGCCGCTCATCACCTCGTCGAAGACGAGCAGTGCGCCATGCTCGGCAGTGAGCTGGCGGAGTCCCTCGAGGAAGCCGGGGAGCGGAGGGACGACCCCCATGTTGCCGGCGACCGGCTCCACCAGCACGGCCGCGATCTGGTCGCCCTGAGCGCGAAAGAGTTCGGCGACCGCATCGAGGTCGTTGTAGGCCGCAAGGTGAGTATCGGCCACGACGGCGGGAGAGACACCGGGCGAATCAGGGAGCGACAACGTGGCCACGCCCGAGCCCGCCGAAGCGAGGAGCGCGTCCGAATGCCCATGATAGCAGCCAGTAAACTTCACGATTCCGCGGCGGCCGGTGGCGGCGCGCGCCAGGCGCACGGCGCTCATGACCGCCTCGGTGCCCGAACTGACAAACCGGAGCATCTCCACTGCCGGCATCGTGGCGACGATGCGCTCGGCGAGCCGGATCTCGACTTCGCATGGGGCGCCGAAGGAGGAGCCGCGCGCCATCACAGCCGATACGGCCTCCACAATCCGCGGATGGGCGTGTCCGGCGATCAGCGGCCCCCACGACAGCACCAGGTCCAGGAGCGTGTTGCCGTCAACATCCGTGATCCAGGCGCCGCTGCCCCGCTCGATGACACGGGGCGAGCCGCCCACGGCATCGAAGGCACGGACCGGACTGCTGACACCGCCCGGCATCAGCGCGCGGGCCTGCGCCATCAGGACGTCGCTCCGCGTTGCCACCGACGCCACGCCGTTCATGGCGCTTCGGCCAGCCACCGGGCCGCCTCCACCGCGTGATAGGTGATGATGGCATCGGCGCCGGCGCGCTGCATGCCGAGGAGGGATTCCAGCACCACGCGCGGTTCATCGATCCAGCCGGCCCGGGCCGCAGCCTTGATCATGGCGTACTCACCACTGACGCTGTATGCCACGAGCGGCAGATCGGTGCGCTGGCGCAGTGCGTGAAGCACGTCGAGGTACGCGAGTGCCGGCTTCACCATCAGCAGGTCGGCGCCTTCGGCAATGTCGAGTTCCGCTTCGGCCATCGCTTCACGCCGGTTGGCCGGGTCCATCTGGTACTGCCGACGATCGCCGAAGGACGGTGCGCTCCCTGCCGCCTCCCGGAATGGACCATAGAAGGCGCTGGCGTACTTGACGGCGTAGCTGAGAATGCCGCAATCCTGCTCGCCCGCGCCGTCCAGCGCCGAGCGGATTGCGGCCACCATGCCGTCCATCATGCCGCTGGGCGCCACGACGTCCGCGCCGGCGAGGGCATGGCTCACGGCCACACGGCCGAGGATCTCGAGCGTCGCGTCGTTGTCCACCACGCCCTGCTTCAGCACGCCGCAATGCCCATGGCTGGTGTACTCGCAGCAGCATACGTCGGTCAGCAGCAGCAGATCCGGGAAGGAGGCGCGAAGGAGCCGCAGCGCCTGCTGGACGATGCCGTCTTGCGCCCAGTTCTCGGACCCGGCTTCATCCTTCGAGGCAGGGATCCCGAACAGCAGCACGGCACCAACGCCGGCGCTCCGGGCTTCGCGCACGACGGCCAGGAGCGCCTCGTCAACGGAGAGCTGGAAGACCCCGGGCATCGAGCTGACTTCGTGCCGGCAGTTGGCGCCGTGACAGACAAAGAGCGGCAGGATGAACCGGGACGGATCGAGCCGATGCTCACGAACCAGGGAACGGATGCCGGGCGAGGCGCGGAGCCGCCGCGGCCGGGCGGCGGGAAAGGAACGTTGCACGGGGGAAGAGTAGAAAGCACCGCGCAGGGCGGAAATCCGAAGCACTACGGAATGGCACGGGCCTCGCAAGGAAGCGGCGCGGTCCGGAATCCGGGCACCGGCGCGCCGTCACGCCGTAAGCCGTTACCGATAGAGACCTTGACGGCTGGACGACCAGATTCTTGACACTGCGGACCGGGAGTGCAGTCGCTTGTCCCAACCGGGCCAATCTTGTACCTTGAACCGTTCTGTATCAGGCGAAGTGGGGTCGCGGCGGTCCTCACACTTTTCTCTGGCCGAGGCAACGTGGATACGCAGACGCTTCAGCACATTGCGCTCTTTGACAAGTGTCGCCAGTTCACGAAGGCACGCGAGATCCAGGCGGCCGGGCTGTACCCGTACTTCAAGCCCATCTCGGAATCCGAGGACACGATCGTCACGATCGAGGGCAAGAAGCGGATCATGCTGGGCTCCAATAACTACCTGGGCCTCACGCACCATCCCCTGGTGCTGGAAGCTGCGCAGCGGGCCCTGCACCGCTACGGCTCCGGCTGCACCGGCAGCCGCTTCCTCAACGGCACGCTGGACCTGCATGGCCAGCTCGAGGAGGCGCTTGCCCAGTTCCTGAACAAGGAAGACTGCCTCGTCTTCTCCACCGGGTACAACGCCAACCTGGGCCTGATCAGCGCGCTGGTCGGCCGGGGCGAGATGGTCTTTCTCGACAAGCTCGACCACGCGTCCATCGTGGACGGCGCCAAGATGTCGTTCGGCGAGACCGAGCGCTTCAACCACGGCGACCTCGCCGGCCTGGAGCGGAAGCTCGAGCGCGCCGGCAACCGTGGCTCGCTCATCGTGGTGGACGGCGTGTACTCCATGGAGGGCGACATCGCCGATGTCCCCGGGCTGGTGCGGGTGGGCCGGAAGTACGGCGCCGCGCTGGCAGTGGACGACGCCCACGCCCTCGGCGTCCTGGGCCCCAATGGCGACGGCACCGCTGCGCACTTCGGCATGACCGACGAGGTGGACATCATTGCCGGCACCTTCTCCAAGTCGCTGGCGTCCATTGGCGGCTTCGTGGCGGGGTCGGAGCAGGTCATCCACTTCATCCGTCACCACAGCCGGCCGCTCATCTTCACCGCCTCGCTGCCGCCGGCCAACACCGCCGGTGTGCTCGCCGCGCTGGAAGTGATCCAGCGCGAGCCGGAGCGCCGTGACGCGCTCTGGGCCAATGCCCGGCGGCTTCAGGAAGGCTTCCGGTCGCTGGGCTTCGATGTCGGCACCACCGAGACGCCCATTGTGCCGGTGCTCATCGGCCCGATGGAAACCACGTTCGTCATGTGGCGCCGGCTGTTCGACGCTGGGGTCTTCACCAACCCCGTCATGCCGCCCGCGGTGCAGCCGACCCAGTGCCGCCTCCGCACCAGCGTCATGGCCACCCACACCTTCGAGCAGATTGATTTCTGTCTCGATCAGTTTGCCAGCATTGGCCGGGAGCTGGGGGTCGTCTGAACCCCACGGTCATCCGCGAAGTCCAGGGCGCGCGGGATCTCAAGCGGTTCATTGACCTGCCGTACCGGCTGCACAAGCGGGACCCCCTCTGGGTCCCGCCGTTGCGTCGGGATGTAGCACTCCTCCTCAATCGCCAGAAGAACCCCTTCTTCCAGCACGCCGAAGCCTCCTACCTGCTCGCCGAGCGCGACGGGCAGGTGGTGGGCCGCATTGCGGCCATTTCCAACCGGCTCCACAACGAGACGCACGGCGACCTGGTGGGTTTTTTCGGCTTCTTCGAAACCGAAAACCGGCAGGAAACCGCCGACGCCCTGCTGGCTGCGGCCGGCGACTGGCTCAAGGCCCGCGGCTTCGACACCATGCGCGGCCCCGCCTCGTTCTCCGTGAACGATGAATGCGGCCTGCTGGTGGACGGCTTCGATACGCCGCCCGCGCTGATGATGCCGCACAACCCGCCGTACTACCAGACGCTGCTGGAGCAGGGCGGCTTCACGACCGCCAAGAACCTGCTCGTCTACCAGGGCGGCGACCCTGCCCTGCGGGAACGCCGCGAGGCACCGGAACGGTTGTCGCGCGCCGTGGGCATCATGCGCGAGCGCATGGGCATCACGGTGCGGCCGCTCGACCTCAAGCGCTTCGACGACGAAGTCGAAGCCATCAAGCGGATCTACAACGCGGCGTGGGAAAAGAACTGGGGCTTCGTGCCCATGACGGAGGCCGAGATCGACCACCTGGCCAAGCAGTTCAAGCCGGTCGTCATGCCGGAGCTGGTGGGCATGGCGGAGAAGGACGGCGAGGTGGTCGGCTTCGGGCTGGGGCTGCCGGACCTGAACCAGGTGTTCCGCGGCAATCGTGGTGGGCACCTGCTGCCGGTGCTGCCCAGGCTTCTTTGGGCGCTCAAGACCGGCAAGATCCACCGCATCCGCATCCCCCTGTTGGGCATCCTGCCCGCGTACCGGGGCAAGGGACTCGATGCGGTGCTCTACCACTACATCTGGAGCAACGGCCAGCGCATCGGGATGCGCTGGGGCGAAGCAGGCTGGATCCTCGAGGAGAACACCGCCATGAACCTGGGCCTCGAGAAGATGGACTTCCACGTCTACAAGACCTACCGGCTTTACGACCGACCGCTGTGACCACGCTCGTGACCGGGGCTACCGGGTTTGTCGGCGGCCACGTGGCGGCAGCGCTGCTGGCGCGAGGCATCCAGGTCACGGCGCTGGTGCGCTCCCGGGAAAAGGCCGCGGAACTCGAGCGACTCGGCGTGCGCCTCGTTGTCGGGGACCTGCACGACGACCGGGCGCTCCGGGAAGCGTGCGAGGGGCAGGCCGTCGTCCAGCACGTGGCCGGCGTGATTGCCGCGCGCGACGAGGCCGCCTACATGCGCGCCAACCAGCAGGGCACGGAAAACCTGCTCAAGGCCGCAGCCGCATCAGGCGTTGGCCGGTTCGTCCTCATGAGTTCCGGGGCGGCCGCCGGCCCGTCCCGCCCGGGCCACCCCCGTACTTCGGATGAACCACCCGCCCCGGTCACCGCATACGGCCGAAGCAAGCTCGCCGGCGAAGATCTGGTGCGAGCCGGTTCCATTCCCTGGGTGATTCTTCGCCCACCCACCGTGTACGGCCCCGATGATCGTGACAACCTGATCAAGGTGTTCCGGCTGGTGCGCTACGGCGTGGCGCCGGTATTCGGCGATGGGTCACAGGAGCTGTCGGCGGTCTACGCCCCCGACCTCGCGGAAGCGGCTGCGATGGCAGGAAGCGAATCGCACGTGACCGGCGGCACCTACTTCGTGAACCATCCCGAAGTGGTCACCAGCGCCGAGCTGGTGCGGCTGATTGGCCGGACGATGCATCGGTCCGTCCGTGTGATCGGCCTGCCAGGCGGCCTGGTGCGCCCCATACTGCATTTCACCGGCGGCATGGCTCGGCTCGCCGGCCGGACAACGATCCTCAACGCCGACAAGGCCAACGAATTCCTGCAGGCGGCGTGGACGGCCGACCCGTCGCCCTTCATGCGGGACGCCGGATGGCTGCCGGCGTTTGACCTTGCCTCGGGGCTGGCAGAAACCTGGCGCTGGTATCGCGATGCCGGGTGGATATGATCGGTCGCAGGTCGCAGGTCGCACGTTTCGCGACCTGCGACCTGCGACATGAGACCTGCGACTCACGACCGGTGACCTTCAACTCCCGCTTTCGTCCCGTCGACTGGCTGCTGCTCGGGTACAACGTCGCAGTGGTGGCCGTACTCGCGGTGCGAGCGCCGGAGCTCGCGGGCTGGGCATGGTTGCTGCTCGCGCACCTGCTGATATTCCTCCTCATCTGGCTGGTGCGCCTGCCGGGGCTCGGCACGGTAGGGCGAGCCATCGCCGAGCTCTATCCGCTCATTCTCCTGGTGGGGCTGTATAGCGAGCTGGACGTGCTGAACGCGGGCCGTCCGGTCCACGACGCGCTGGTCCAGCATTGGGAGACGATGCTCTTCGGAGGACAACCCAGCCGGGACTGGTGGCGCTCATCGCCCAGCGTGATCTGGTCGTTCATCCTCCACGGAGCATACCTGGCGTACTACCCCATCCTGATCGTGCCCGCGTTCTGGATGGCGGCGCACCGCCGCGTGGCCAGTCTCCGGGTATTCATCCTCAGCGTCATGACGGCCTTCGTGGCCTGCTATCTCTGCTTCATCTTCCTTCCGGTTGCCGGACCTTACTACGCCTTCCCCCGCCCCGAGGGGCCGTTCGTCGGGACCCTGACGGCGCGCTGGGTCTACGATACCCTGAGCCAGGGCAGTTCCTTCGGTGCCGCATTCCCGAGCAGCCATGTCGCGGCCACCGTCGCGGCGCTGCTGGCGGGATGGCGGGCGTCACGCCGGCTGGGGATGGCCCTGCTCCTGCCGACCGGATTGCTCATCGTCGCGGTGGTGTACTGCCAGATGCATTATGCGGTGGACGCGCTCGCCGGGCTGGGCGTGGGACTGGTGGCGGCAGAAATCGGCCGCCGCGCGGCAGCCACATGAAAAAAAGCGGCGGGGAACCGAAGTCCCCCGCCGCCTGGCCTGTAACGGGTGCAGTTACTCGACCGTCACCTTGCCGACCATCCCCATCGCGCCGTGCGGATCGCAGATGAAGGGATAGGCGCCCTTGGGAGCGCTGGAAGAAAAAGTGACCACCACGCTGTCGCCGGCCGGCACCAGCATTTCCGACTGCAGCGGGGCGAGCTGGCGATCGATGCTGACCGCGCTCTGCCCGCCAGACGGCATGCTGTCGGCCCAGAAGTGCACATTGTGAGGGCCGCCCTCGCCGTTGACGAACGCAATAGCATCACCCGGCTTGACGGTGATCTGGTCGGGCACGTACCGCGCCTCGCCGTCCACCATCGTCATCTGAACCTTGTGCGTCGTGCCGGTGGCCGCCGTTGCGGGCGCTGCAGGCGCGCCGGCCGCGGAATCCGACATCGCCGCCTGAGAATTGTCGGCCTGCTTCTCGCCACCGCACGCCGCCAGCACCACTGCCAGCGCCGCCACCATCGAAGTCACGCGCATTGCTGAAATGCCTCCCCGAACGATGAATGTGTTCAACCCTGCTCCAAGGCCGCGCCCTGCGGCATAATACCTTGTGAAGCAGTTCACAAGTATATATTGGGCAGGATTGAATCGGGAGTCCCGCAAACCAGGAGCGAGATCCTCCGCGTGCCCACACCACCCCCGCCCTGCCAGCACCTCGGACCGCAATGCCGCCGGCTGCAAGTCACCCTCCGCATCGGCTCGCTCGAGGAAGGCGATGAATCGCTCGATCATGAGGCGACCTGGCTGCTCGGCCACACCGGCAACATCACATTTCTGCGACTCTGGGAAGGCGACGGCGACCTCTACGCCGACGCCACCCTGCATGTAGGGTGCAAGTTCCTCAAACGGGAGCCGGACGGCCGCTCTCGCTGCGCGGCCTACGGCTTCGAGGGCCGCACCCCGGCCGACCCGCGGAACTTGCAGCCGAGGCAGCTGGAGAATGACCGATTCCGGGTGGTCGAGCAGCGGAAGATCGTGACTCGGCGGTTGCCGCCACCGGCGGCACCGCGCCGGGCGCTGCCGGTGGTGAGCAGTGACAACCCGTGCCAGGGGGCGCCCTGCCGGACGGCGGACAACAGCCGCGGCGCGGCCTGCTGTCGGGATCTCCAGGTAGAGATCATGTGCACCCGGCGCCAGCGCCGGCTGGAGGCCTTCGTGCGCTCCCGCCAGTCACCCTACCTTTGCAAGATTGAACGGGAAGGCGATTTTTCCCTGGGCGTGGAAATGATCTCCGCCTGCGGCTACCTCGAACCAGGGGGCGTGAACTGCACCCTGCACGGCCGGAAGCGGGCCGATGGCCGGACCGCCAAGCCCGACCTGTGCTTCGACTGGCCCCCGAAGAAGCAGACCCTGCACCCCGGCTGCGTCTTCGCCAGGCCACGCCGCCGATCGGCCTGAAGTGTGCATAACAGCCCCGGGCTGAACGTCTTATGAACCGGCACCTTCCCGGATGAGTCGCGTGGACGAACTGGAACGCCTCTACCAGACCAGCTATACCGCCGTGGTTCGCTTCCTGTACCGCAAAGTCTGGGATGCGGATCGGGCGGAGGATCTTGCCCAGGAGGTGTTCCTGCGGCTGTTCCAGCACAAGCCGGAGAAGCCGCGCGCCTGGATCTTCGCGGTCGCCGCCAACCTCGCGCGCGACGAGGCGCGCTCCGCCATCCGCCGCCGCAAGCACCTGACCCTGCTGTCCACCGATCCTACGCCGGCACCTTCGCGGGTGCAGGCTGCCGACGAAGCGGTGGAGCATGACGAGCAGATGGAGGCAGTCCAACAGGCGCTGGCGGCGCTCACGCCAAGGGACCGCGAGGTTCTCCTGCTCTGGGACGCCGGATTGAGTTATCCCGAAATTGCCGCACAGACCGGCCTCGCCGTCGGCGCGGTGGGCACCACGCTGGCGCGGGCACGGAAGCGGCTCGTCGAAGCGTACGACACTCAACATGCGCAGGACCATGCGGCACATTCCTGAAGAGGAATTGCACTCCTATCTCGACCAGGCCCTGAGCCGGTCGCAGTGCGTCGAGATTGAAAGCCACCTGGCCCGCTGCGCCTGGTGCCGCGCCTCGCGTGATGGCATCGCGGCCCTGCGCGACCGCACCACGGCGCTGCTGTCGACCCTGACGCCCGTACGCCATCGTATTCCGCCCTCGTGGGACAGCCTGTCGCTCCAGGCTGCCGCCCGCGGCAGCCGGCGGGTCCGCCTGGGCCAGGCCGGGCTCTGGGCAGCCAGTATCGCGGCTGCGGTGGGCCTCGGCTGGGCCGGACAGGGACTGTTGAGCCGGGCGCCTTCCGCTGCCCCAACGCAGCAGGCAGCGCTGACGGTCCCCAGCGACTCTGGACTGGTGCAGCAGCTCGCGGTGCAGACTTCCCCGGAGACGTCGCGGGCGCCTGAGGCGCCTCGCCCAGCGGTTACCTCCACGGAGCAGGCAGCGGCTACTCCCTCCGCCGCCAGGACGCACCGGACGGTGGAGGAGCGTTCTGCCCTGATGGATAGCGACAGCAGCGTGTCTGCCTACTCGCCCAGCGAGCCGGTGGGCTCCCGGCTGTCGGCCGGCGGGCTGCCGTCCAGTGATTTCGACCTGACTGGTGGCGGGATGTGGCGGACGCTCTCCTGGGACAACGCCAAGCGGGAGCGGGGCGAGTCGGTGCCCAGAATCCGTGGGCTCCCGGTCGTCGAGGTGCAGGTGGCGGCGGCCTCGCGTGACTCCAGCGGCCAGCCCACCATGATCGTGGCGCAGCAGCTGCGCTCGGGCCAGCTCATCCACACCATCGAAGGTCCCGCCACCGACGTCACCCGGCTGCTGGCCTCACAGCGCAGCGAGGGCAAGTCGCCGTGGCCCACCATGGACGACTCTACGGCGGTCTCGGACGGGACCATGGCCATGCGTCATGGCGACCGGATGCTTGCCATCCAGGCGTCGCCCTCAGTGCCGGCGGATTCACTCAGGGCCATGATTCGCAGGCTGAATGCGGCAAACCGATAGTCGCAAGTCGCAGGTCACAGGTCGCAAGTCTTTCAGGTGCAAGCGAAGAGCCCCCGGCGAACATTCCGAGGGCTCTTTCTGTAGTGCCTGCGACCTGTGACCTGTGACCTGCGACCTGCGACCTGTGACCTGCGACTTGCGACCTGCGACCTAGCTCTCGTGCACGTAATCCTCATCCTTATCCTCATGATCATACACCTCCACCGCATGGTGTCCCATCTCGCGGTTGAGGGTGATCTCGGCGAGCCGAGGTGAGACCATGGGGAATGTCCGCGCGAAGAGGGCGTACGCGAGCAGGAAGAGGCCGAGCACCAGGAACGTGGGCGCCAGATCGGGCACGCCGAACGCCGGCCCCGGCAGGGGCGACACCGACGGCGCCACCAGCACGTAGCGCTCCAGCCAGAACGCCACCAGGCTGACCGAGGCGAAGAGGCCCAGTGTCGCCGGCAATTTCTTCGGCAGCACACCAAGGAGGCCGATGAACGGGATCAGGAAGATGCCGATGAAGACCATCTCGCCAAGGCCGAGCCAGTGGCCCCAGAGCCGGGCGAAGACGAAGCCGGTCTCTTCCGGCATGTTGCCGTACCAGATGACGAGGAACTGGGCCCACATGAGGTAGCCCCAGAACACGGTGAAGCCGAAGCAGAGCTTGCCGAGGTCATGACGCTGCTTGGGCGACACCAGGTCTGCAATGCCGAGGTTGCGGGCGCCGTACATCGACAGCAGGGCCAGGAGCATGTGCGCCTCGAGGAAGGCGCCCATGAAGTAGTAGCCGCCGAACAGGTTGGAGTACCAGTGCGGCTGCAGCGCCATGACCGCGTCGAAGGCGACGAAGGTCATGACGATGGCATAGAGCACCAGGTAGATGCCGGCGAACTTGCTGATCTGGACATCGTTGCGCAGCCGCGCCGCCGCCGACCCGTCAAAATCCCGGCTCCACTTCTCGTAGAGTGAGCGCCGGCCCCCTGCCACCAGCTCCCGCGCCTGCTGGACGTCGGGCATCATGTCGTGCTTGATCATCCGCCAGCCGATCCAGGTCAGGATCAGCGTGCCGAAGAACATGCGGCCGAACATGAAGCCCTTGGACAGCCAGAGTGCCTTGCCTGGCGAGAGTGACGGGATCTGGGCCTGCATCGGGCCGAACACCGCGTCGTAGCCGAACACGAAGATCAGTACCAGGATCACCAGCGAGAGCGGCAGGAAGCCCACCGCCGCCTCCGCGAAACGGATGACCACACCCGACCACTTGGCGCGGGCAATCTTGTGCGCGGCCGCCAGCGCCACGCTGCCGAAGGCGAGGCTGGTGAAGAACAGGTAGTTCACGTGGATCAGCTGCCAGACCCGATCGCTGGCACCCATCGCCGCGCCACGCCACGCCAGGATGATGCCCATGATCGCGAGCCCGGCGCCGACGCCGAGGAAGCCGCGATAGGTACCGCTCACCGAGCGCGCGACCAGCCGCTGCCGCATTTCGGCCGCGCTCATGGCTGGCCTCCAGTCGCCGCGGTGTCGGGCGCGGCGGCCTGCAGCTTCCGCACGTAGTTCACCACCGCCCAGCGGTCAGCCGGCCGGTAGATCTTGTCGCCGTAGTGTGGCATGACGCCCCGGCCATAGCGAATGATGGAGTAGATGTAACCATCCGACAGCGCCCTGGCCTTGGCCGTGGTGAGCGCCGGCGCGCCGATCTTCTTGGAGACCGTACCGTCCGCGTTCCCGGTGTTGCCATGGCACGGCTCGCAGTACGTATGGAACAGCGTATCGCCCGTGGCCTCGATGGTGGCATTGAAGGTCGGCACCTCGGGACCAGGCGCCTGCGCCTTCCCCGACCCGCCCGGCGCAAAGGGATTGACCAGCGCGTCGGCCGTGGTGGTCTTGCCCGACTTGAACTCGGCCTCCCAGTCGCCATCGCTGCCGGTGATGGGGACCGTTCCCGGCACGGTATTCCGCGGGACATCCGCGCGCGCGTACGGGTGAATGGACCGCTGGCGGATCATGTGGTCGAACCACGGGATCGCGTGCATCAGGTCGTCGGGCGATGGCACCTTGTTGTACCAGTACTCGCACCCCGTGGTGCCGAGGGCGAGCAGCGCAAGGAGCACCCAGCGGCCGCGGTTACGCATTGCGCACCTCCACCGCACCGGCGTCCCGGAAAAAGGCGCTCAGCCGGTCGGTCTCGCCGGCCGAGGCCGGCACGAAGACGCCGATCCGGTCGTCGGTGAAGCGGGGATCGAAGCCCACTTTCTTCACGGCGCGCGGGAAGGTGAGCAGCGCCATGCCGAAGAACGTGAGCAAGCCGGCGATCAGCACGGTGAGTTCGAACGCAATGGCCACGTAGGGCACCACGGTGTTGACCGACTTGCCGCCCACCACCAGGGGCCAGTCCCGCGACATCCAAAGGGTCATGGAAAAGCCCGCGGTGCAGCCGGTCAGCCCGCCGATCAGGGTGAAGAGCCGGATAGGGCTCCAGGTGTGCCCCACCGCGGCCTCGACCTCATGGCTCGGGTGCGAGGTGTAGACCGTCAGGTTGCGGCGCCCCTCTTTCCGGAGCGCGCGGATCGCATCGCAGGCGGCGTCAATGTGCTCGAAGGAGGCAAGCACCCCCGGCACCACGCGGCGGCGCGGCAGTGGAAGTCCCATCAGTGATGCCCTCCGCCGGAGCGAAGTCGAGGCATCGGGATCATCTCCTTGATCTCCTGGATCGCCACGATCGGGAAGGTGCGGGCGAACAGCAGGAAATACATGAAGAACCAGCCGAAGGAGCCGAGCAGGATGCCCCAGTCCGCCCAGGTCGGGTTGAGCCCGTCCCAGGCCCAGGGAATGAATTCATTGGACAGCGACGACACGATGATCACGTAGCGCTCGAACCACATCCCGATGTTGATGAAGATCGAGATCACGAAGAGCGACGTGAGGTTGGTGCGGACCTTCTTGAACCAGAGCAGCTGCGACATGAGGGCGTTGCAGATGATCATGGTCCAGCCGGCCCACCAGTACGGGCCGAAGGCGCGCCGGAAGAAGGTGGTCTGCTCGAAGGTGTTCCCGCTGTACCAGGCAATGAAATACTCCATGGAATAGGAGTAGAACATGATGCAGCCGGTCAGCAGGGTGAGCTTGGCCAGGTTATCGAAGTGGTAGTCATTGATCAGGTGCTCGACCTTGAGCACCTTCCGCAGCGGGATCAGCAGGGTCATCACCATGCCGAGCCCGGAGTAGATGGCGCCGCCCACGAAGTAGGGCGCGAAGAT
>DASSTP010000285.1:0-3020 GCA_035707845.1 Gemmatimonadales bacterium | reverse complement strand
CCCTCGATGGGGCCGCTCTGCCACTGGTCGAGCGCCTTGCCCTGGGGCACGCCTTCGACCACGTCGATCAGGATCACCTCGCGGGCCAGGCTCTTTTCCGCCAGCCGCTGCGCCGCCGTGGCGCCCACATGCCCGGCACCGACCACCGCCACCTTGTTCAGCATATCCTCGGACTCGCCCTCAGGTAGGAGATAAGTGAAAGGCGCCCCGGGAAATGCTTCTCGCGAGGCGCCGAAATCTATACGGGAACAGCGGTTAGGGCCAAGGGGCTGAGCGTTTAGCGCTTAGCGCTTGGCGCCAAGCTTTCCAATGCCCTCGTACAGGACAATACTCACCGCATTGGCCAGGTTGAGACTCCTGACCGATTCTTCCATCGGAATCCGAAAGCACTGGTCGGGATGCTTCTCCAGGATCCGTGCCGGCATCCCGTCCACCTCATTCCCGAACACCAGCACGCTGTTGTTGCGGAAGGGCGCCTGCCGATAATCCTGCTCGGCGTTGGCGGAGAAATAGAGGCAGCGCTTCCGGCTGATGGCATCGCGGAAGGCGAACCAGTCCGAGTGCACCCAGAGGTCCACCTTGTCCCAGTGGTCGAGCCCCGCGCGCTTCACTTCCCGGTCGCCGATCGAGAAGCCGAGCGGCGCGATCAGGTGCAACGGAGTGTCAGTGGCGGCACAGAGCCGCGCGATGTTGCCGGTGTTGGGGGGGATGCGGGGTTCAATGAGCGCTACATGCAGGGCCATGGTGGTCAGCCACCTCGGGTGTGCATTTCACGGTGGGGGTCTGCTCGAAGCGACTTCAATTGATACAATGCGGCGCGGTGTGGCGACTCCGCGCGCAGCTCGGCGCCCCGGTCTTCTCGCCCCGCCCAATGCCGCACGATCAGCGCGCGAAGCTCCTCGTCGCCGGCACCGTCACGGAGCGGTGCGCGCAGATCAAGTCCGTCAGCAGCGTAGAGGCAGAGGAACCAGGTGCCGTCCGCCGTGATCCGGCTCCGGTCGCAGGTGCGGCAGAAGGGCGCGGTGGTGCTGGCAATGATGCCGAATGCCTGTCCATCGGGCAGACGAAACCGCTCCGCGGGAGCGCGGGAGCCGGGCTCCGCGATCTCCTCCACCTTCCCACACACGTCCCCGATGCGCTGGAGCATTTCCGCCCGGGAGACGACATCGTCAGCTGACCATCCCGTCGCCCCACCGACGTCCATGTACTCGATGAAGCGCAGCTCGGCACCATGCTGCCGGGCGAATCGGAGAAGCGGGATCATCTCATCGTCATTCACGCCGCGCATCACGACGCTGTTGATCTTGAGCCCAAGGCCTCGGCGCTCCGCCGCTTCGATACCGTCCAGCACGTCGGCGTGACGCGGGCTCCGTGCGAGTGAGAGAAAGCGCTCGGGACTCAACGTATCGAGGCTTACGGTCACTCGCATCAGTCCTGCGTCAGCCAAGGCGTCGATCTGTCGGGAGAGGAGGAGGCCATTCGTGGTGAGCGCCAGGTCCTGGATCGCCGGGTCCCGCAGCAGCATGCGGACAAGTTCGGGGAGGTCACGCCGCAGGAGCGGCTCGCCGCCGGTGAGCCGCACCTTGTGCGCGCCCAGCGAGGCAAAGACTTGCGCCAGCCGGGTCAGCTCCTCGAACGTGAGAAGCGACTCGCGCGGGAGCCAGGCGTAGTCTTCCTCCGGCATGCAGTAGCTGCAACGCAAGTTGCAGCGGTCCGTGACGCTGAGCCGGAGGCTCCCGAGCGGCCGGCCCAGCGTGTCCGTTACTGCGTCACCCACGCGATGCCTCGGCGTCTGGCCGCGACATCACGATGCCGCCCGGTGCCGTCGGATCGACCCAGGCCACCGTACCGTCGGCGTACGTCTCGCGTTTCCAGATCGGGACACGCGCTTTCACCTGGTCAATGACCCAGCGGCAGGCCACGAACGCGTCGTCACGGTGCGCACTGGCCACGCTGACCGCCACCGCCACATCACCGATGGCCAGGTCGCCAAGGCGATGCATCAGCGCCACCCGCACTGGCCACTTGGCTTCAGTCTCGCGAACAATGCCCGCGCACTCATGCTCGGCCATGGATTCGTACGACGAGTAGGAAAGCGCGCTGACCTTGCGGCCAGCGTGGGAATCCCGCACCGCACCGGTAAACGTCGCGATTGCGCCGTGATCGGCGCGGCTCACCTGGGCGATGAGCACGGCGAGGTTTATTGGCTGGTGGGTGAGATACATGTCAGCCGCCCGCCAGCGGCGGCAGGATGGCGAGCTCGTCGCCGTCCTCGAGCACACGCTCTGGCGCGGCCTGGCGGCCATTCACCGCCAGCAGGACCCGGGGAGGGAGTCCGTCTGCCTGGTGCTGCCGACGCAGGTGCGACACCGCGTCACCAGCCCTGACGCCGTCCGGAAGGGAGAGCGTCAGCCGATCAGCGCCAACCAGCTCGGCGTAGCGGGCGAAGAGGAGCGCCTGGACGGTGATAGACATGGTTGACTGCAGGAGCAAGGGACCGGGTGTCAGGGGCTAAGGTGGAAGAATCGATGCTCGTCTCACAACCCTGGCCCTGATCTCCAACCCCTGATCCCTAAAAGGGCCCGCCGTCGGCCGCCTGGGGCGATTCTTCATCGGCCACGAGCGTCCGCAACTCCTTGCTGGGCTTGAAGACCGGCACCGGCCGAGCGGCCACTTCCACTGGCTCACCGGTGCGCGGGTTCCGCGCCATGCGGGTCTTGCGGCGGCGGATCTTGAAGGTGCCGAAGCCCCGGATCTCGATGTTCTGCTGATCCTTGAGGGCGTCCTTGATGGCGTCGAGGAAGGCGTCCACCACCCGGGCACAGTCTTTCTTGGAAATCATGGGGCCGGCGGTGCGCGCGATGGCGGCAGTCACCGTTTCGACGAGATCGGCCTTGGTCATGCATCCCCCGCAGAGGGTGACAGACTCAGGCGCCCGGCGTGAACGCGGAAGGAGGCGCCTCAGGGCCGATAGTACGGGCTTAAGTGTTGACTGTCAAGGGGTTGGAGCGCCGGACGGG
>DASSTP010000284.1:0-5182 GCA_035707845.1 Gemmatimonadales bacterium | reverse complement strand
GAGCGCGAGCTCGGTGGCGGCGGTATGTCACGCGTTTTCGTCGCCACCGAAGTCCGCCTCTCCCGCAAGGTGGTCATCAAGGTCCTGAGCCCCGAACTCGCCCAGGGCCTCAACGCCGAGCGGTTCGAACGCGAAATCCTCATGGCGGCGTCGCTGCAGCAGGCCAACATCGTCCCGGTACTCTCCGCCGGCGACATGAACGGCCTCCCCTGGTTTTCCATGCCGTACGTGGACGGCGAGTCGCTCCGGAACCGCATCGGCAATGGCATGCCGCTGGACGACGTGGTCACCATCCTCCGCGACGTGACCAAGGCGCTGGCCTACGCCCACACCCGCGGCATCGTCCACCGCGACATCAAGCCCGATAACGTGCTGCTCTCCGGCGGCACTGCCGTGGTCACCGACTTCGGTATCGCCAAGGCGCTCTCCGCCTCCCGCACCGACGGCGGCAACCACGCCACGCTCACCAGCGTGGGCACCTCGATCGGCACGCCCGCCTACATGGCGCCGGAACAGGTGGCCGGCGATCCCCATCTCGATCACCGGGTGGATCTCTACTCCCTCGGCTGCATGGCGTTCGAGATGCTGACCGGCAAGCCGCCCTACGCCGACCTGCCACCCCAGCGAATGCTCGCCGCCCACCTGAGCGGGACACCAGCCGCGGTCGAGTCGCTCCGGCCCGACTGCCCGCCCGGCCTGGCCCTGCTGGTGTCGCGCCTGCTGCAGAAGGATCCGGCCGACCGCCCCGCCGACGCGCAGACGGTGCTCAAGTCCCTCGGCGCCGTGAGCACCACGTCATCCGAATCGGCTCGGCTCTCGCCCAAGGGGCGGTTGATCCGGTCGCTCCTCGTCTGGGCCGCGGCGACGCTGGTGGTCTGGATCGTGGCCCGCGCGGCAGTGGTGGGCATCGGCCTCCCCAGCTGGACCGTAACCGGCGCCGTGGGCGTGATGCTCCTGGGTCTCCCCGTGCTGCTCGCCACCGGCTGGGCCAAGTGGATGGCGCGGAAGGCCGCGTCCGCCACGCCGACACTGACACCCGGCGGCACCGCCGCGCCGAGAATGCCGTCCGGCACCATGGCGACGATCGCCATCAAGGCCAACCGCCACCTCTCCTTCCGGCGCGCCACCCGCGGCGGGGTCTACGCCATGGGTACGTTCATCCTGCTCATCACCGCCTTCATGGTGACGCGGGCGATGGGCATCGGCCCCGCGGCCTCGCTCTTTGCCGCCGGCACGCTCAAGAACCAGGACCATATCCTGCTGGCCGATTTCGCCATGGGGCCGGGCGATTCGGCACTGGCCCCGATCATCCACGAAGCGGTGCGCGCCGCCATGTCGCAGTCCACCGCGGTGCGCCTGCTCAACGCCTCCGACGTCGCGAGCACCTTGAGCCGAATGCAGCGGCCCGACACCACGAAGATCGATGGCGATGTGGCCCGGGAACTGGCCCAGCGCGCCGGCGCCAAGGCCATTCTCGGTGGGCGGCTGGTGCGCGGGACCGATGGCTACTTCCTGTCCGTCGAGCTGACCGACGCAGAGACCGGCAGTGTGCTGGCCTCGGTGCAGGAGCGCGCCAAGGGTGACGACGAGCTGCTCGGGTCGGTGGACCGCGCCGCCAAGGAGATCCGGAGCAAGATCGGCGAGTCGCTCCGCCAGGTGCAGCGCGCCGTCCCGCTGGCGCAGGCCACCACCGCGTCGCTCCCGGCACTCCGGTTGTACACCCGGGCGGTCCACGCCAATGATGTTGAAGGCGATCTCGCCGGCGCCGAGCGGGACTTGCGCGAGGCCGTGAAGCTCGACTCGACCTTTGCGCTGGCCTGGCGCAAGCTGGCGGTATCCCTGTTCAACCAGGAGGCGCCGCAGGCCGCCATCGATTCCGCGCTCGAGCAGGGTTTCCGCTACGCCGATCGCCTCCCGCCGGTGGAGCGGAACCTCATCAAGGGCTTCTATTATGAGCGGCACTCGAGCCGGGCCGACCGCAGCAAGGCGCTCGAGGCGTACCGGGCGGTGCTGGCGGTCGATTCGCTCGACAGGACCGCGGCGAGCCAGCTGGGCTTCGAGTACTACTTCCGGGGCGAGTACGACAGTGCCGTCGTCTACGCCGCCCTGAAGCTGCGGACTGATTCGACGATCGTGAACAGCCGGGTCGGACTGGCGGAAGCGCTTTCGGCCGCGGGGCGGAGCGGCGATGCGCGCAAGGTGCTGGCAGGGATCGATCCAGGCGGACTGTCGATCGGCGACCGCTTTTTCCTCCTGCAGGCCCGGTTCGATCTCGGCGAGACGTCCTCCGTGGAGCGGGCGGCTGACTCACTGGCCACCACCACGGATCCGTTCTGGCGACCCGCCATGCTCGAGTCGCTGTCACTGCTGCAGGCGTTCGGCGGGAAGCACGCCAAGGCCATCTCCGCGCTGGAGCAGGCAAGCAACATCTGGCAGCAGCAGGGGCAGCGTTCGCTGCTCGAGCGGGAACAGTTCCTTGCGGCCGGCACCGAGATCAGTCTTGGTGACACCCGCGGTGGTGTCGCGCGACTGAACCGGCGCCTTGCGACACCGGCCTGGCAGGGGACGGCAGCGAGTCTCGCCAATTATTCGCAGGCGGCCTACCTGCTGGCCATTGCCGGCGCGGGGAGCGACGCGCGTGCCGTGCTGGCGCGCGCCCGTGCCGCGTGGCCCGAAGCCGCGAAGCATGGGATGGCCAGCGACTGGGTCCAGGCGGCAGACGGTGAAGTGGCGCTGGCCAGCGGGAACGCGAACGAAGCGGTCGCCAGGTTTCGGGATGCCAGCGTCGCGGACGACGGCAAGGAAAGCGAAGCCAGGCCCTGGGCGCTGTTCGGGCTGGCGCGGAGCTATGATGCCCTGGGCCAGGCCGATTCAGCCATCGCCGCGCTGGAACGCTACCTCGCCACCCCGCGGTACAAGCGCCTGTTCAATGCGGCTGACCCGTTCTTTGCGGCCACGGTCCAGAAGCGGCTGGGCGAGCTGTACGACGCGAAGCACGACAAGGCGAAAGCGCTGGAGCACTACGGCGCATTCGTCGAGCAGTGGAAGGACGCCGACGCCAACCTGCAACCCACGGTGCAACAGGTGAAGAAGCGGATGGCGGAGCTGACGACTGGAGAGGGGAGTTAGAGGGTCGCGGGTCGCGGGTCGCGGGTCGAGGGCTGCCAAGTACTGTCATTGCGAGGCAGCGCGGCTGCCGAAGCAACCTTGCAGCCCGAAAGTGATCTCCTGGCCGGTGTTCGCCCGCGCTGCTGCCGCCCGCTTTCAGCTTGAGCTCCGTCGGGAGATCTCGGTCGGGCTGCAAGGTTGCTTCGCGCGCCTCTGGCGCGCTCGCAATGACACCGCCTGCTCGCCCTGCTCGCCCTGTGCACCCGCCAATCCCTCCGGCGTCACTGCTCCAAACTGGAGGAATCATGTTCAACCTGCGCAGGCCGTCCGTCCTGTCCGCCCTGTCCGCCCTGTCCGCTCTGCTCGCCCTGTCCGCCTGTGGATCCACCAACCCGTCCGACGGCATCACCGTCGCCACCGACCAGACCAGTTACACCACCACCGATCCCGTCGTGGTGACCATCACCAACACGACGAATTCGGACGTGGCGTATTCGAACTGCCCGGAACGCTGGGACCACAAGGTGGGCGACAGCTACACGCGGGTGGAAGAACTTCAGGAGTGCCTGGTGGGAAGTACTCCGCTCCCAGCTGGCGAGTCCGCCACGTTCAGCTACACCTTCCCCGGGGGCCAGCCCGCCGGCACCTGGCGCATCCCGATCCCCATCACCAGCCCCGACGGCGACAAGGTGGGAGAGGCGAGGACGGGAGACTTTGAAGAGATGGACTGATGGACAGTTGGACAGATGGACAGTTCTTCATGACGGACATCCGTCCACCTGTCCAACGGTCCAACTGTCCATCTGTCCAACTGTCCGACTGTCCAACTGCCCAACTCACTTCACAGGCACGTCCGCCACGTACGCCAGCTTCCATCCATTCATGTCATGCCGCAGCACGACGAGGTAGTGCGACACCATCTCGCCGCCCTCGGCGGGATGCGTGGTCCAGGTGCCGACGTCCACCGCAGTGGCCCCGTAGACGCGGACGCTGTCCGACTTGATCACGGCATGTGGCCAGTTGCCGGCATCGCCCATCGCCTTGCCGATGGCCGCCTTGCCGGTCAACACGCCTTCCTGATTGACGAGGATGGCGTCGTCGGCGTACAGGGCCAGCAGCGCCTTGGAGTCCTTCCCGTTGAATGCATCGACATAGGACGTCCGCAGCGTGGAAATGTCGTTCAGCGCGGTCCGCAGCGGGATGCGCGGCGACTCGATGCCCTGCCCCGCCGCAATCGACGGCACCAGGACACTTGCGGCCAGAACCAGTGGAACGGCACGGCGGTACCAATTACGGAGAGACATGGCTTGCTCCTTGTGAAGGGGGTCGGTGGCACGGCATTATCGTACCGCTTCGGCGCAAGGGCGCTAGGGGGACACGCCAACAGGGCGAGCAGGACGAGCAAGGCGAGCAGGTGGTCGCGGGTCGCCCGTCTACTAGAGGAGAAAGCCAGAAATGCCCCGATCCAGGCTCATCGGAAACCTGCTCGCCCCGCCCGCCCTGCTCGCCTTGCTCGCCCTGATCACCCATCTCGCCGTCAACCTCTTCTCCCCCTACGGCTTCCAGCGCGACGAATTCCTCTACCTCGCCATGGCCCGCCACCTCCGGCTCTGGTCCATGGACTTCCCGCCCTTCATCGCCCTCGCCGCCAAGGCGACCCTCGCCACCCTGGGCGGCTCGCTGGTGGCAGTCCGGTTCCTTCCCGCCCTCACCGGCGGGCTGCTGGTCCTCCTCGCCGCCCTGATCGCCCGGCGCCTGGGCGGCGGCCGCTACGCCCAGGCCCTCGCCGCCCTGGCCGTCGCCCTCGCCCCGCTCTTCCTCCGCGCCGGCAACCTGTTCCAGCCGGTGATCTTCGATCAGCTGTGGTGGACGGTGGGTCTTTACGCGATGCTCCGAATTGCCGATCAGCCGCTGAGCGCTAAGCGCTTAGCGCTAAGCGCACCGCGTACAGCGCCCAGTGCCCCTTGGCTCCTCCTCGGCGCCGCCCTCGGCCTCGGCCTCCTCACCAAGTTCAGCATTGCGTTCATCGGCATCGGGATCGTGGCGGGTATCCTGGTAACGCCGCTCAGGCGAT
>DASSTP010000283.1:0-9295 GCA_035707845.1 Gemmatimonadales bacterium | reverse complement strand
CGGATTCAGCAGCACCGACGCGGTCTGGGTCAGCTGGGCGCGCGATGCGACGCGGAGACCGGACTTGCCGGTATTGTCGATGCCGAGCGCCAGCGATCCGTCCCCCGCATCGAAACGGCTGACCGGTGTGAAGCGCTCGGGGTCGTAGCGCAGCTGCATGGCATAAAGGACATCCGGCGAACCGGCGCCGACGTTGATGGTGCCAGCTACAAAATCAAGCCGAGCGTCGAGGCGTCCCTCGCCGTGTCGCTGACGGGACACGGAATAATCCCGCATCTCCTGCGCAGAGAGCAGCGGTGCGCCCGCCATAGTGAGCACGAGCGCGACCAGTGCGGCCCTCATCGCTGCCGCGGCGGGGCCGGCGTCCCAGGGCGGCGAGCCGCCGGCACCCCGAAGCGGGGCGTGGCCCAGAGATATTCGTCGGTGAGCGCTTCCGGGGGAATGATCCGACCCGCAAAATTTTCCTTGACGCCGGCACGGGAGAGCATGGCGGCGCCCAGGCCGGTGGTGGCCAGCAGCCAGGTGAGCAGCACGGCCGCTCCCCGCACGACACTGCCGGCCACCGGCACCCAACCGACCAGTGCCCATGCCAGCCACAATGCCGCGGTGACCGCGAGCCCCAGCATCACAAAGCGGGAGCTGCCGGGATTGCCCAGCATGACTCCGGCGGCCTGCCGCCGACGGGTCCAGGTCTCGCCCATGGCGTGGGCCATGGCGAGAAATCCGCCCACCACGCCCACGATGACCAGCAGGACGTAGACAATCACCGCGAACGGCAGCAGCAGGATGCCCGCTACGCTCAGCACCAGTCCCACCACCAGCATGCCGAAGGTCGGCAGCAGCAGGATCTGGCCGATCAGTCCGGTGACGAATGCCCGGCCAAAATTGTGGGAGGTGGTATCAGACACGATCTGGAGATGCTGCTGTGCAAAGACGGAAAGCGCCCAGCCAAGGCAGGCGAGCGCCAGGAAGACGCCGATGACGCCGACCAGGCGGCTGAAGGTGAGCGACAGGGCGGAACGCGGCGGCGCTGGCGCCTGCACCGCCGTCGGTGCTGCAGCCAGCATTCGCGACTCACCCTGGATTTCTCCGCCGGAGTTCTGCACCCGTCCGTGCACGGCGAGCACGTCGCCTGCCACGATGGCGCCGGGATGCAGGACAACATCGCCATCGTAGGTGACGAGATTGCCGTCGAGCCGTCCGTAGATGTCGGCATCTCCCCGAAGGACGAGCAGGTGACCGGCAAGCGACTGTTCCGAGCCGACGCTGAAGGAACCGAGTCGCGCAGTGCCGCCCGGGATGGAGACCCTGATGGCCGTGTCGGCGAGCCTGCTCAGCTGGCCCAGCTGCTGTTCAATGTCCAGCGGACGCGAGAGGTCCGAAAGATCGATCACGGTGCCATTGGCACCGGCGGCGGGAATGGCGATGGGATGTTCGACCTGGCGCCGCGCCGGGACGGAATCGTCCTGGGCGCTACCACGGATCTGCTGCAGGAAACTCCAGATGTCGGCCGCGACACTGGTCACACCGTCCGGCCGTGGCTCGGCGTGCAGTGACAGCGCGGGGAGGATCAGGAGGAGCAGCGCGCTGGGCACCGCCTTAAGCGCCCGCATGCGCCGCTCCCTCCGAGGGAAACGCCATCAGCCGCCGCAGCGCCATGAGCCCCACGACATAGAGGAGCATGATGCAGGCCGACACCGCGGCGAGCCGCACCGGCGCGCCAAGGACGTTGCGGGCGGTCCCGAACCAGGGCTGCTCCGTGACGTTGGCAAACGCACCGCGCAGCGCCACCCAGAACCACTGGGTGGCTTCGCCACCGAGCCATGAGCCAGCCGACGTGAGCACCTCGCGGTTGAGCGAGGTCCAGATGATGCTCGCCGTCATCATGCCCACCAGCGCCACGGCCACCGACGCCGCAAGCGCCCGGCCCCGGCCGGTCTCGAGGACGCGTCGCCGGGCGGTGGCCATGGAGCGCATGGCGAAGGGATCGGGGACCGCAACCTGGAACATGACCTGGTCGGCGAATTCCTCGCCCGGATCGAAATACGGCAGCGTCTCGAGCGACGAGACCACCGCGCGATGCTGGCCCAGGAGCAGGGCGCATTCGGCGCAGTCGGTCAGGTGTTCGAGCCGCGACGAAGCGGGCTCGCCCGCAAGGAGCGAGTCGATCTCGTCAGGGGTGAGGTGCTGCCGGGGCCCGGTCATAAGTGTGCCCTCCTACGGAGCGTCAAAAGGGAATGTTTCATTCGCGGAGATGGCCCAGCGACTCCCGCAACTCGTTGCGGGCGCGGTGGATGTAGGTCTTGACGGTGCCGAGCGGCAGGTCGAGGATGTCGGCGATCTCCTCATACGGCCGGCCCTCGACGTGGCGGAGCAGGATGCAGGCGCGGTACTCCGGACGGAGCGCGCCGATGGCGGCCTCGATCTGGCCGCCAAGTTCCTTGGCCTCGACCGTGTCGAGTGGCGTTTCCTGGCGGGCGCCGATCTGCAGCGCGGTGGCCTCGATGGCCTCGGGCGTCGCCGCGTGCGGCGAACCCTCGAGCGAGAGCGTATTGAGTTCGCGCCGCCGCAGGTGATCAATCGCGGTGTTGTTGGCGATCTTGAAAATCCAGGACGAAAACTTGAATTCCGGGCGGTACGATTCGAGCGCGTTGAGCGCCTTGACGAAGGTTTCCTGGGAGAGATCTTCGCTCAGCTCCCGGTCACGCACCATGCGGAAGATGAGCGAGAAGATGGGGCGCTCGTAGCGGCGCAGCAGCTCACGATACGCGGCCTCGGAGCCGGAGCGCGCAAGCGCCACCACCTCCTGGTCGGTCAGCGCCTGAATACCCTGCGGCGCGGTCACCGGAGGCGGTCCGTGCTTGCGGTACGGCTTCGAAGCGGGCTACATTCTGCGCCTATGTTCGCCTCAGATCGAGAGTTACCAGTCGCGGGCGGTCCGGACAAGAGAAAGTATGTGCGGGAGATGTTTGGCGCCATTGCCCCCACGTACGACCGGCTCAACCGGATCATCAGCCTGCGGCTGGACCTGCGCTGGCGCCGCGCGGCGCTCCGGATGCTCGACTGGGAACGGGCGCCGGAAGGCGGGTACCTCGATCTCTGTGCCGGTACGCTCGATTTTGCCGCCGCGCTCGCGCGGGAGCGGGGATTCCGTGGCCGGATCATCGGGGCTGATTTTGCGCTGCCCATGCTCCAGCAGGGGCGCGGCAAGACGACACGCGCGGCGCCGGTCAATGCCGACGCGCTGCAGCTCCCGTTTGCCGATGGGACCTTCGACGGTGCGATGGTGGGGTGGGGCGTCCGCAACCTGGCCGACCTCGATGCCGGGTTCCGGGAAGCGGCGCGGGTGCTGAAGCCAGGCGCCCACCTCGTCGTGCTGGAGATGAGCCTGCCGCCCTCGCAGCCGTTCCGCGGCGTGTACCTCGCCTACTTCGAGCATGTGCTGCCGCGAATCGGCAAGCTGGTCTCGAAGCACAGTGATGCCTACGAGTGGCTGCCCGAATCGACGCGCGCCTTTCCCGATCCCGATGCACTGGCGGAGCGCATGACCGACGCCGGCTTCCGCGGGGTTACCTATCGGCGGTTCATGGGTGGGGTGACGGTGGCGCACTGCGGGCATAGGGCGTAGGGCTTGGGGCATGGGGCGTGAAATCCCAAGCCCCATGCCCCACGCCTCACGCCTCAGACAAGGAACTCTCTTGACTCTCAACTCTCTCGCCGACTTCATCTCAGCCATCGACCGCACCGGCGAGCTGGTGCGTATCGGGCAGCCCGTGAGGGCCCGGCTCGAGATCGCCGAAATTGCTGACCGCTGCATGAAGGCACCGGGTGGCGGGCCGGCGCTGCTCTTCGAGCACGTGATTCTCGAGGATGGCGCGCGGAGCGAGTTTCCGGTGGCCATCAATCTCTACGGCTCGATGACGCGCATGGCGCTGGCGCTCGGCGTGAAGCAGTTGGACGAGATCGGCGACCGCATCAGCGAGATGCTGGAACTGAAGGTGCCGGAAGGGCTCTTCGGCAAGCTCGCCATGCTGCCTCGCCTCGCGGAAATGGCCAAGTTCCCGCCCCGGGTGAAGGGCGGCAGGCCACCCTGCCAGGAGCTGGTGGCGCGAGACAATGATATCGACCTCAGCGCCTTGCCCTTTCTCACCACCTGGCCCGGCGACGGCGGCCGCTACATCACCCTCCCCATGGTGATCACGCAGGATCCCGCACGCGGCACCCGCAATGTCGGGATGTACCGGGTGCAGGTCCTCGGCCGCGATACGCTCGCCATGCACTGGCAGCGCCACAAGGTAGGCGCGGCGCATTGGCGCGAAATGGCCGAGCGCGGCGAACGGATGCCGGTCGTCATCGCCATTGGCGGCGACCCGGCCAGCATTTATTCGGCGTCGGCCCCGCTGCCGCCCAGCATTGACGAATTTCTCTTTGCCGGCTTCATCCGGAGGAGCCCGGTGGAACTGGCGCGCGCCGTCACCTGTGAGCTCGACGTGCCGGCCGAAGCGGACTTCGTCATCGAGGGATACATCGACCCGGCGGAAGACCTGGTGCTGGAAGGGCCATTCGGAGACCACACCGGGTTCTACTCGCTGGCGGACTACTATCCCAGGGTGCACGTTAGCGCCGTGACCCGCCGGCGTGACCCGGTCTATGCGGCGACGCTGGTTGGCAGGCCTCCGATGGAGGACTACTATCTCGGCCACGCCACCGAACGGATCTTCCTGCCGCTGCTCAAGCTTACGGTTCCCGAGATCGTGGACTACCATATGCCGGCAGCAGGCATCTTCCACAATCTCGTCTTCGTTTCGATCGACAAGCAGTACCCTGGCCAGGCCTACAAGGTGATGCACGCGCTCTGGGGCCAGGGGCTGATGGCGCTGGCCAAGGTGCTGGTCATTGTGGACAAGCACGTCAACGTGCAGGACCCCGACGAGGCATGGTGGGTGGCGCTCAACAACATTGATCCGGAACGCGACGTGACGTTCACGCGCGGGCCGGTAGACGTGCTCGATCACTCCTCGCAGCACTTCACCTTCGGCAGCAAGATGGGGATCGACGCCACCCGCAAGTGGCCCGAGGAAGGCTTCACCCGCGAATGGCCCGACCTGATCACGATGGATGAGGAAACGAAGAAGCGGGTGGATGAGATGATGCCGGGGCTGGGGCTGGATCGTTGGCTGGACGAGAGGTCGAGGGGTCGAGAGGACGAGAGATGACCGACTCTCGCATGGCGCACGGCGCACAGCGCTCAGCGCGCGAGGGTCAGACCTTCCACGGCCGCTCCCTCCCCATCCGCTTCATCAACTTCGTCAAGCTGCCCCACACGCTCTTTGCGCTGCCCTTTGCCTTGCTGGGGGTGCTGGCTGCGTCGGCGGTGGCGCCCGTGACCGTCCGAAGCGTGGTATTGGTCATTGTTGCCTTCAGCGGTGCCCGCTGGGTAGCCATGGGGTTCAATCGCATCGCCGATCGTGTGTATGACGCCCGCAATCCCCGCACCCAGGGACGCGAGCTGCCGAGCGGCACGCTGACGCTGCGCCAGGCGTGGGTGTCGGTCATCATTGCGGGGCTCGCGTTCATCGCAGCCGCGGGATTGCTCAATCCCCTCTGTGCCCTGCTGGCACCGGTCGCGATCGGATGGATCATGCTGTACAGTCTCAGCAAGCGCTTCACCTGGTGGCCCCACCTCTGGCTGGGAATGAGCCTCGCGATTGCGCCGGTGGGCGGATATCTCGCGATCACCGGCGAGTGGAGTGAGCCGGGATGGCTGCTCCTCGCAATTACGCTTGCCGTCGCCACCTGGGTGGCGGGATTCGACATCTTCTACGCCCTGCCCGATGCGGAATTCGATGCGCGCGAGGGGTTGCATAGTGCGGTGGTGCGTCTGGGTGAGCGGCGAGCCATTTTCGCCGCGAAGCTCCTGCATGGACTCACGATTCCCCTGCTGCTGCTCTTCGGCTGGGGGGCGGGATTCGGGCCCTGGTACTTTGCCGGCGTGGTCGTCGCGGCCGGGATCCTCGCCTACGAACACCAGCTGGTGCGCGCCGGCGACCTGAGCCGCCTCAACGCCGCGTTCTTCACCATGAACGGCGTGATGAGCGTGACCGTGTTTCTCTTTGCGCTGGTGGACCGGCTGGCATGAGCGGCGTGAAGCAACATCCTGTGGTCCTCGCCATCACCGGCGCCAGCGGTGCACCCTATGCCGTGCGGCTGCTCGAGGTGCTGGCTCGCTCGCGCGTTCCGGTCTGGCTCCTGGTATCCTCGCACGGCATGCGGTTACTCCGCGATGAATGCGGGATCACCTCCATGCAGGAGCTGCAGGCCGCCACCGCCGGCGACTGGTCCACGGTCACGACGTTCCCGGATGGTGATCGCGGCGCTCTCCCGGCCTCAGGCAGCCAGCGGACCGCCGGCATGGTGGTCTGTCCTTGCTCCATGGGCACCGTCTCCGCCATCGCCCACGGCAGCAGCCGGTCGCTCATCGAGCGTGCCGCCGACGTGACGCTCAAGGAACGCCGCCGCCTCATCGTGGTGCCTCGCGAGACGCCGCTTTCGCTGGTGCACCTCCGCAACCTCACCCTTCTCGCTGAGGCGGGTGCGACGATCATTCCCGCGGCGCCAGGGTTCTATCATCGGCCGGGACAGGTGAGTGACCTGGTGGACTTCATGGTCCAGCGCGTGCTCGATCACCTCGACCTGGATATCCAGGTCGGTCCACGCTGGCAGGGCGACGAGGAGCGCTGACGGTGCGCCTCGGCGTCATCTCCGACACGCACGGCCTGCTGCGGCCGGAAGTCTTCGATGTGTTCAAGGAAGTGGACCACATTCTCCACGCCGGTGATGTGGGTCCGGCGGAGATTCTGACGGAGCTCGAGGCGATTGCCCCGGTGACGGCGGTGTACGGGAACACCGACGGCTGGGATCTCCGGGCCCGCCTCCCACAGGTCGCATCTATCCGGCTCGATGGTTTCGATATCGTGGTCACGCACGGGGACCAGTTGGGCTCGCCGACGCCCGAGAAGCTCAATGCCGCCTTTCCCGACGCCGAGATCATCGTTTTCGGCCACACCCATCGGCCCCTGTTGACGCTGGTGGATGTGGTGGTGACGGTGATGAACCCCGGTGGCGCGGGGCCCCAGCGGTTCAACCTGCCGCCCTCGGTGGGGATCATGGAACTGGAGGCGGGGATACCGCCGAGGGCGAGGCTGGTGCCGTTGCTGGACTGACAGATGGACGGATGGACAGTTGGACAGGTGGACAGTTGGACAGGTGGACAGTTGGACAGATGGACGGGTGGACGGGTGGACAGGTGGACAGTGGTCGACGGGATACGGTCTGCGGTCAATGTGTCACCCTGAGCGAGCACCGCGAGCGCAGGGGCGGAGCCGAGCCAGCGTGTCGGCCCCCTCGCTGCGCTCGGGGTGACAAAGCTTGGATAATCCGCGACACGTTATTCAACTGTCCAGCTGTCCACCTGTCCACCTGTCCATCTGTCCATCTGTCCATCTGTCAATCTTTCTCTGGCGCCTGATCCGCCGGGTTCATGCCGAAGCCGTTGATCCGGCCGCCGACGATCACCCAGCGAATCATGATCGGATCGTCGATGTTGGTGTATTGGCCGGTGCGCCAGTACTGGGTCTGGCCATGCCGTTTGACGAATTCTTCCTTGAGCACCTGGGTCTCGAACCCGGCCACGTTCACCAGCTGGCTGAGGTTCGACTTCAAGCCGTCGACAAACTCCGCCTTTGACTTCCATGCCGCCGTGTCGGCCACGTGGGCCCACAGGCTGTCGGACTGTCCGTGGAAGAACCAGTCGGAGGCCTTGCGGCCGAGCTCCAGCGAGTCCATCGGTGCGGCGATCTGGGCGGAGAGCGGCGCGGCTGCCATGAGGGTGATGGCACCGGCGGCAAGGAAGCGAAGCACGGGTGACTCCTGATTGATGAGGGGCACCTTACGGTCACGCCGATGCATTGTTTCAGACGGGAACTAAGTCGAGAGTCGAGAGGCTCGCCGCACGCGGTCAATGCGAGGATGGCCCACCGGGCCCGACGAAGCAACCTTGCAGCTCGAAAAAATGATCTCCGCCGAGCCGCCGAGCCGCCCCTTCGCTGCGCTCAGGGCAAGCTACGCCGCCGAGCCGCCTAGCCGTCCAGCCAGCTCTCCAGCGAACTCGTCCGCCGCAACGCATCCGGGTGCGACCGGAACCAGCGCATGAGCAGCAGGATTTCGTCCAAGCCATCCAGCGGAAGCGGGAAGGGAGGAGGGAGCGGCTTTTCCAGCTCCGCCCGCACCTCGGCGCGGAACGCGGCTTCCTCGATGGGCGTGGACGGCCACGGCCAGGTGCCGCGCACCAGCCCACCCCGGATGATGAATACCTGGTCATCACCCAGCAGCCCGGGATCACGATAGACAAAGCTCAGCAGGTCGACCGCCGAGCGGGCTCGGCTGGTGGAGGCGAGCAGCCACTCGAGCTGCTCGAACTTTTCTCGCCACCGCGCCGCCAGCTCGAAATCGGTGGAGCCTGCCGCGGCGGACATCATCTCGATCACCCGGTCGAGTGGCTGGAGCGTGCGGCCCTCCAGGAATGCCATCGCTGTCTCCACCCGGCGCCGGTACTCCCATTCCGCCACGAACCCGGCACACGGTCCGGAGCAGAATCCGAACTCGTGCCGGGCGCATGCCGCTCGCCGATCGGCGCCGAAGAGGTCCCCCTGGCCCGAGAAGACAATCGGCATCGTCTCGGCGCAATCACGCAGCCCCAGCAGGTCATTCAGTGTGCGCACCGCTTCCGCCGCCCGCGCCAGCGACTGGAATGGCCCGTAGGCCCGCACGTCATGCGATGCGAGCGTGCGGCAGGCACGCATTCTCGGCGCATGGCCGCCGGACATGGCGATGAGCACCGGCCGGCGCGAGTGGTTCAGGTGGTAGTTGAAATGGGGACGATGCCGGCGGATCTGGCGCAGCTCGGTGAGGAAAGCCGCGAACTCGCTGGGCACATATTGCCAGCGGATATCGTGCGTCGCGTAGAGAATCCGCGCCGCCTTGTCCTCGGGATAGCTGGCGCGGAAATAGGAAAGCAGGCGCGTGCGGACTTGCTTGGCCTTTCCGACGTAGAGCACCTTGCCGGTGGCATCCACCATCTGGTAGACGCCCGGCCGGTTCTCGCACAGCGCGCGCACGCGGGCGCGGAGTTGTCCCAGGTCAGCAGCCGGGAGCGGCAGCATCCGATTGCGGCGGCGCTTTACGACTGGCATCGGTGGCAGAAGACGGTGGTGCGGGCGTCGATCAGGTGGGTTTC
>DASSTP010000282.1:0-5328 GCA_035707845.1 Gemmatimonadales bacterium | reverse complement strand
GCCGTGGTGAACGACGACGCGAAGTGGCTGGCTACGCTGCGCGGGCTCAACAAGTCGTTCAGGCACCAGACTGTGACCGCGAAGCAGGTCCGCGACTACATGAGCCAGATGACTGGTGTGGATCTTACGAAGATCTTCGTGCAGTACCAGGAGACGGTCAAGATTCCGGAGCTCGACTACCAGGTGGCCGGTGATTCACTCCGGTTCCGCTGGAGCAACGTGATTCCCGGGTTCGACATGCCAATCGACCTGGTGCTCCCGGGCGGGAAGTCACTGCGCATTCATCCCACGGAGGCGTGGCAGACGATGAAGTCGCCGATTCCGGCGGGGGCGGAGCTGGAAGTGAATCCGGAGTACTATGTGGAGCTGAGAGCTGAGAGCTGAGAGCCGAGAGCCGAGAGCCGAGAGCTGTGAGCTGAGAGCTACGAGCGGTGTCTTCCCTCAGCTCGCAGCTCGCAGCTCGCAGCTCACAACTCACAGCTCGCAGCTCACAGCTCACAGCCACGACCGAGCATGATCGTAATCCTCATGGGCGTCTCCGGCGCCGGCAAGACCACCGTCGGCACCCTCCTGGCCGGGCGGCTTGGCTGGCGCTTCGTTGAGGCGGATGATTATCACTCCGAGGCGAACCGGGCCAGGATGGCCCGGGGCGAGGGGCTCACCGACGCCGACCGTGCGCCCTGGCTCGATCGCCTGAGCGAGGTAATTACCGCCGCCGCCGCCGGCACGTCCATGGTGCTGGCCTGTTCGGCGCTCAAGGAGAAGTACCGGCGCCAGCTGCGCGCCGCGGGCGGCGATGCGCCGGTGCAGTTCGTCTATCTCAAGGTCCCGCCTGCCGTCGCAGCCGAACGGTTGCAGCACCGGACCGGGCATTACGCCAAGGCCGACCTGGCGCCATCGCAGTACGCCGACCTGGAGGAGCCCGGTGACGCGCTGGTCGTGGATGCGACCCGGGCGCCGGATGACGTGGTGCAGGAGATCGGGGAGAAGATGGGCAGGATGGGCGAGATGGGCTGGATGGGCAAGTGACTTCCGGCGAGCTTCGACTCAACCATCCTGCCCATCCTGCCCATCCTGCCCATCAGTTCATCACTCTGTCCACCGTCACATGCGACGGATACTTCGGCGACCGGTATACCCGGTGCGTCTGCGCCTGGTAGTCGCTCGTCTTTGCCTTGAAGATGTTCGGCACCCAGGTCTGCGGGTTGCGGTCGATGATGGGGAACCAGCTGCTCTGCACCTGCACCATAATCCGGTGGCCCTTGAGGAACCGGTAATCCTGGGTATGCAGGTCCACGGTGTACGCCACCACGCTGTCCGGCGGTATGGCTGACGGCGTGCTCCAGTCGTTGCGGTACCTGCCGCGCAGGACATCATTCGCGATCATGAACTGATAGCCGCCCAGCTTGGGATCGGGCTCGTAGTGCTCGGGATAGACATCGATCAGCTTCACGACCCAGTCAGCGTCCTGGCCGGTGGTGCTGGCAAAGAGATGGGCCGCGATGTCGCCGCGGATCACGACGTCCTCGGTGAGCGGCTCGGTCTCCCAGGTGAGCACGTCGGGGCGCGCGGCCGCGAAACGCTGATCCTGCAGCAGCCAGGTGTACCAGCCCGAGCCGCCCGGGAAGTAGGTGGGCTCGATGGGGCGGTGACGATAGGGCACCGGATGCGCCGGATCGGAGAGATACGCGTCAACGCTATCCCGCGATGCCGCCGGCGGATCGAACGAGAGTTTCCCGTCCGCGTGGAAATACAGGTTGGCTTCCTGCACTCCCGCTGTGGCCGGCCAGGCGTCGTTCCGCACCCACTTGCCCGCGCCGCTCTCGAACGTGAGCGCCTCGGGCAACGTCATTTCGCCCTTGTCCTTGAGGTAGTACGCAAAGAACGGCGCCTGCACGCTGTCGCGGAAGAATTCTCCCGTGGCGCTGCCGAAATCGATGTTGCCCAGCTTCTGTCCCGGGCCGCCGGCCCAGCCGCCGTGGTTCCATGGTCCCACCACCAGCCGGCTCAGGTGCTTGGTGTCATGCGGCTCCATTTCCCGGTAGATGCGGATGGGGCCATAGAAATCCTCCTGGTCCCACCAGCCCGCCACATTGAGCGTGGGCACCGTGACCTCGGTGAGGTAGGGCGCAATCGTCTGCCGCTTCCAGAACTGGTCGTAGTCGGGATGGGCCACGAAATCGTTCCAGGTGGGCAGCTTCCCGTGCAGGATGCTGTCGTTCACGGTGGAGAGGGGCCCGAGCTCCAGGTACCAGTCGTAGGTGTCGTAGCGGTCGAAGGAGAAGTTGCTGTTGGTATCGGCTGCCTCGGTGAGCACCGCGTACTCGAACCCGTAGCTCAGCCGGAAGGCGCCCTGGTGGTGGAAGTCGTCGCCCATCCACATGTCGGCCGGCGAGGCCTGGGGGGATGCGGCCTTGAGCGCGGGATGCGGATCGATGAGCGCCATCGCCGTGGTCCATCCCGGATAGGAAATGCCGAGCATCCCAACCCGCCCGTTGTTGCCGGCGACATGCTTCACCAGCCAGTCAATCGTGTCGTAGGCATCGGTGCTCTCGTCCACCGCCTTTCCGTCGCTCAGGTGCGACGGCGGGCGCTGCATCACGAAGGTGCCTTCGCTCCCGTAGCGGCCGCGGATGTCCTGGTAGGCAAAGATGTAGCCCTCTTTCGCGAGCGCCGCATAGTAGCTCCGCAGGTTGCCCCGGAAGCTGTGGTCAATGCCGTAGGGCGTGCGGGTGAGGATGATCGGCAGCTTGCCGGTGGCATTCCTCGGCACGTAGTAGAGGGTGTGCAGCTTGACCCCGTCCCGCATCGGCACCATCACCTCGGTGCGGACGTAATCGCTGGTGTCCTGCTGGGCGGCGAGCCCCGCGGGGGTGAGGGCGAGGGCGAGGATGGCGAGCGAGAGGCGCATGGCGGATGAGGGGTTAGGGGTTAGGGGTCAGGGGTCAGGGAATTGAAGCGAGCTTCCGCGCACAGCTCACAGCTCACAGCTCACAGCTCACAGCTCACAGCTCACAGCAACTTCAACTCCGCCAGCTCCTGCGCACCCACCTTCACGGGCTTCCCCTCCAGCCCGAACACCACCGGCTTCTTGCGGCCGATCAGGGTGAGCTCCTGGCCTTCGATGCGGAGTGCGGTACCCTCTGGCAGGCCCACCACCGGCATGCCGGGGTTGGCGGCGACGAATTCGTTGAGCCGCTCTACCCGGGTCTCGCCGCCGTGATTGGCGATGCGCTCCTCGGTGTAATGCGCATTGATCTGGAACCGGATCAGTCCGAGCGCCGCGAGACTGGGGACGTCCACGATCGGCATGTCGTTGGTGGTGCGGATCGTGGGGCAGGCCACGTTGGAGCCGGCGCTCCAGCCGACGTACGGCATCCCGCGCCGCACGGCGTGGCGGATGGCGGGCAGGAGACCGGTGTGATAGAGGTGCTTCAGCAGGTGGAAGGTGTTGCCACCGCCGACCGCCACGGCGTCGGCCCGCTCCAGCTCCGCCACCGGGTTGGTGGCTTCATGCGCCGAGACCACCTCGTAGCCCAGTGAGCCCAGCGGCTTCCGCACGGCAACCGCATACTCGCTGTACGGCCTGACGACCGAGGCGTACGGCACGAAGAAAACGCGCCGTACGTCCCGGCCCAGGAACACGCCGAGGTGGGACTCCGCCCAGGCGAGGTAGGCCCCGCCCGGGCTGGTGGAGTTGCTGAGCAGCAGGAGACGCGGATGCGGCACGATGGCCTCGGTGTTCAATCCTTGTAGGGATCATACTCGTTCGCGCCCGCCATGACCACGATGAGGGGACGCAGCTCGTGCAGCACCTCGACGGTCTCGCCCTGGGCGGCCAGGACCTCCGGCAACCGACGATACACGTGCGGGCTCTCGTCGGTGCCGCCACCGCGGAGGATGACACCCTTGCTGCGGACCCACTGCAGCATCATTTCCTCGGACACCAGTCCGGCCGGCCGCGGCGCGTCCTTCTTCCAGCGCCGAGGGCCCGCGGCGGCGGAGCGGCTCATGACTCGCCCAGCACCGTGCACGGTCGAGTAAAGCGCCGCCTGCTGGCGCGCACGCTCGTGGTCCGAGCCCGGCTCCGTACCGCGGAGGATCACGGCGTTGTCGGCCATCGACCCACCCACGAACCCCAGCTGGCCGGGAAAGGCCGGCGTGGCACCCTTCCGCACCACGATCAGTGTGCGCCCCGCGTGCTCCTCGCGCCACGCAAAGTTATGATGGTTGTGCACCAGTTCCAGTTCGCGCCCGCCCAGGAGCGACACCACCTTCCGCGCCACCCACTCCCGGCCGGCATAGGCGTACTGGCCGGCCAGGTTCATCAGCGCCCAATATGCCTCACCCAGCGGCTGGTCAAGTGCCAGCAGCGTCTCGCGCTCCGGCACGCGGGCGCCCCACTGCGCGTTCTGCGACAGCGCCAGGAATCCCGAGGCGATGGTATGTCCCAGCCCTCGGCTCCCGAAATGCACGCCGATCCAGATGTCGCCCGCCTCGTCAGCAAAGACATCCACGTAGTGGTTGCCGCTGCCGACGGTGCCCAGCTGGGAGCGCGCCTTCTCGCGCAGGGGATCGCGCACGTTGGCGGGCAGGGCATCCCAGGCGGTGTCGGCAAAGAGCGGATGTTCGACCGGGGCGTCATCCGCGCGGTTATGCCGGCCCACACCGAAGGAGATGCTCGACTGGATCTCGTCGGCGACCGGGCTCAGCTGCACCGCCAGCCCCGGGGTGCGCTCCAGGTTGAGGTCGGTCCGGATCGCAGCGTTGCCGCAGGCGATGTCAAAGCCCACGCCCACCACCGAGACCCGCTCGTCATAGGCGGCGACGCCACCGATCGGCATGACGTAGCCAACATGGCCGTCCGCCATGAGCGCCGCCGCCACCGAGCGGGAGGCCACGTCCTCAAACTGCGCCAGGGTCTTGTCGTCGTGTGTGCCGAATATGGCACCATGCCCCATTTCTGTCATGACCCACCTCCTTCCTCTGATGCCTCATTCTCCGCGTCAAGCTGGTCACACCAGGCCCGCCATCCGGCCCGGTGCTCCGGCGCGCTCTGCTCGACCACCAGCACGGCGTCAGTCCGGATGCGGATGCGCGCCCCGGTGATGTCCACGAACGTGAGCCAGCGCCGCCGCCACCGGCGCGCTGCCTCGCGCTCCACGTGCTGCGCCATGACCCGGCTCACCGGCCACGCGCACCGCGCTGTCCGTACCATCCAGTATTCCTTGGCCACTTGCATGTGTTCCGTCGTGATTCGTTTCCAGGTCGCAGGTCGCAAGTCGCAGGTCGCAAGTCGCAGGTCTCGCGTCGTGCGACCTGCGACTT
>DASSTP010000281.1:0-5988 GCA_035707845.1 Gemmatimonadales bacterium | reverse complement strand
GGGATTCCTGGTCGAACGAGGCCCCGCGTCCCTCAGCCAGCCATCGCCCGAGGTGACGGCCCTGCTCGAGCTGGTGGGGCTCTGGCCGCGCCGCATTTCGCCGCTTCCCGTCACAGCCAACCGCTGGACCGTCCGCGGCGGGCGCCTGGTGCCGATCCCGCGCTCGCCCCTGCAGTTGCTGCGCTCACCGTTGCTGTCGCCCCGCGGCAAGCTGCGGCTGGCCGGAGCGTTGGTGCCGCACGCCGCAGCTGCGGAGGAAGAGTCGCTGGGCACGTTTGTCACCCGGCGACTCGGGCGCGAAGCGCTCGAGCGACTCGCTGACCCGTTCCAGCAGGGCATCTTTGCCGGCGATCCCGACCACCTGTCCATGACACACGCCTTCCCGGGCCTCAGCGCCATGGAAGCGGAGCACGGCTCGCTGGTGCGCGCGGCGGCACGGGGAAGCGGTGCCCGGCGCACGATGGTGTCCTTTCCCGGCGGCGTTGCCGAACTCCCCGCGACACTCGCGGCGCAATTGCCGGCGCCGGTACGCACCGGGGCGGCAGTTCACGCCGCGCGGCCGCATCGCGACGGCTGGGAGGTGGAGCTGCAGGGCGGCGAATGTGTAATCGCGCCCGAGCTGGTGCTGGCCGTGCCCCCGCGCGAACTGGGGCTGCTGCTGGTCGATGCCGATCTCACGCCCGCGCTCACGCAACTCACCACGATGCCGGCGGCCTCGCTCGCCACGGTAGCACTTGGATACCGGCGATCGAGCGTGACGCATCCGCTGAACGGGGTCGGCGTACTGATGCCGCACTGCGAGCGCCGGCAGGCCCTTGGCATCCTGTTCGCCTCGAGCGCGTTCGCCGGCCGTGCACCCGATGGGCACGTCCTCCTCACTGTCCTGATCGGTGGTGTGCGCCAGGAGCCGCTCGTGCACCTGCCCGAGCAGGCCTTGATCGAGATTGCGACGCGAGAGGCCGCGACACTGCTCGGCGCCAGGGGTGCGCCCGTGCTCAGTCTTGTCTCTCGCTGGCCCGCCGCCATTCCGCAGTTTGACCTGGGCCACGGCCGGCGCGTGGACGCCGCGCATGCGGTCGAGCATGCCAATGCGGGGCTGGCACTCGCCGGCGCCTGGCGGAGCGGGACAGGACTCGCGGCGGCGCTCGAGAGCGGGATGCGTGCCGCGCGCCGCCTCGAGGGGCTGGTGGCCGCATGACGGGAGCACTGAAGGTCGGGACGCGTGCGAGCCGGCTGGCCCGCTGGCAGACAGACCGGATCATCGCGCTGCTCAACGCCGCTGGAGTCGTCACGCAGGTCGTCGAAGTCCGTACTACGGGCGACCTGGTTGGCGACGTGCCACTGCCGAGGATTGGAGACCGGGCGCTCTTCACCCGCCAGCTGGATGAAGCGCTGATCGAGGAGCGCATCGACCTCGCCGTACACTCGCTCAAGGACCTGCCCACCCAACTCCCGGATGGGGTTGCGCTTGCCGCGATTAGCGAGCGCGCCGATCCGCGTGACGCGCTGGTGGCCCGGAATCCGGCGGCACTGGCTTCACTGCCGACGGGCGCCGTGGTGGCGACCAGCAGCCTTCGGCGCCGGGCGCAGCTGCTGCGGGCCCGGCCCGACCTCATGGTGCCGGACCTGCGCGGCAACGTGGAAACCCGCCTTGGCAAGCTGGACCAGAACGGCGACTGGTCCGCCATCGTGCTTGCTTCGGCCGGGCTCGACCGGCTTGGCCTGGGGCAACGCATCAGCCAGCGCATTCCCATCGAGCTCATGCTGCCGGCGCCGGGCCAGGGTGCGCTCGCCGTGACGGCCCGGCGTGACGACACCCGAACATGCCAGCTCCTGCGTTCGCTGGTGCAGCGGCCGGATGTCGCCGCGGCGGTGACCGCCGAGCGGAGCTTTCTCGGCGCGCTGGAAGGCGGGTGTCATGTCCCCATCGCTGCCTTTGCGCAGGCGGAGGGCGGTACACTGCGCCTGCATGGCAGGGTGCTGTCGCTGGATGGCCGTCATTGCCTGGACGAGACCGAAGAAGCGGGCATCGCCGGCGAGGGACCGGCGAGCGCCGGACTGCAACTCGCCGAGCGGCTGCTCCGGCAGGGCGCCGAGGGACTGCTCGGTGCGGCGCGCCTCGAGTCGGGTGGTGTGCCGTGAGCAGCGAGCGGATCGTGAGCACGCTCAGCACGGGCGCACCCGAAGGACTGGAGCGCGCACTGGACGCGCTGGGCGTGACGTTCGTGCACCGGCCGCTTCTCACCTTCGAGACAGACGCATTCGGTCCTGCGCTTGGTGCGGCGATTTCGGCGCTGGACCAATTCCAGGCCGTGGCGCTCACGTCGCCCCGCAGTGCGGACCTGTATGCCGGTGCGGTGCGCGAGGCACACGCCGTTTCGCCGCCGTTGTGGGCCTCCGGCCCCACAACCGCTCGCGAGCTCCAGCCCTTGGCGCAGGTCCACATGGTGGAGCCACCGGCGCCTGATGGCGCCGCGGCTGCGCTGGCCCGCATGATGATCGGGCAAGGCGTGACAGGACCGGTCCTCTTTCCCTGCGGCGAGCAGCATCGGGATGTGCTCCCCGGCCGGCTTCGCGCGGCGGGCATCGAGGTGACCGAGCTGGTGTGCTATCGTGCCGTGATCGCACCACCTGCCGAGCTGCGCGCGGCGGCTGCCAGCGGCGACATGATCCTCGTCGGCAGTGGACGGGTGGCGCAGGCGCTCGCCGACGCAGTCCCCGCTTCTGAAAGGCCCGGGCTCGTGGCAGTGGGGCCGGTGACGACGCGTGCTGCCGCTTCCGCCGGATGGCCGGCCGCGGCGACGGTCGAGGAATTCACCGTTCCGCTCCTCCTGCAGGCGGTGCGAGCGGTCCTGCAGCTTGCTCAGGGAGCCAGGTGATGACGCGGCCATTGCTGCTCCGCGCCATCGCCGGTGAACCGGTGGAGCGGCCTCCAGTCTGGATGATGCGACAGGCGGGCCGTTATCTCCCTGAGTATCGTGCCATTCGCGAGCGGGCGAGCTTCCTGGAGATGGTCCGCACGCCAGATCTCGCTGCGGAAGTGACCATCCAGCCCGTGGAGCGGCTGGGCGTCGACGCGGCCATCATCTTCAGCGACATCCTGGTCATCCCCGAAGCCTTGGGCATGGGACTTGTCGTGGAAGAGGGCACGGGACCGCGCTTTCCCTCGCCACTCGCGTCCCCGGCCGATGCTGCGCGGCTCCGTCCGTTCGACCCTTCGTCGGTTGGCTACGTCTATCGCGCCATTGAAGAGACTCGGCGCCGGCTGGCCGGCCGCGTGCCGGTCATCGGCTTCGCCGGTGGCCCGTGGACGCTGCTGGCGTACATGATCGAGGGCCACGGTACGCGGCAGTTCGCCAGGGCACGCCGGTGCCTGGTTGAAGAGCCGGAATTTGCGCGGCGGATGCTGGCAACTCTCGCGGATGCGGTGGCCAGGCACCTCATGGAGCAGGTCCGCGCCGGCGCGGAAATGGTCCAGGTATTCGAATCGTGGGCCGGGATCGTGTCGCCGCAGGACTACGAAGCCTTTGTGCTCCCCGCGCTGGCGGCTGTCGTTGACCAGGTGCGCGAAGCTGGTGTGCCGGTGGTGGTGTTCACGCCGGGCGCAGGTGCCCAGCTGGCGCGGACCCGCAGCGTGGTGAAGCCCGATGTGCTTGGCATCGACTGGCAGACCTCCATCCAGGCTGCGCGCAACGTCGTTCGCAACACTGCGGTGGCGGTGCAAGGAAACCTGGACCCCTGCGCGCTCTATGCCGAGCCCGATGAAATCGAGCGGCGGACCAGGGAGATGCTGCGCCAGTTTGAGGGTGTGCCCTACGTGGCGAACCTGGGCCACGGCATTCTTCCCGATGTGCCGCCGGAGCACGCGCAGGTCTTCGTGCAGACGGTGCAGCAGTGGCACCGTGCAGCGCCTCGAGTGGTGGCGCGAGCGTGAACCGGGACGTTGCCGCCGAGTGGGTGCAGTCGGTGCACGACGAAGCAACCGCCCTGTTCGAGGAGCTGGACGGCGCCGGGAAGTTCCAATCGACGGAATGGGAACGCGCCGGCGGTGGCGGAGGTGTCTCGCGCCTGCTGGTAGAGGGGCAGACCTTCGAGAAGGCGGGCATCAACCGGTCCGTGGTGCATGGCGCGAGGGGCGATGGCTCCGGCGCGTTCTTCGCGGCGGGTGTCAGTCTCGTGGCGCATCCCTGGAACCCGCACGTTCCCACGGTGCACCTCAACGTACGCTATCTGGAGCGGGAGACCGCGGATGGTGAGTGGACCCGGTGGTTCGGCGGTGGCACGGACCTGACGCCCACCTGGCCGCACCCCGAGGACGCGGTCCACTTCCATGCGGCGCTGCGCGAAATCTGCGCCCGCCATCATCCCCGGTTCCATGCCAGGTTCAAGCGCTGGTGCGACGAATACTTCGTGAACACCCACCGCGGGGGCGAGGCGCGGGGCGTGGGCGGGATCTTCTTTGACGACCTGATGCCCGGCGACGATCTCGATGAGCCCGCGCTCGCGGCGTTCGTGGACGAGGTCGGCCGCTGCCTCGCTGGCGCCTATGCCCCGATTGTACGGTGCCGGCGGGAAACGCCGAGTAATGAGGAAGACCGGCAGCTCCAGCTGTTCCGCCGGGGCAGGTATGTGGAATTCAACCTGCTGCACGACCGTGGGACGCGGTTCGGCCTGGAGACAGGGGCGCGCATGGACAGTGTCCTGATGAGCCTGCCGCCGCTTGCATCATGGCCCGGATCGGCCGACTTTCCCGAGCACTCGCCGGGCGCGCAACTCCGGGAGATGCTCCGGCCCCGTGACTGGGCCGCCTCGGCATCACCGGCAGGACGTGAGCAGATGCGCCTGGCCTGACTCGAGCCGGAGTGACGCATGCGCCCACTGTTCCTGCCCGCAGTCATCCTCTGTCTTCTCGTGGCCTGCCAGGGCCAGCCTGCTTCACCTCGCCAGGCTTCTGATACGGCAACTCCGCCGGATACGTCGCGCCCGCCCGGAGTATCGCCTACCGGTGCACCCAACATCCAGAACCCGCCGGCGTCGATGTCGCACGGCGAGGCTCGCGTTGGCGCGCCGAGTGACACGGTGGAGCAGACCGCGCTCGCGCCGCCGCGCTCCACGTCCCGCCTCCACAAGATCCGCTTCGAGACTGTGCATGTCCGGCATACCATTTCGCCCGGCCGCGTGTATGAGGCATGGGCGTTCAATGCGCAGGTGCCGGGACCGGTCCTGCGGGTGACGGTCGGCGACACCATAGACTTTACCATCGTCAACAAGGCGCCGATTCCGCACTCGATGGATTTTCACGCCGCCGAGATTGCACCGAGCCGAGCCTACGTCAACATCCTGCCGAACGATTCGCTGCAGTACCGGTTCGTGGCGCGGGTGCCGGGTGCGTTCATGTACCATTGCGGCACCGCGCCGACCGCGGCCCACATCGCCAATGGCATGTACGGGGCGCTGATCGTGGACCCGGCCAGGCCACGGCCCAGGGCCACCGAATTCGTGCTGGTGCAGAGCGAGTTCTACCTGGGGCCCAGGCATGGGCCGGACTCGGTGCAGTCGCTCGACTGGAAGCGGATGCTGAACGACGCCCCCGATTTCATCGTCTTTAACGGCCTGGCCAACCAGTACGCGTCGCACCCGCTCGAGGTAGGCGTCAACCAGCCGCTGCGCTTCTATGTCGTCAATGCTGGCCCCAACCGGGTCTCGGCGTTTCACGTGGTCGGCGCGATTTTCGATCGGGTCTTTCTCGACGGGTCTGACCATCCACTCCAGGGCGTGCAGACGTTCGACGTCCCGACCGGCGGCGGGATGATCTTCGAGACCCACCTGGTGGAGAAGGGGATCTATCCGTTCGTGTCACATGCCTTCGCCGATGCGACCAAGGGCGCGGTGGGAATGCTGGAGGCGAAGTGAGCTGAGAGCTGAGAGCTGAAAGCTGAAAGCTCAGGGCTGAAAGCTGAAAGCTGCTGGAGCTAGCTTCGCGTCCGG